>JAQBOK010000357.1 GCA_028288085.1 Mucilaginibacter sp.
CATTTCCAGCTCCTGCATTTCCAGCTCCTGCATTTCCAGCTCCTGCATTTCCACCACCACCGTTTCCAACTCCTGCATTTCCACCACCACCGTTGCCAGCTCCTGCATTTCCACCACCACCGTTGCCACCACCACCGTTGCCATCATCTCCGGGTTCAGGCTGTGGTTGTGGTGCAGTATTCTCTTTCGTTTTTACGCCTAAGTAAGCAATTGAACTAATTCCCATAAGGCCCATTAAAGTATTCGTTATAATTTTATCATCCGGCAAAATACAATTTGAGTAAACATAGGTGATGTATATAACGCCGACAACAGCTGTCCATATTACATTTTGAAGGCGGTGAATACTTACTCCAGTTTCATCCGAAATAATATCTGTAAAAAAGAAACCTGTACCTGGTTGATTTTGTTGTTTGTCTTTATCCGGTGTGGTATTAGTCTGTTGGTTACCATCTATTGCTTTGCCAATTACTGTAGTCCCCGCAGCTATACCTAACAATGTTAGGTTGACCGCATTTATGTTAACATAAAACTTTATTCCGTTAGAACCAGGAGTAAAAAAAGCGACATACACGTACGACCCAATAATAATAACCGACCAGAAAGCCAATTGCGTCTTAGCCAGACTAAATGCAGGTTTAGATTTTTTACCTTTTTGCAAAGCTATAGCATTCATAGTCTGTACATCAAAAACCACATTTCGGAGCATGTCTGAATTTAAAGAGAGTGTTATTACTATTATTAATAAAACACCAAGGATGATAAAATAGGCCAGGTCCATAATTTTAGGGATTAGGGTGAGTTAAATTGGTTAATAAACTAAACCAATTTAAATATTATTTAACTCACTGTCAACCCGTGTTTTAACGGTATTTACCTGTTGTAAAAAGTGCGGGAAAGTACACTAAAACTGTCGACCCCCTTAGGCGAAAGATTAGCACGTTTATTGGCGCTAAGAAGTGCGGAACTCAAAGAATTATTTTTTGTTTTTCGACAAATGCATTATGCTGCTCAAGGATGTTATCTGAAAACTGGCCATTGCAGCTATTTAAAATACGACAGCGGGATGATCTTCCACATATCATGAGAAAGGTGACCTGTGAGTAACTCGTATATTAAATAAAAAGGCCAAAATATATAACTCAGGATCAGAAAGATGATTGAATGATTGTAATACCAGTTTATCATTAAAGCATATATACCCAAAAGGAAATATGCAATGCCGGAATCTCTTTGTTTACTCATAGGGTGGTTTCTTTATCAACACAATATTAATAACAATTTTGTTTATTAAATACCGATCAGCCTTTATAATCATTCAAAAAAAAATTGATTGCGTAAAAACACGTGTCCAAAATGGGTGTTATCACTATGCCCTTTATAAAACCGATGTTCTAACTTTGTAAAAATCCTTTAACGCAGGCAGAAAGGGCAAGATATTAAATTCATTCTGATGAAAAGATATTTTATGTTAGTAATGGTTGTTACTACTTTGGCCATCTTATATTTGGTTATCCACAGAAATTATATACAATTTAATTCGATAGTATCTATAAAAAATACACGGTGGCAAAAGGTTCATGTACAGGTACGAAAAGGATATAACCCTGACCCTTATCATGATAAGCTTATTTTTGACCAATATTTAACCATAGGACAATCACGTACTTTTACAGTTGATAATGGTGATGATATTTTGTACCGGAGGGACAGAAATCCCAGGCAGCCGGACGGAGTGCACTTTACCAATTGGACATACGCCAATTGTGACAATTCATCAGGGTGCATAGTTGAAGGCCCCTGATATTAATTAACTTACTTTTTTTGGCGACATTTATGAACAAAGAATCATTATATTAACAAAAAAACATATATTGTAAACAAATCACCTTTAAAAGGGTTAACTATAAAAATTAAAACACACTTATCATGGCAACAGAAGGAAGCGGAATAACCGCGTATTCAGTAAAAACAAAAACAAAAAATGTTCCGATGATCGATCCGGTTATTGACATTAAATCAGGCAGGTACATTGCAAGCGGTAAAGATAGCGCAGGCAATAAAATGGCAGCCATTATGAGTAAAGCAACTGCTGAAGGTCATATAAAGGATGGCAATGCAAAAAAAGGCACAGGCTGGAGTTAATATTCCTTATTCTAATTTTACCAGTAACCTGGTATATTCAAAAAATGAAGCCCTGCGATTTACAAAACATTTTGTATCGCAGGGCTTATTTGGTTTATAACTATTTTATTAATTTCCCACTATAACTGTAGCAGTTGCCATCATAGAATGTATAGTACATTTATAAGTATAAGTACCGGCGGTGGCAAATGTGTGTACAAATGTAGCGTCAACAGCAATATTACCACTATCAAAGCCTCCGTTAACATCAGTAACAGTGTGTGCGGTAGCATCCTTGTTTGTCCAGGTAACTGTGCCCCCTGGTAAAAGATGTATAACTGCCGGCGAAAATGCAAAATTTTGTATAGTGGCCGAAGCAGCTGCAACAGGGGTAGTTCCGCTTGTTGTAGGATTAGTAGAATTATTCATGCTTTTGCCGCAACCGTAAAATAAAAGGGTACCCGATAGTATTATCAGCGTTAAATAGATTATTTTCCTTTTTATGTTTTCCATAATAAAATGTATTTTGATATATACACTTATGACGAATAAAAAAGAAAAAAGGTTGCCTCTTAAGAAAAAAACATAAACAATAACTCAAAATCAGGGAGTTGCGTGTGTTCTCAACATATGAGGCACCAAACACTGCGCCGCTTCTATTTATTCAAATTATCCACCCTGTCATAAAATTCATTTTGTAATTTCAAGGTTGTCGTATCAGCTTTTACTACTTTCAACGCTTTTATGAATGAACCGATCTCATGATCGGTAATAAACTTGCCAAATTCAGAAGTTGCTTTCCCTCCCTCGCCCGCATAATGGTTTGGAAAAGATGCATACCACCAGATAGGTGTATACAGATCAGGTAGATTCAACCGTTTCTGGTCGGCTCCTGATTGTTGTTCCGCACGATCCATTTTCATCAGATCAGGTCGGTAGTAAAGCAATATAGAGGTTTCACTTTCGCCGGCATGTTCATCACCGCGAAGATCGGATTTATGCATTTTGCGGTATTCCTTTGTGAATTCAGGATCGTTTTCAGCATCATAAAAATAGATCACATAATTATGTCGCTTATTTAAAAAAGACTGCATAAAGAATCTTATAAACTCGGGGTTACCACCGTGCCCGTTTAGTATAACTATCTTTTTAAAGCCGTTTCGCGCTATTTCATCACAAGTGGCTTCAAGCAGATCATAGATTAACTTGCCCGGCAGAGAAAAAGTTCCAAACTGCTGACGGGCCTCATTGATCTGCCCGTAAAAATAATCCGGGAAAACAACTGCATATTCCTGTTTGGTAGCCCTTGCGGCCCATTCGCGCACATGGATCAGGTCGGTACCGATGGGTGAATGCGGACCGTGTTTTTCTAATATGCCAAAAGGCAGAATACAGGTTTTGGATGATTTGTCTAACGCTGCAGGAAAATCGCTTGCGGTGAGTTCGTCCCAGCGGGCAGGAATTTGTTGAGCAAAAGAATAGCCCGAAACAAACAGTAAGACAGCAAATAAAAAGGCTTTCATATTCAGGTTTTGTTTAAAAAATGATGTTAAAGTTTTGTTCAATATTAAAAATAGTCTAATCTCATCACCACTCCTTAAACGGATGCACCGCCAAATTAGAATTGGCATATCTTCCGTCGTCGGTTACCTCCTTAGTAATCCATCCGGGCACTTCAAATTCTTCATCTTCACTGATCAGCTCAATTTCCGCTACGACCAGCCCTGTGTTATCTCCCAAAAACACATCCACTTCCCAGATTTTACCTTTAAATGGGATACGATAACGTACCTTTTCCGTACCGTTTTTTGTAAACAAATTTAATATTTCAATGCCATCCTCCAGGGGTATCTCATATTCGAATTCCTTGCGGGTTATTTCAGATACCTTGCTTTTCAAATTCAAAAACCCCTTTGTGTCTGATATTCGTACGCGTACGGTTTGCTTCTTGTTACTAACAATATATCCCTGACGATAATGTGTACCTGCAGGTTTGTCTACAAGAGCCCATTTTTCATGTTCAACCAAAAACTTTCTTTCTATCTCTGCGCCCATTCTTTTATTTCCATTTCGCCTTATTTCAATTTCTGCACTTCTTTTAAAACTTCACGATTCATCGTTGCTTTGTTCCTGAAATCCAGTGTTAAAATAGCTATCGACTTTTTAAGTCTTGTATTTTGCCTTTTGATTTTTGTTACCACTGCTTTGTCATTCGCTTCAGGGGTTGAAAACAGTTCAATAGCGAGAACATTATCATGCCAGTTGCCAATGTTACTTTGCAATTTATCAAGATAATCATTATTAACTTCCAATTTACCGATTAAAGCTTTTTGGGCTATTTTACGGTTATACATTAGCGTTTTTATTTGTTTACGGCAATTGTGCAAAGTTTCATCAAATTCCAGGTTGTTTAGCGTGACAGCGATTTGTTCCATCTTAACTTTATAGAATTCCAGTATAAGATCATTATCAATCGGCTTCAGGTCATCAATGAGTACGCTATGCGCGTTTTTTATTATCTTGAGGTATTTTTTGGCCTGTTGCTGAAAATCGCTTGTACCCTTTTCTATATTATAAAGCTGTGCCATTACAAATTCTTCGTTTGCCAGCTTATAACGTACACCCAACTGAAGATTAATATAGGCGTTGCGAATGTACCCGCAGTGTTTGAATATTAATTTAACAGGTTTAAAATCCTTTAACAATCGATGTTTTGACAAACCTGTATCTAAAAGCGTTAGCATAGCCCCAAGTTTTTTCACCTGCACACGAAAAAGATGTAATTCTTCCTGGTCACCCTTTGCTATAAAAGACTTCAAATGAGATTCCATTCCGTCCCATTGTTCCTTAAAATGTGCTTTTTCAGTTTTCTTTTTCATCAGCATACTATATTAAAAGCCTGAACCAGGATCTGTATCATTCAAATCAACACTTAATATTAATATTTCCCGTTGTAACTGTGTAAAATATTTGTTGTGTTTACCTTACCAATTGTAAAAAAGTGTTAAACGTGACACTACCCCTATTGGCTGTAACCTTAAATAGCTATATTTAGCCGGTACCTTTGATTTAATTTAGTTTGATGAATTTAAGAAAATTTTTATTTGTTTTATCTGTAGCTATTACTATAATTCATTTATCGGCCTTCGCACAACGCGATAGTATCCCTTTGACTACCATCATTGCAAAAACTACAAAGTTGACCAATGACCGCCCTGCAGAAAAAGTTTATCTTCATTTTGACAAACCTTATTATGCCATTGGCGATACTATTTGGCTAAAGGCCTATGTAACTATTGACCTTCATCAGCCTTCAACCTTGAGTAAAATCGTTTATGTGGATTTGTCTGACAACCAGAACACTATGGTAAATGAGTTAAGGATGCAGGTGGTTAATGGTGTTGCAAGTGGCTTTTTGCCACTTCCCTCCCAATATATCAGGCGTGGAAATTATCATGTGAGGGCATATACCAAGTGGATGCGCAATTCAGATCAGTCATACTTTTTCAATAAAACCATCCCCATAGGAAGCCCCGATGAAGGCCAGGTGATACCGCATATTACTTATAAAAATTCGATAACGGATAAAGTGTCTAAAATAACTGCTGCGGTATCCTTTAAAGACCAAAATGGTAAACCTTATAACGGTAGAAAAATCACCTGGCAAGCTACAAATGATGATGGAACGATAATTAAAGGCAAGGGTGAAACAGATTTAAATGGACAATTAAACATTAGCTTCTCAAGTACCAAACCAAATGAGTTAACCTCGGCCCTGATAACCACCCAGGTAACCATTGAAGAAAGAAAAATAATTACTAATACATTCCCGATAGAAACCATAACACCGGTTATTGATGTACAGTTTTTTCCGGAAGGTGGTGCATTGATCAATGGCATACGGTCACGGGTTGCCATTAAAGCATTAAAACCCGATGGCTACGGCATTGATGCCAAAGGAACCATAACAGATAATACAGGCGCTGTGGTGGCCAATTTCACATCGCAGCATTTGGGGATGGGGGTGTTTGCAATTGTACCCGAAAGTAATAAAACATATAAAGCCAATTTAACATTTGCTGATGGTTCGCAAGGCAGTTATGATTTGCCAACCGCCCGTGAAGAAAGCATTAATCTGTCTTTAAATAACAGTGATCCTGAAAATTTGAGCATTAAAATAGTGGCCAATGACCCATTCTTCCAGAAGAATCAAAACAAAAGCTTTTATGTGATAGCCCAAAGTGAGGGTGTAATTTGTTATGCGGCACAAACGGTTTTAAAAAGTTCGGCGTACGCCGCAGATATCCCTAAAAGTAAATTCCCGACAGGTATTGTACAGGTTACTGTTTTTTCATCAAAAGGCTCACCTTTGAGTGAACGGATTGCTTTTATTCAGCATAATGATCAGTTAAACCTTTCGTTAAAGTCTGATAAATCAACATATTCCAGGCGACAAAAAGTACGGATGCTGGTTGCGGCAAAAAATGCAGCACTGCCTGCGGAGGGCACTTTTTCAGTTTCAGTGGTAAATGAATCCACGGTGCCTTTTGATGAAAATGCTGAAACAACTATTTTGAGCCACTTATTGCTGACCTCTGATCTAAAAGGTTATGTGGAAAGTCCTAATTATTATTTTATCCACCCGGACGATAAAACGAACGCCGATCTTGACGTGTTAATGCTCACCCAGGGTTACCGTCGTTTTTCTTATAAAAATATAATTGCGGATAAAAATCCACCAATTTCTTTTTTACCTGAACAAGGGATAGAAATTACAGGGACGCTACGGGCCAATACGGGCTTACCAATAGCCAAAGGAAGTATAAGATTATCCATACCCGATAAAAACTTTTCTACGCAGGCAACGACGGATATGAGCGGAAATTTTAGATTTTCTAATATAATACTTGCTGACTCTTCAAAAGTAACCCTCAATGCCCGTGATAATCCAAACGGCACTAACATGGTGATTACTGTCGACGGGGTAATTTCCCCACCATCAACTCAATATATTAATCTGGATGGTGCAATAGCAAATATAGACAGTACCCTTCGTCCATATTTACAAAACAGGAAACAACAGTTTAATACCCCAAGAGCACTTAACGAAGTAGTTATTAAGGAAAAGGTTATTGTAAAAAAACCGAGCCATACCGATTATTCCGCACTGTCGGGTTTAAGTATGGAGGCCGATCATACCATTCCTGGGTCAAGATTTAAAGACTGCCCCGTTATGACTGATTGTTTAATGACCGCAGCCATTGGATTAACTTTTGAAAACAATAACTTTTATTTAACCAGGGACTATAACCAGGGCACCAAAACGCCTGTCGCTATTTACATAGATGGCATGTCGCTTGATTTTAATGCCCTTAACAATTTAAACCCTAACATTGTAGAATCGGTTGAGATATTCAATAATGATGGTGTAAGCAGCATAAACCGCACCACAGGTACCAAAGGGGTATTAGAGGTAAACACAAAAAAAATACCAAAGGGTGATAAAATTAGCAAAGATCAATTAATGGATATGTTACCTAAAACTTACCTAGTTGATTTTGTGCCTGGAGGTTATAATGTGACGCGTGAATTTTACGCACCAAAATACAGCAGTCCAGCCGCTATTAATTCTACTACATCTGATTTACGAAGTACCATTTTCTGGAGTCCCAGTATAATAACTGATAAAACAGGTAACGCCTCATTTGAGTTTTTTAATGCCGATGGCACGGGCACCTACAAAGCAATAATTGAAGGGATAGATAAAGATGGCAACATCGGTAGGTATGTTTATCACTATAAGGTTCAATAAGTTAAATATTTTTCTCTAAATTTATTTAAACTTAAATTAAACCTTTAACGCATGAATTTTTCATTGATCAACTGGCTGGCTGTGATAGTGGCCGGTCTGTCCGCATTTCTTGTGGGTGGCTTGTGGTATTCCCGTTCCCTTTTTGGCAGCGCCTGGATGGTGGATAGTAACCTTACGGAAGAAGAGATCAAACAAGGTAACAAAGGAAAAATATTCGGATTTACCGCGGTTTTTTCTCTAATAATGTCTGCTAACCTGGCTATGTTCCTGGCTGTACCAACTACAACAGTCACCTGGGGTGCCGAAGCAGGCTTTCTGGCAGGGATATGGACTTTTTGTGCCATAGCAACCCACAGTCTGTTCGAACTAAAAGGCTGGCGCTATATTTTTATCAATGGCGGTTACAGTGTAATTTCGTTAACACTAATGGGCGCAATCATTGGCTTTTGGCGATAAAACTAAAACTTTTGGTTTATCGTCCGCCTATCAAACAAAACACATTATAAGGATTACAGAATCCAAAGCCTGCCGTGAACCCCAATAATACCAAAGACCGAATAATCTGCCACAACAACAGCAGAATTCAAGACCCAATATTCAACCGCCCCCACAACAAGCTAAGCCTAATTTTTGGCAAATGAGCAAAACGCCAAAAAATGTGGAAAGAAAAGCCGATACGTTAAGGGTTTGCCTGCTAACCAGTAAAAATGCTTTTGGCTCATCCAAAACAACAAAACCCCGTAATTAAATTACAGGGCTTTGTTGTTTTGAGTAGCATTTTTTAAGCTCGGTGGTTGTCTGTCCGCCAATTTTTTATGGCCCGCTTAATATCGTCAGGAGATAAATTTTCGGTTATAGCTTTGTCAACAAGTTGCACAAATTCTTCATCCGGTGCAAAACGTAAGGCGATGATCTGGCTGAGGGTGAGCCGGGTATCCAGGGGCTTTCCCGTTAAAATAAAATATCTTAAACCTTCTTCTGCCCTGATCGCTCTATCTTGTGCTTTTATAGGAAAACCGCGCATGTACCAAAATATAAATATGCCGCAAATAAATAATAAAGTAATAAGCAGGGCGCTTACATGCCCACCGCTATATGCAGGATGCCGAACCACATTTATTATTGAAATTACAGTACCGCCTACAAGTAACAGGCTTAATAAAATGTGATAGCCCGGTACATAACGACGGTGATTAGAAAAATTTTGCTCTTTCATTTGATTTAGATTTTTAGCCAATATACCATTTTCAATTTATATCGAACTGAACCTAAAAAATGACAATTACTCGCGTTAAAGCGTAAACATTTCTTTGTCATAGCTGTTAAATTTGGAAATCAATCATCGATATTATGTCAGATACAGCAACATCATTCGGGAAAACATTTACAATAGGCGGAGACCTGTCAGTTAACCGCCTGGGGTATGGCGCTATGCGCATTACCGGTAAAGGTATTTGGGGACCGCCAAAAGATAAGGACGAAGCAATTCGTGTTTTAAAACGTGCCGTTGAATTGGGTGTAAATTTCATTGACACGGCCGACAGTTACGGGCCATACGTTTCGGAAGAGTTGATAGCCGAGGCGCTGCATCCCTATCCTGACAACCTGGTTATAGCCACCAAAGGTGGATTAACACGCACTGGTCCAGACCAATGGCCTGTAAACGCGCACCCAGATCATTTAAAGGAAGCTTTGGAAGGCAGTTTAAAACGTTTAAAATTAGATCAGATCGATTTGTATCAGTTGCATCGCATCGATCCGAAAGTACCTGCCGAAGATACTTTTGAATTCCTGAAAAAAATCCAGAAAGAGGGCAAGGTCAAACACATAGGGTTATCAGAAGTGAGTGTGGATGATATTAAAAAAGCACAGCGATACTTTGAGGTAGTTTCAGTACAAAACATGTATAGCGTGGATAACCGCAAATGGGAGCCTGTGCTTGAGTATTGCATAGAAAATAACATCGCATTTATCCCATGGTTTCCATTAAATGCCGGAAATGTGGATGCGCTGGAAAAAATAAAACAGATAGCACAAAAACATAACGCCACAACTCACCAGGTAGCTTTAAACTGGCTATTGCATCATGCAGATAATATTTTACTAATACCAGGCACCTCTAGTGTTAAACACCTGGAAGAAAACATGAAAACCATTGAACTTGAATTGACGACAGGTGATATCCATTTACTTGATAGTATATCAGCATAAAACAAGCAGCATTTAAATGAAGGAGGCCGACCTATCAAAATAAGTCGGCCTCCTTCATTTAAAATTAAAGATAAATTAGCATCATGAAAATCACAGAGAACACCATATTAATTACCGGCGGTACATCAGGTATAGGGCTGGCTTTTGCGGAAGAGTTTATAAAGGAAGGCAATAAAGTTATCATTACCGGGCGGCGCGGGGACAGGCTGGACGCGATCAAAATTAAGTTTCCGGAAATAATTACAAAAGTATCAGATGTTGCAGATAGTGACCAAAGAAAAGAGCTGGCAGAATGGGTACAACTGCATCATCCTGGTACCAATATCCTGATCAATAATGCAGGTATTCAATTGGATGCCGACTTGACCAACCCAAGCAATATGGAAAGGGTAAGATCGGAAGTAGAAACAAATTTCATAGCCCCGGTTCACCTTACATCATTATTTATTCAGCATTTACTAAATAAAGAAAATGCTGCGATTATTAATATTACATCCGGTCTTGCTTTTGTGCCGATAGCATTTATGCCCATATATTGTGCTACAAAGGCTGCAATGCACTCCCTCACGCTTTCGCTGCGCTACCAGTTGAAGGATACTACCATAAAAGTTTTTGAAATAATCCCTCCTTCTGTTGATACTGAACTTGGGCATGACAGAAGGGAAGATAAAAGCCAGTCGCACGGTGGCATACCGGTACATGAATTTATTGACGGGGCTTTAATGGCTTTAAAAAATGACACTTTTGAAGCCCCGATTGGCCAGTCTGTTGGGCTCAGGGAAAAAAGGGAAATCCTGTTTGAACATATAAACAGCCGGTTTAACTAATTAATAATAGTCCGCAACAATGCTTTTCATTATTTCGTACAAATAGGCAGAATAGTTTTAGTGATTTAGGTGTTAGGTTAAATTCAATTATACCCCTGCTTCATGGCGGGGGTTTTTTTATATCATTTAAAACTAACGCTAAAAAGCATTTATTAACATTAAAGAAAAAAACGCCTCAATTTAATTTAAGCATTAAACCTTTTGAATTAAAAATCGTCCTATTCGCACTTTAAATCATAAATCCCCTTAATCAATATGAAAACCTTTAAACTATCCATTATCCTATTAGTGTTGTTAGGCGTTATTTCCTGTAAAAAAACAGATGGTAATTCTGCGGCAAACACAGTCACAACAGACCAGGCTGCTGATATTGCTGCCGGTTCATTAGCAGCAAATTCTTACGGGTTAACTACTGTCTCTGATGATATTGCCGTAAACGCGCAAACTCTTGCTTCAATAAATACCGGTTCACAAACAGTTAATTCATTAGGTATAGCTACCGTACACCAGGCATGCGGTACTACTTTAACAGACAGCATCACAAACTCGGGTACAAATTCATCCGTTAGCTTTAGTTACTTTTTGAAATTCGCACGTACGTTAAATTGCAATACCAATAGTCAGCCTGATAACCTGGCTAACAATGTTTCATACCATGGTAATTTTGACGGGCCTAATTTAACTTCAACTAATACAGGCAGCGCAATATTTACAATTGCCGGCTTAACCACTACAGCTGCAAACTTTGTTGTAAATGGTGAATACAAACGCACAGGCTCATTTCAGTCAAAAGTTGGCAATAAAACTTCAGGCCAAAGCAATGTAGATATAGTTGTTACAAACCTTACATTAACAAAGCCTGCAAGGAAAATAGCCGGTGGAAGCGCAACTATAGTTATAACCGGCAGCACAACAAAAAATGGCGATTTCAGCTATACCGGAACATTAGTATTTAACGAAGACGGAACAGCTACATTAACTATTAATGGAAATGCCTATACTATTAACCTTGTTACAGGAGTAAGACTAAAACGCTAATTAAAAAATTAGATAAGATTGAAACAGGCACCCTAAAAAGATGCCTGTTTTTTTATTGATCATACATTTGCTACCCTAAACGGTTTTACGTCAACTGTTTCCCATATCTTTTGCGTGATGTATGGCTCATTCTGCTGCCATGCCTGCAACTCTTCTTCAGTTTCAAATTGCAAGATCATAACTGAACCAACCATATCGCCTTCATCATTTAAGATCGCCCCACCTAACACATAATTTCCATTCTCTTTTAATTCTTTTGCATCATCAAGGTGATGGGGCCGCACATTCATCCGTCGTTGCAGAGCGTCGGTGTCAGTGTGATCATAGGCAGTTACCAGGTATTGATTCATGATGTTCTTTTATTTATTTATTTTTCGTTCTTAGTCAACAAACTAAACACTATTCGGTTTATTTGACAGTAATATTTAACAAATATCAGAAACACTTTATATTTATTTTCACAAAAAAAGCGTAGCAAAGAATAAAAATCAAATAATAACTGTAAATTTTACAATATTTGTTTTCACATTAATTTTAGTTTAAGAAATGAAGCACAACCTATACGGGGAATTTAAAAAATCATACAATAAAGAAGCAGAAAGTGCATTTTTCTCTCCCGGCCGGGTAAACCTTATTGGCGAGCATATTGATTATAACGGTGGTCTTGTAATGCCATGTGCAATTACTTTTGGCACCTATGTTTTAGCTGCCACTAATAATGAAGGGATTTTTCGTTTCAGAAGTCTGAATTTTGAGGATAAATTGGATATTACTCTACAGGATAGCTATGAAAAATCTGGCGAAACCTGGTATAACTACCCTTTGGGGATCATAGATTATTTTGTGAAAGAGGGACATCAGATTCAGGGGCTCGACTTGTTATTTTATGGTGACATACCTATTAGCTCGGGTTTATCATCTTCCGCTTCTATTGAAGTAGTAACAGCTTATGCCTTAAATGAAATGTTTAGTTGCAGTTACACAAAACTCGAACTTGTAAAACTTTCTAAAGAGGTAGAAAATGTTTTTATTGGCGTAAACTGCGGCATTATGGACCAATTTGCTGTAGCTTTTGGCGAAAAGGACAAGGCCCTTATGCTAAACTGTGATACATTGGACTATAAAGCAGTTGATAGTAATCTGGGCGACCATGTACTGGCTATCATTAACACCAACAAACCCCGTAAGCTGGCCGAATCAAAATATAACGAACGCGTGCAGGAATGCCATGAGGCCTTGAAAGCGTTGCAACAGGAACTGGATATTAACAATCTTTGTGATATTGATAGTGAAACCTTTAAACAATACCAGCATTTAATAACTGATGAAATAGTATTTAAACGTGCTAAACATGTGATTGAAGAAAATGATAGGGTAAAATTGGCTGCCGAAGCATTAGCAAGTAGCAATCTGGCCGAATTTGGCAGGTTAATGTATGCTTCGCACGATTCATTAAAAACCCTTTATGAGGTTAGTGGAAAAGAGTTAGATGCTGTTGTTGAATACAGTTTAACAGACCCTAACGTTGCTGGTGCACGCATGACGGGTGCCGGTTTTGGTGGCTGTGCCATAGCGTTGGTAAAAGAAAGTGCATTTGACAATTTCAGCAAAGCCGTAACCGAATACTATACCGGCAAAATTGGTTATGCACCATCAGTTTATAGTTCATTGATTGGAGACGGTGTAGGATTATTAAAGGAAGTGGTTAATCTGTAAAAAAATAATTCGCAGACTCAAAATTCTAAACTTTAAGTTTTTGAATCAAGTAACTTTACAACATTAAAACATTTCAGTTTTACAACAACTAACCCTCCTTGCGTAAACTAAAACTCGACGAATTAAACCGTGCTTCGGTTACTGAATTTAAAGCACAGGAAAAGCTCCCGGTTGTTGTAGTGCTGGACAATGTTCGCAGTATGCACAACGTCGGGTCATTGTTTCGCACCTGCGACGGTTTCGCTGTGGAAAAGGTATACCTCTGTGGTATCACCAGCCAGCCGCCTCATCGCGAAATAGAAAAAACCGCACTCGGTGCTACACAATCTATTAGCTGGGTTTACTATGCTGATCCATTACTGGCCATTGAGCAACTACGCACAGATGGATATAAAATAATTGCAGTGGAACAAGCTGAAAAAAGCATTATGCTGAATGACTTTGAAGCAAATAAAAACGAAAAATATGCTTTAATATTTGGCAACGAGGTTAATGGCGTAAGCGATGAGGTAATGAATGTGATTGATGCCTGTATAGAAATACCTCAGTTTGGCACCAAGCATTCTTTTAATATTGTGGTTTCGGCAGGTATAGTGCTTTGGGATTTTTTTTCTAAAATAGTAGTAGGTTAATAGTCGCTCTCAAATAATATTATCATTAAATTAGTATTACTATTTGACTATGGATACATGACTAATGAACCAATAAATCCTCTCGCAAAAAAATTACAAATAAAGCCCGGTAAACGCTGGCTTTTTTTTAATATCCCGGAAAACTACCTTATCACGCTTGAGCCGCTACCCGAAGGCGTTACGATTATTTTTGAGCCGAAAGGAAACTTTGACGGAGTACAGTTATTTGTTAAGGATAGTATAGAGTTAGTATCGTCATTAAAGGCTGTTACACCCGTATTAAATCCAGATACTATATTTTGGGTGTGTTATCCCAAAAAAAGCTCGGGTATAGAAAGTGACCTGGAGGTGATGGGCAGTTGGGCCGAACCCGCTAAATATGGTTTAAGAAGTGTTGCAGCCGCTGCTATTGATGAGGTATGGACTGCAATTCGTTTCAGACCCGAAGGGCAATCAAAGGTTTCGGATGCGCGTAACGAGAATATTCAGAAAAACGAATACAGCGCTTATATTAATATCGGCAACAAACAGGTAACTCTTCCACCGGATATTGCCGAAACTCTACAACAAAACTCATTGGCACTCGCCTTTTACCAGCAACTATCTTATTCCAACAAAAAGGAATATGTGCTTTGGATACTTACCGCCAAACAGGAAAAGACCAGGAATGAAAGATTGGTTAAACTGGTTGAAAAGTTGGCCGCTAAGAAAAAGAACCCTTCAGAAAAATAGGACGAAAGACTGCATCTGTTCCAAAGTCCGGTAATAAATATATGATATTCCGTAACCTCCGCCTATTACCGGAGTCTTACTGTCATCTGAACTATCATAAAAATGAAACTTACTATAGAGAATATATCCAAGCGGTATAACAAGGAAAAATACGGACTAAAGGATTATTCATTAACTATTGAAAACGGCATTCTTGGTTTATTAGGCCCAAATGGTGCTGGTAAATCAACCTTAATGAAAATAATTGCTACTATAAGCAGGCCTTCACAGGGTTTGATCAAATTAGATAGCCATGATATTGTGAAAGATCCTAATTATATCCGAAAAATGCTGGGTTATCTTCCACAAGATTTCGGGGTTTATGCAAACTTAAATGCTTACGAGTTCCTGGAATATATTGCCGCTATGAAGGGTGTTGGCGGACCTAACCTAAAAAGCAGAATTGAGGCCTTATTGGAAGGAGTAAATCTTATAGAAGCTGCAAAACTTCCAATCGGCACCTATTCGGGAGGTATGAAACAACGTATCGGTATTGCACAGGCTTTACTCAATGATCCAAAAATTTTAATTTTCGATGAGCCTACCGTCGGTCTTGATCCGGAAGAGCGCATGAGATTTAGAAACCTGATATCAGACCTTGCTCAAAACTGTATTATCATTTTATCATCACACATTGTATCAGATATTGAAACCATTGCCGATGAGGTAGCTATAATGAAAGGCGGGATGCTTATTACTAAAGGAACGCAGGCTGATGTAATTAAACAGGCAGAAGGAAAAGTATTTGAGATTGGTTTAGAAAATTCATTATTGACAGATTTTAAATCAAAACATTTAGTTGTAAATACGATCAGGCAAAAAGATAAGGTGTTAGTAAGATACATGAGTAACAACCCGGCAAATGGATCAATACCAACTACGGCCTCATTAGAAGATGCATATTTATACCTCACTCATAATAACAATTAAATATGAGGGCTTTTTATAAGATTATCATTTCTGATTATTTGCAACGCACCAGAAGCTATGCCTTCTTAATTACTCTTGCCATCAGCTTATATGCCGCATACTCTTTTGTTCCGGCACCAAATGCTGCTTATACAACATTACGCATTGGCAATTATCTGGGTGCAGATAATGCTGCCTGGATAGGGTCGGTTACAGCTATGATGACAAGTGTTTTTCTTTCGATCATCGGTTTTTACCTGGTTAATAGCGGCATTAAAAAAGACGTAGATACGGGGGTTGGTATGATCATTGCAACCACTTCAATCAGCAACTTCAATTACCTGTTGGCCAAAGCATGGAGCAATTTCCTGGTATTGCTAAGCATCATGTGCATGGTTCTTTTAATGAGTATTGCCTTGTTCTTAATTCGCTCAGGCGAATATCCGTTCGATATCATGCAATTTATTTTGCCATATCTCCTGGTTACAGTACCGGCTATATTCTTTGTAGCTGCTATAGCTGTTGTAGCGGAGGTGTTTTTATACCGGTATAACATTGTGATGAATATCGGTGTTTACTTCATCTTTTGTGTTCTTTTGGCCTCGCAAACAACTATTTCGCCATTGTTAGATGTCTTTGGCATTAAACAGGTAACTGCAACTATGCAGGATATTATCCAGCATCAATACCATCAGGCAAATCATACCACCTCCATGGGGTTTATTTTTGGTCATAAAAAAACACTTCATTCCTTTGTGTTTGAAGGGGTAACATGGACGGCTCCATTTATATTTAGCAGGATATTATTGATGTGCCTGGGATTATTGCTCATTTTAATTTCCTCCAGGTTTTTTCACCGTTTTGATATAAAACAAACATTTAAGAAAAAAAAGAAAAGTAAAATCCAGGAGATTATAGCCCCTGTAAAGCCATTGCGGGATATAAGACTTTCAGCGTTGCCACCAATAAAACCCAATTTCGGGATTATCCCATTTATAAAAACAGAACTATTAATGCTATTCCGTAAAGGGCCGCGCTGGCTCTGGTTGATTAATGTTGGCGGAATGATTGCCCTCATCTTTGCTCCGCTAACCGTAGCCCATCAAATGATCTTACCTGCACTATGGTTCTTACAAGTAGCACGGTGGTCTGATTTGGCTACAAAGGAAAAAACAAATCGCATTCATTATTTCACTTATGCATCTTACAAACCACTAACCCGATTATTGCCCGCCCAGGTTTTCGCGGGAATAATTCTTTCGTTTGTATTGGCTTTACCCCTTTTTGTAAGATACCTGGTAGCGTTTCAGTTTTTACCAATATTAAGCATTATAATGGGCAGCATTTTTATTGTATTGCTGGCTGTAGCATTGGGTATGTTAAGTGGTGGAACTAAATTATTCGAGATCTTGTTTTTTCTTTTCACGTATTCAAACCTCAACAAGGTCCCGTTTACAGACTACTTTGGCGGCATCAATCATAGTGCAAATTACCTGGTTGTTATTGCTGTACTTATTGCCTCTTTAACCTTTATGAGTTTTCTATTAAGAAAGATTGAGATCAGGCATTTGTGACAAACAAAAAAACCGTGCAGCATTTCGCTACCCGGCCTAACTTTGGTTTATTGATTGATTGTTTTAAAGTTTCTACTTATAATTCAACAGTGAGTACTCACCACGCACTAAAATACCTGCTCAAACTGGTTAACAGCATCTTTACTTTCCAGTATAGAGTGGCCCATTAAAAATTCGTCCACTTTGCGGGCTGCTTCGCGGCCTTCCGAAATGGCCCAAACCACCAGGGATTGTCCTCTGCGCATATCGCCGGCTACAAATACCTTGCTTATATTGGTGCGGTAAATACCTTCTTTGGCCTTTACATTTTTGCGCTCATCAAGGTGTACATTCAGGCTATTTAACATGCCTTCATGCTGCGGGTGTAAAAATCCCATTGCCAGGAAAATACGCTGACATTCTATTTCGCGTTCAGAACCGGCAACCTCGTTAAACTTAATCGGCCTGTTCATCACATCCAGTTCCCAACTTACATCGGTAACTTTAATCGCTCTTAAATTGCCATTCTCATCACCCAAAAACTCTTTGGTGTTAATACCCCAATATCTATCGCACCCTTCTTCATGACTGCTGGTAGTTTTCAGCACCATTGGATAAGTTGGCCATGGCATGTGCTGCGTGCGCTGCTGTGGTGGTTGCATCATCACTTCAAACTGTTTGATTGATTTTGCACCCTGCCTGTTAGAAGTTCCCACACAATCCGAACCGGTATCACCACCACCAATCACAATCACATCCTTACCGCTTGCCAATATATTGTCTGCATCAAAGCTTGTTTCGCTTACGCGTTTATTTTGTTGTTTCAAAAAATCCATTGCAAAATGGATACCTTTTAATTCCCTGCCGGGTATGGGTAAATTACGTGGGATAGTTGATCCTCCTGCAAGTACCACTGCATCATTAGTACGCACCAGTTCATCCGCGGGTATATCTTTCCCTACTTCAATATTGCATTTAAACACAATCCCATCTTCTTCCATCAACCCTATACGGCGCTCAATAACCCATTTTTCCAGTTTAAAGTCTGGGATACCGTAACGCAGCAGACCACCCGGTTGATCATCACGCTCATAAACTGTAACCGCATGACCTGCTTTGGATAACTGGGCTGCAGCTGCCAGTCCGGCGGGTCCAGAACCCACTACAGCAACCCTTTTGCCCGTTTTTATAAGCGGTGCAACCGGCTTAACCAGGTTCTTTTCAAAAGCGATCTCTATAATATGTTTTTCTATTTCTTCAATAGCTACAGGAGGCTTATTAATACCCAGTACACATGACGATTCACATGGGGCAGGACAAATCCTACCTGTAAATTCGGGGAAATTATTAGTTGATGATAATATTTGATACGCTTCTTCCCAGTTTTTACGGTACACGGCATCATTAAACTCAGGGATGATATTGCCCAAAGGGCAACCTGAATGACAAAAAGGTATACCACAATCCATGCAGCGCGCCGATTGATGATTTAACTGCTCTTCACTATACAAGTTTTCAAACTCATTATAGTTTTTCACACGTTCTGACGGAGGTGTTTTAGCGGGAAGCTCCCTGTTAAACTCTTTAAATCCTGTTGGTTTTCCCATAAAAAATTAGCTGATAGTTTGATATTCTGCTTTCTGTATAACTTTTTTGTACTCTTTTGGAAATACTTTGATAAACTTGGTTGAAGCCTCGCCCCAGTTTTTAAGCAGGTTTTTGGCTACTTTACTACCTGTTAAACTCACATGTTTCTTTAGCAAAGCTATAATGTGTTCTTCATCATTTATTGATAGTGGATCAAGATCAACCATTTCTTTATTACAGTTGGCGGCAAATGAATTATCCGGGTTGTAAACCCAGGCAATGCCACCGCTCATACCTGCGGCAAAGTTTCTGCCTGTATTTCCTAATATCAATGCAATACCACCGGTCATGTATTCGCATCCATGATCGCCAACACCTTCTACAACTGCTATAGCACCAGAGTTGCGTACAGCAAAACGTTCGCCCGCCATACCGCGAATAAACACTTCACCAGAAGTGGCGCCATATAAAGCTACATTGCCTATAATAATATTATCTTCGGGTACAAAAGTTGCATCAGCCGAGGGATAAATGGCTAATTGCGCACCCGAAAGGCCTTTGCCTACATAATCATTGGCCTCACCCTCCAATTCAAAGGAAATTCCTTTGGCAGTGAATGCACCGAAGCTTTGCCCGGCCGAGCCTTTAAATTTATAGTTGATGGTATTATCAGGCAATCCTGCTGAGCCGTATTTTTTCGATATTTCATTGGATAACAATGTTCCAATAGTACGATCAGTATTTCTCACATCAAATGATGCAAAAACTGGGGTTTTATCTTCTAATGCCGGTTTGGCATGTTCAAGTAATTTCCAGTCAAGGATATCAGCCATACCATGATCCTGTTTTTCGCTGTTGTGCAAGGTCATGCCTTTGGTATTATTTACCGGGTGCAATATGCCCGACAGATCAATATGTTTCACTTTCCAGTTCTGCAGGTTTTCTTTCACTTTTAAGAACTGTACCCTGCCTACCATTTCATTAATAGTGCGGAAGCCCAGTTCGGCCATGATCTCGCGCATCTCTTCAGCCATAAAGCGGAAAAGGTTGACAATATGCTCCGGCTTACCTGTAAAAAGTTTCCTTAATTCTGGGTCTTGCGTGGCAACGCCAACCGGGCAAGTATTCAAATGGCATTTACGCATCATTATACAGCCCCCAGCTACTAATGCTGCAGTAGCAACGCCCCATTCTTCTGCGCCCATTAAACAGGCTATGGCAAGGTCACGGCCTGTTTTTAATTGGCCATCGGTTTGTAAAACAACACGGCTGCGCAACTTATTGCGAACCAGCGTTTGATGTGCTTCTGTTAAACCAAGTTCCCATGGCAAACCTGCATGTTTTATAGAGCTTATAGGCGAAGCGCCTGTTCCACCGTCATAACCTGCAATCAGAATCACATCGGCATGAGCCTTTGCAACTCCTGCGGCTATAGTGCCGACACCTGCTTTTGACACCAGTTTCACATTGATACGTGCTGCACGGTTAGCATTTTTCAAATCGAATATTAATTGGGCAAGATCCTCTATTGAATAAATATCATGGTGAGGGGGTGGTGATATCAAACCCACACCCGGTGTCGAGTGACGTACCTTAGCAATCCAGTCATCAACTTTATGGCCGGGTAATTGACCGCCTTCGCCTGGTTTTGCACCCTGAGCCATCTTTATTTGCAATTCATCAGCATTGGTGAGATAGTTTGAAGTAACGCCAAAACGAGCCGATGCCACCTGTTTAATAGCCGAACGCATCGAATCGCCGTTTGGTAACAATTCGTAACGTAATTCATCTTCTCCTCCTTCGCCTGTGTTACTCTTCCCTCCTATGCGGTTCATGGCTATTGCCAATGTGCTATGCGCCTCATGCGAAATAGAGCCGAATGACATGGCCCCTGTAGCAAAGCGCTTCATGATGCTTTCAGCAGGTTCCACTTCGTCAATGGTGATGGATTCGCGGTGATGGGCAAAATCCAGTAAACCGCGTATCGTATAATGTTTTTCACCTTGCTCGTTAATCAGCTTGGTATAGTTTTTATAAACTGAATAATCATTGCTACGGGTAGCATGCTGCAGCAAATGAACAGTTTGAGGATTAAACAGGTGTTCCTCTCCTCTACGTTTCCACTGATAAATACCTCCTTCTGGCAATAAACGGCTCTCTGTTTTAGTGCTGCCAAAACCAATGCGGTGTTTACAAAGCGACTCGCGTGCAATTTCATCCAACCCTAAACCACCAATACGGGTTACTGCTCCATCAAAATAGCGATTAACTACGGTCTTGTTGATGCCCAATATCTCGAATACCTGCGAACCGTGATAAGATTGCAGTGTGGATATTCCCATTTTTGAAAATATCTTTAGCAAGCCATCATTAATTGCCTTTACGTAGTTATTAATTAGTTTTTTGGTATCCAGACTGGTTTCCAGGCTGCCATTGTTCTTAATAGTGTTAATGGTAGACAAGGCCAGATATGGATTGATAGCAGTAGCCCCAAAAGCCAGAAGACAGGCAAAATGGTGCACTTCCCACGCATCGCCTGCCTCAACAACCAACCCTACAGCCCCACGGCGGCCTTTACGTACCAAATGATGGTGAACGGCTGACACCGCCAGTAATGAAGGTATAGGTGCATGTTCTGAGTCGATAGCACGATCTGAAAGTATCAATACTTCAAAACCTTCATCAACCGCATCTTCAGCATAGCGGCAAAGCCTTGCAATACCTTTTTCCATGGAACCAGGCATACCGTCGGCTACAAAATAAGTCTGCAGCGTTTTGGCGTGAAATAAACCGGTATCGATACTTCTTAATTTTTCAAGATGATGATCTTTTAATATCGGGTGTTTCAGCATCACACAATGGCAATGCATTTTATCTTCATCTAATAAATTACCATTGTTTCCTATAAATGTAGCCAGGCTCATTACTAATCGTTCGCGTATTGGATCTATAGGCGGATTGGTAACCTGGGCGAAAAACTGTTTGAAATAACTTGACAGATGCTGTGGCTTATCTGATAATATAGCCAGTGGTACATCTGTTCCCATAGAGCCTATTGGTTCCTTACCGTCAACAGCCATTGGCTTAATAATGGTATCAATATCTTCGCGACTGTAACCAAATACCTGCTGATAACGAAAAACCGAATCAGGTGACAATGGCGCAAACGCCAAACGTGGTTCGGAAAGGTCGTCCAGCTTTATTTTATAATTTTCCAGCCAGCGGTCATAAGGTTGACGTGAGGCAACTTGTGTTTTAATTTCTTCGTCGGTAATGATCTTACCCTTTACAGTATCAATCAGGAACATTTTGCCGGGCTGTAAACGACCCTTACGCAAAACAAGTTTCTCATCCAAAGCCAAAACACCAGCTTCAGATGCCGCAATAACACGTCCGTCATTAGTAACAACAAAACGTAGCGGGCGTAATCCGTTTCGGTCAAGCAATGCACCTATCAATTTACCATCTGTAAAAGTGATAGCTGCCGGCCCATCCCATGGTTCCATCAGTGTGGCATGGTATTCATAGAATGCCTTTTTAACCGGATCCATTTGCTCGTTGCCATCCCATGCTTCAGGGATCAGCATCATCATTACATGTGGTAACGAGCGGCCTGTATGCAGCAAAATTTCGATAATATTATCCAAACACGCCGAATCAGACTGGTTATTATCTATCACCGGAAGCAGCATTTCCATTTCCTCGCTGGTGAAATAAGAAGACGCGAATGATTTTACGCCTGAATAAAACCAGTTCAGGTTACCTGTAAGCGTATTGATCTCTCCGTTATGGGCTATCAGGCGAAATGGCTGTGCCAGTTTCCACGAAGGGAATGTATTGGTTGAAAACCTGGAATGTATCATGGCCAGGCCTGATACCATTCTCGGGTCAGAAAGATCGGCAAAATACTTACGCAACTGATAAGTGGTTAACTGCCCTTTATAAATAATGGTTTTGCATGAAAGAGAAGTAAAATAAAAATGCTCGCCTGCACCCGGTATGGTTTCGGTGATAGTTTTATTTATATACCTTCTTAAAATGTATAATTTACGTTCAAAGTCGTCGGCATTAGTAATGTGGTGTGGCCTTAAAATAAAAAGCTGTTCCACATCCGGTTCGGCCTGGCGGGCGGTTTCGCCAATCACTGATGAATCCACAACCAGTTTACGGTAGCCCAATTTATGTAAACCCAACTTTTCTATCGCGTTGGTGATCACCATGCGGCAGGCTTTTTTAAGAGAAGAGTCTTTTGGAAAAAATATCATTCCCACACCATACTCGCCCGGCTCAGGTAAACCTATCTCCAGGTTTGAGCATTCTTCCATCAAAAATTCATGAGGTAGTTGTATCAATATACCGGCTCCATCGCCAGTTTCGGGATCACATCCGCAAGCGCCGCGATGTTCCATATTCTCCAGCATGGTCAAAGCATCGTCTATGATCTGGTTTGATTTATGTCCATGAATGCTGGCAATAAATGCGGTTCCGCAGGAGTCGTGTTCAAATTCAGGCCTGTAAAGGCCCTGCTGGTGGCTGTCAATCTGATCCATAGTAATACACATGGTTTATGAATGTGCGTAATTACGAAATTACTAAATTAATATCTTTTTTATAATATGGTTAGTAATTTTTCAGATTATGTTAAAAAATAATGAACAAATCTTAAATAAAATAAAAATTCGTTAATAGATTGACATTTATTATAACAATTTCATAATCACAACTGTTCAATTAATATGCCTGCATAGCAATTTTTTTAACTCTTAGTTTTCAGGAGGAGCCCAAAACAGAGATGGATTGTTGGTATTGTAATTGATAAATGTAGCCTTGGTATTATTATTTATCGATTCTGACTTATCTGGCGTTTGCTTAAAGTAGTCAAGCGGTAATAGCTGTACATAGCTTATCGTTTTACCGGGCGAAGCAGTTTCCATATCATATTCACTGTTGGTTGGACTACGCAACCGATAAAGGTTTTTCGCCATGTAATAATAAAAATAATGCTCTTTTGTCTCTGACGCTTTGTGGTTCCAGTTAGCATCAGGATTAATGATCAGTGGTTTATCGTTTATGATTCTCTCACGCACCTCCTCAATACTTTGTAATTCTCCGTTTTCGTCCATCACATAAGCATCATTGGTAGGATCCACCCATATCCATTTCTTTTTTGAAGGTAAGTACACAATGTTTATTACATGTGAGTCGTAATCGGTATGAAGACTATCTTTTGGAAAGCAGTATACTTTTCTCGATCTCCAACCCATTGCCAAATAACACTCATTAAGCACCGTGGCAAGTTCACCACATGACACGCCTATATTTTTAGCAGTTGCAATACTCACGATCTCGAAGGCATTGAAATGTTTAATGCCACTCTCGTGTTGCCCATCATGATGCACTGTGTTATGTACCCAATGCAATATATTGATAGCCCTAGATGCCTCGTTACCACTACCAGCTACGGAATCCAGTTTAAATGTGTTCTTAAGAAGAACCAGGTTAGGGTT
Organism: Mucilaginibacter sp.; assembly: GCA_028288085.1. Lineage (GTDB taxonomy): Bacteria > Bacteroidota > Bacteroidia > Sphingobacteriales > Sphingobacteriaceae > Mucilaginibacter. Next base: position 24,688 of record JAQBOK010000357.1, read on the forward strand.
ATCGGCAGATTGATATGTAAAAGCGGGCAGAGGCCGGTTGTCGGCCGCATTGTATGTTTTTGCCTTTTTTATGATATACATATAATCGCCAACAGCGCGCAAAGGTTGTACAAGAGCAACAAATGAAACGGTGCGCCTTATATTATCCAGGTCTGTATCCTCTGTAATATGGCTGTAATTTGAGTATCCGGCTTTTATGGCTTTATCCAGATATTCGATTGCCAGACTTTTATTATTTAATAATGAATAAAGGCAGCTATAATTATAATATCCGCCAATCAAGAAACCGGCATAGTCCTTCTGATCTTTGACGCTTAATTGATTATAACGGCTTTTGAGTCCATCTAATATTTGACCAAACGTTTTAGCGTCCTTTCTCACGTATGCATCATGCATCAACTGGCTCTCGTGACTAGCATAGTTCTCAAATTCCTTGTTTTCAGCAAGCGAGCGAACTATGATAAGGCAATTCAGAATGAATAATAAAAAGAATATTCTTAGCTTCATAGTGCAGGATTTTTAAATTACTAATATGATGAAATATTTAATAAATTGGTTGCGTGCCTTGTATAATTTATAATTGAGATAGTAATTTTTAAGAATTACTACCTTTGCCCCCAATGAATACAATACCTGCTAAGAATAAAGCCGTTTTTTTGGACCGCGACGGTGTACTGAATAAGGAGATGGGCGATTATGTTTGCCGGCTGGAAGATTTCCATGTTTTAGAACAAAATATTGAGCCATTAAAGATCCTTCAAAGCAAAGGATACTTATTAATAGTAGCAACCAACCAGGGGGGGTTGGCAAAAGGCTGGTATACCGAAAAAGAGCTTGTAAAAATGCACGCCCACTTAAAGGATGTTTACCAGCAGCATGGAGTTAAATTTACAGATATATTTTATTGCCCGCACCACCCTGATTTCACCGGCGACTGCGATTGCCGCAAACCTAAACCCGGCATGTTATTGGATGGTATAAAAAAATATAATATTGACCCGGCACAGTCGTATTTTATAGGCGACCGCGAACGCGATGTAATTGCAGGAACAGCTGCAGGTGTTAAAGGGATACTAATTAACAGCGATCAGCCGATAAGCGATGTGCTGGATTTGATAGCGTGAGGTTGAAATAAATATAAAATTTAATGAAACTGACCCCATACCTAAAAAATCTCGATTCATTCATAGCTGCCGTCATTGGTTTTTATGCCATTTACCTTTTTACCAATTATAGCGGTGTTGGCCTCTCTCCTGATTCTATTATGTATGCCAGTACGGCAACTAATATACAGGCGCATGGCTCGCTGCTGACGTTCAACAAAACACCACTGGTATTCTTCCCGGTCTTCTACCCTTTCTTTCTAAGTATCATCCAGTTTATTTCAAGGGTTGATCCTATTGCCGCCGGATCAACAATTAACAGTTGCTTGTTTGCTGCTGTAGTATTTACCAGCGGGTGGATCATGGAAAAATTCATATCTCATTCAAGGATATATAAATGGATCATCCTGATAGCGATCATCTTAAGTCCGGCCCTGCTGGAAATATATTCTTTCTTGTGGTCCGAGACCTTGTTTATATTAGAAATATTATTGTTCATTATCGCTTACTGGCGTTATGAGCAAAGGCATACTACCAAATCACTTTTGGTAGTAGCTGCTATAACTGCAATTGCTTGTATTACCCGTTATGCTGGTGTTACTATTGTAGGCACAGGCGGGTTACTGTTATTGCTTGATAATATATTACCCCTTAGAAAAAAAATAGGCCATATCCTGTTATATGGGTTTGCATCCATTTCCCTGCTGGTAGGCAACCTGGTAATGAACAGCTTGTCAACAGGCTTGAGCACAGGTACGCGCGAACCATCTATCACACCCTTCGGCAAAAATCTATACTATTTTGGTACGGTGATATGCGATTGGGGTAGTTTAAGTAAAGATGCTTATCCTTTTGCCGCAGTTGTCACATCAGTAATATTATTAGCCCTGATAGCTGTGTTATTATGGAAAGCCTACAAACGCAGCATTAATAGCTATGAGAATATTGTGATCGCATTTGCCGTGGTTTACGGTCTTTTTATTGTGATATCTGCAAGTATTTCGAGATATGAGCGAATTAATAGCCGACTGATTGCACCTATGTTTATCCCTCTGTTAATAGCATGTACAAGTTGGGTGCCGGATGTATTGATCCTTATTAGAATGAAGGCTATAAAATATATTCTTGCGGGGATTGCAGTAATCATGATGCTGGCTTTTGAATATTCTATTTCCCTAACAGACTATCAGCGATATGATGATGAAAACGACTATGGCGTACCAGGTTATAGTGATGATAGCTGGAACAAATCAGAATTTGTTGTCTATCTTAAAAAACATCAAAATATTTTCAAAACCGGTATACCTATTTATACCGATGCCGACGAAGCTGTATATTTATTCACCGGCATGTCGTCCACGTTGATACCTCATAAATTCTTGACAGGGAATGTGCAAAAATTTTATACTCAAAAGCGTTTCTACCTGGTTTGGTTTGATAATTTATATAATTCGGAACTGGTAAGCTTACCCGAAATCATGAAAAACAAAAAGTTGGTAAAAATTGGAGAAGCCAAAGAAGGACAGATATATTATTATGATGAAGCAGCTAAGTAAATCATAAAAAAAGCCGGGAGTACCTGCCCGGCCACACAGCCCTATTAATCAGTCAATAAATCATTAAATATGTTAACGTATTACTATTCAAATAATTTCATAAACTCTTCTTTTCGCGAAGCGAAGTGAGAGATAACAAGAATAGTGATGTCAGTATGAGTCAACACCGCGAATTAATTTCTAAAAAATTTAATATTTTGATTTTCAAAACAACTCTTTATATTTGCAGCACTTCATCTATAGCATTACTATACAAAAAATGAACGGGCTTAACTTACATCATCCTCATCTGCAACATCGCCACCATATGGCGACAAGATAATGTTTGTTTCTACGAGAAATATCAGACCCTGTTTATTTATAGTACCCTTAAAAACACTTTGTGAAAACACTTAAAATAGCTATCCAAAAATCGGGTAGGCTCAACGAAAAATCAGTTGAATTACTAAAAAACTGCGGCTTAAGCTTCGAGAATTATAAAAGCTCCCTGATATCCCCGGTTTCCAATTTCCCTTTAGAAATACTTTTCCTGCGTGATGACGATATTCCCGAATATGTTCAGGACGGCATTGCGGATTTGGGTATTGTAGGCGAAAACGTAATACAGGAAACCGAAGTAAAGGTGAGTTACCTGCAACGCCTCGGCTTTGGCCGTTGCTCATTAAAAATCGCGGTGCCCAATACCTACGATATAAAAAGCATTGCAGAGTTAAACGGCAAATCTATCGCTACCACCTACCCGGTAATTTTAGGTAAGTTTTTAAAGCAAAAAGACATAAAGGCAGATATACGCACCATATCTGGTTCGGTAGAGATATCGCCCGGTTTGGGATTAAGTGATGCTATTTGTGATCTTGTGTCCACAGGCGGTACGCTGAAAAGCAATGGGCTGAAACCTTTCGCCGATGTAATGTCATCCGAAGCGGTACTGATTGGCCGTTCGGGGAGCGAAGATGAGGAACTGGTAAAAGAACTGATCCAGCGCATACAGTCAGTATTGAGGGCAAAAGAGACCAAATACGTTGTATTGAATGTTCACAAAGACAATTTGAAAGCCGTAACCGCATTATTGCCTGGTGTTAAAAGCCCGTCAGTAGTGCCCCTGGCCGAAGAAGATTGGGTAGCGGTACATACAGTAATACCCGAACGTGACTTTTGGGATCGGATAAGTCAACTAAAACAAGCAGGCGCTCAAGGCATTGTGGTAATGCCAATAGAGAAAATAATTTTATAGGAAAGCCCCACACAAACCCTCCGTGGAAGGTTGGGTTTTAATAAAAGTCTCTCCTACTGGAGGACATTTAGAAGGGGCTAAATTGAGGCTATGAAAACTTTCATTTATTCAGACTTAAGCAAAAACGATATTCAAAAACTGGTTCAGCGCAATGCTGATCCTGCGGATGAGATACGCGCTGTGGTGGAGGATATTATTAGTAATGTCCAAATTAATGGTGACAATGCTTTATTTGATTACGCTGCTAAGTTTGATAACGTTGACCTGAAAAATCTCTTCGTAGAAAAAGAAGAAATGGCTGCATTGGCTTCTACCCTGCTGCCCGAACAGAAACTGGCATTGGATACTGCCTATAATAATATTTATAAATTTCACCAAACACAGTTAAAAACAGAGGATAAGGTAGAGACCATGCCGGGCGTTACCTGTTGGCGCGAATTAAGGCCGATAGAAAAAGTAGGGCTTTATATTCCCGGTGGTACTGCGGTTTTACCAAGCACCTTTTTAATGCTCGGTATTCCGGCACGCATTGCAGGCTGTCATGAGATTGTGGTATGCTCACCTCCTCAAAAAGGTGGGAGAATCAACGCCTATGTCGCTTATGTGGCGCAGTTATTGGGTATCGAAAAAATTTATTTAACCGGCGGCGCTCAGGCCATTGCGGCTATGGCTTATGGTACAAAAAGCATCCCTAAGGTTGACAAGATATTCGGGCCTGGTAATCAGTATGTTACCAAAGCAAAAACCATTATTCAATCAACTACTGCAACAGCCATTGATATGCCTGCAGGGCCATCAGAGGTATTGGTAATTGCCGACGACAGCGCAGTGCCTGAATATGTGGCTGCAGATCTGTTGGCACAGGCGGAGCACGGTGTGGACAGTCAATCGGTTTTGGTTACCACCTGTGCTGATTTTGCCGAAAGGACTATCACTGAATTAAATAAACAATTACCAGTGCTGCCACGTGTTGCAATAGCCGGGAAAGCGATTGATAACTCTTACATTGTAATAGTTAAAGATTTGGACGAGGCGATGCAATTCAGTAACCAATACGCGCCCGAACACCTGATATTAGCCACAGAGAAATGGCAACAGATAACTGGAAAAATCATCAATGCAGGTTCGGTATTTTTAGGTAACCTAACACCCGAAAGTGTTGGTGATTATGCTTCCGGCACTAATCACACGCTACCTACAAGTGCCTATGCAAGAGCTTATTCAGGCGTTTCAGTTGATTCTTTTGTTAAGAAAATAACTTTTCAGCATATAACACCTGAAGGCATTAAAAATATAGGGCCGACTGTTGAGATATTAGCGGAGTTGGAAGGTTTACAAGCGCATAAAAATGCAGTGAGTATAAGAATGAAAAAATAAATTGTCAATACGGGGAACGAAGCGATCGCATGCTATACAGAGATAATAAGCATGTTTGAAAATTATAAAGTTCGCGATTGCCACGCTATCTCTCGCAATGACGAAAAAAGAATAAAAAAATGTTTGATATTAATAACATATTACGCCAAAACATCAAAAACCTGACCCCGTACTCTTCTGCACGAGATGAGTACCAGGGAGAGGCCAGCGTATTTTTGGATGCGAACGAGAATGCGTTTGGGTCGCCATTGGATCAGCAATTTAACCGTTATCCTGATCCTTTACAATTCGAAGTTAAAAAGCGCTTAAGCGAAATTAAGGGTGTACCGCCCCGAAATATATTTATAGGCAATGGTAGCGATGAGGCTATTGATATCCTGTTCAGAAGTTTCTGCAATCCGGCTGTGGATAATGTAATATTGATACCGCCAACCTATGGCATGTACGAGGTATCTGCTAATATCAATGATATCAAAATCAAAAGAGTTCCGTTAACTGAAGAATATCAACTGAATTTAGAAGGTATCGCTGAGGCAATTGATGAACATACCAAACTGATATTTATCTGCTCGCCCAACAATCCAACCGGCAACTCAATGAACCGGGATGATGTAGAAACCCTACTCGCCAATTTTGACGGCATTGTTGTGGTTGATGAGGCATATATCAACTTTAGCAGACAAAAAACATTTATACAGGAACTAACGGAATATGCTAACCTGGTAGTACTGCAAACATTGTCAAAAGCATGGGGACTGGCCGGTTTACGTGTCGGGATGGCCTTTGCCAGCGAGGAGATTATTGAAGTGATGAACAAGGTAAAACCTCCCTATAACGTCAACGAGGCATCTCAACAACTGGCGCTTAAGGCATTGCAAAATATAGATCAAGTGAACTCCTGGATAAAAGAAATTTTGATACAAAGGGATAAACTGGTATTGGAACTAAAAGATTATGATTTTGTATTGGACATCTATCCTTCCGATGCCAATTTTATATTAGTAAAAACAACTGAATCAAAGGCTATCTATAATTTCTTAGTACAAAATGGCATCATCGTGCGCGACCGCTCAAAAGTGGAACTATGCGAAGGCTGTCTCCGCGTAACTGTAGGTACGCCCGAAGAAAACATTACATTATTGCAAACTTTAAAGGGTTTTAAATGATCGCAACAAAAAAAATACTTTTTGTGGACCGTGACGGCACCATGATAACTGAACCAGATGATGAACAGATCGATTCTTTTGCCAAACTGGAGTTTTATCCCGGTGCATTAACTTATTTGCCCAAAATAGCTAAAGAACTGGATTATGAATTGGTAATGGTTACCAACCAGGATGGCCTTGGCACAGCATCGTATCCGGAAGATACTTTTTGGCCGGTGCACAATTTCATCCTAAAGACTTTTGAGAGCGAAGGTGTTAAGTTTGCTGATACTTATATCGACAAGACTTTCCCAAAGGACAATGCCCCCACCCGTAAACCGGGCACCACTTTGCTTACGCAATACTTTGATACTGAAAAGTACGACCTTAAGAATTCATACACTATCGGTGATAGAAAGAATGATATTTTATTAGCCAAAAACCTGGGAGCAAAGGCCATTTGGCTGAATAATAATTCGAATTTGGGCGGAGCAGAGTTTACAAAGGAACAACATGATGAATTACTAAGCACCATTGCGTTGGAAACTACAGACTGGCAAAAGATCTATGAGTTTTTAAAACTTGGCGAACGTGTTGTTGAGCATCGTCGCACCACCAAGGAAACCGATATTTATATCAGGGTTAATTTGGATGGAAAAGGCGAGGCTAAAATATCAACCGGTTTGCATTTTTTTGACCACATGCTTGAGCAGATAGCTAAACACGGCAGCATCGACTTAGAAATTGATGCCAAAGGCGACCTGCACATCGATGAACATCACACCATTGAGGATATAGGCATTGCTTTAGGCGAATTGTTCGCGAAGGCATTGGGAGATAAAATGGGTATTGAGCGCTATGGATTTTGTCTGCCGATGGATGATTGTTTAGCACAGGTTGCCCTTGATTTTGGGGGCCGCAACTGGCTGGTTTGGGATGCTGAATTTAAGCGCGAAAAGATAGGCGAAATGCCGACGGAGATGTTTTTCCACTTTTTCAAATCATTTTCTGATGCTTCTAAATCCAACTTAAACATTAAAGCCGAAGGGCAAAATGAACATCACAAAATTGAGGCGATATTTAAAGCCTTTGCAAAGGCAATAAAAATGGCCGTAAAACGTGATGTAAATAATATGGTTTTACCGTCTACCAAAGGGGTTCTTTAAGTTAGCGGTGCACAGTTGGCGGTTTACAATAATGTAAAGCTGCTACTGCAAACTGCAAATTAATAACTGCAAACAAAAATGATTGGAATTATAAGATACGGTGCCGGAAATATTTTTTCATTAACTGCCGCTTTGGAGCGTTTAGGCATTAAATATGGTATGGTGTATAGTGAAACTGATTTTGAACAGTTTGACCATTATATTATCCCCGGTGTAGGACACGCGGGCGCTGCTATGAACAAACTTCAACAAACCGGCATGGTTGATAAGATCAAATCATTAAAAAAGCCAACGTTGGGTATTTGTGTTGGTATGCAATTACTTACCTCCTACTCAGAAGAAGGAAATACCGATCTGTTAAATATCTTCCCGATAAAAACTTTAAGGTTCGCCGATAGTTCTGAATATAAGGTTCCGCATACCGGCTGGAACGAGGTAAACCACGGGAAAGATAACGCACTTTTTAAAAATATTCCAACTGCATCACACTTTTACTTTGTACATTCATACTTTATTGAATTTAACGAGGCATATACTTTAGCATCAACAGCTTACAGTACTAAGTTTTCGGCATCAATTTGGAAGGATAATTTTTTCGGGGTACAATTTCATCCTGAGAAATCGGGCAGGTATGGAGAACAATTGTTAACTAATTTTTCAAACTTATAAAAAAGACATGTACATTATTCCGGCGATAGATATTTTGAATAAAAAGGTTGTACGGTTGCGTGAAGGCGATTATGAGCAAGTAACACAATATGATGTTACACTGGAAGAGATGATAGAAAAATATCAATCACATGGTACCGATTTCATCCACATCATAGATCTTAATGGCGCAAAAAACGATTTCAGCAATCAACAATACCTTTTTGATGTAATTCGTAAAACCGACATGAAGGTTCAGTACGGGGGTGGCATACGTAGTATTGATAAAGTAAAGGAATTGATCGACTCTGGCGTTCACCGTGTTATTGTAGGCACACAGGCCATTACTAATCCAACCTTTTTGGAACAACTTGGAAAAGAGTTGTGCGGTAAAGACAAATGCTCACACCAGGTAATAGTTGCCATTGATGTGCTGGATGAAGTGATCAAATATTCGGGCTGGATGGAAAGTTCACCTATCAAACTGATGGATTATGTTGACAAGTGTTTGCAACTTGGCTTTTTCCGATTCTTGTGCACTGATATTAATAAAGACGGCAAATTAGGTGGAGCAGGTATCGAATTATATCAGAAACTGCTTGACCACTCCCCTTTTATTAAATTGATCGCTTCCGGAGGTGTAAGTTCCATGAAGGATATTGAACAACTAAGCAAAATAAAGGTTGAGGCCTGCGTAGTAGGAAAGGCTATTTATGAAGGACATATTTCAATTGATGAGATCAAAAACTGGAATTTAGAATCACTGATCTCTATATAATCTCCCAACCCAAAACGCCATTGCGAGGTACAAAGCAATCTCTAAACTATACAGGGAGGACTTGGATATCCGAGATTGCTTTGTATCTCGCAATGAAGCTCTAATAAAAACATGCTTTCAAAAAGAATCATTCCTTGTTTAGACGTAAAAGACGGCCGCACAGTAAAAGGTGTGAACTTTGTTGATCTGCGTGATGCTGGTGACCCGGTTGAACTTGCCTGGAACTACTCAGCGCAGGGTGCGGATGAGTTGGTTTTTTTGGATATTACTGCTACTCATGAGCGCCGAAAAACCATGGTGGAACTGGTAAAAGCAGTTGCACGACAGATCAACATCCCGTTCACCATTGGTGGAGGTATTAATGAAATAGCCGATGCCGATGCTTTGCTGAATGCAGGCGCTGATAAAATCTCCATCAATTCGGCTGCGGTACGTAACCCTGCGCTTATCGATGAATTGGCAAAAGCTTTCGGGGTGCAATTTGTCGTGATCGCAGTAGATACAAGGCGCGTGGGTAATGGACACGTGGTTCACCTTAATGGAGGACGAATAGCCACCGGAAAACAGACTTTTGATTGGATTCTGGAAGCCGAGAGCCGTGGCGCAGGTGAAATATTGCTAACTTCGATGGATCATGACGGAACTAAGGGTGGTTTTGACATTAGCTTCTTAAAAGATGTTAACGAGGCCGTTCACATACCAGTTATTGCTTCCGGAGGAGCGGGTTCTGTGCAGCATTTTGTAGATGTATTTGAAAAGACAAACGTTGATGCTGCCCTGGCTGCATCTGTGTTTCATTACGGCGAGATATTGATACCAGATTTAAAAGAAGTTTTAAGACAAAATAACATTGAAGTAAGACAATTATAAACCAACGTTATTGTGGGAACAAAGCAATCCCATCCAGATAGAGCGGATAAACGTAGTGAAGAGATTGCTTTGTTCCCTGCAATGACGAAAAAATTAAATATGAATATCGATTTTAATAAAACTGACGGATTGGTTCCTGTAATTATACAGGATGAGCATACATTGGAAGTGCTGATGCTTGGATACATGAACCGGGAAGCTTATGATAAAACTGTAGCAGAAAATATTGTCACTTTCTTTTCTCGTTCGAAAAATCGTTTATGGACAAAGGGCGAAACCAGCAATAATTTTCTGCATGTGAAAAGCATTCAACTTGATTGTGATAATGATACTTTGCTCATCAAGGTAAAGGCTGACGGGCCAACCTGCCATACTGGTTCGCGCAGCTGTTTTAACACTGAATATAATCAGAATTTCATCCTTCAGTTAGAGCAAATTATAAATGACAGGTATGAGCGTCCACAGGAAAGTTCATATGTAAACAAATTGCGCAACAAAGGTCTAAATAAAATAGCTCAAAAAGTGGGTGAAGAAGCCGTGGAAACTGTTATTGCAGCCTTAGCGCAAACCGAAACTGAAATGATAGACGAAACATCTGACCTGGTTTTTCACTTGCTGGTTTTACTGCGCGAAAAAGGATTAAGCCTGGAAACGATAGCTAAGAATTTGGAGGAAAGACATAAATAGAAAGTTTGCAGTTAGCACCAATTAAAAGATATTTAGCTGGCTTACGCTGTTATGAAATTGTATATCTATAATAAGCTATCCACTGAAAACCGGAAAAGATGATCAACGTAGAAAAAGTAGCAGAACTTACCGGCCATGGTAATCCCATATTTACGCTGGAGCTTTCTCAAAAACCAGGCATACTGTTTACCGGTGGGAATGATAAAGGCCTGGTAGAATGGAGCCTGGAAGATAATGCATTCATCAAGGTGATGTTCCCTGTTACTTCTTCTATTTATGCTATACATTGTCCGGCTGGTCGCCCATTATTATTTACCGGCCTGCGTAATGGCGAAGTTTTGGTATTCGATTTTATCGAACAAAAAGTCATTAAAATATTAAAGCATCACAAGGCCCCAATATTTGATATCAAATCAGTAAATAGAAAAAATGAATTGCTGGTAGCTTCAGAGGACGGCTCCGTATCCATCTGTAACCTGGAAACCCTGGAATTGCTTTATACTGTTAAAGTATCCCATGATACTATACGAAGTATTTGTATCTCACCGAACGAAAAGCAGGTGGCATTCGGCTGCCGGGATAATTCAATTAAAATTTACGATCTCGAAGACTACACGCTGCTTAAGGCCCTGCACGGGCACACATTGCCCGTCTTTACAACACAATATGCTCCGGATGGGACTTACCTGGTATCCGGCTCGCGCGATGCCCAGTTGAAAATATGGGATAGCCTGTCGTTTGAGCTTATCAAAAACATCCCCGCACACCTATTTGCGATTAATCATATTTCTTTCCATCCCACCCAGCCCTATTTTGCTACCGCCAGCATGGATAAAAGCATCAAAATATGGGGTAGTAATGATTTCAAATTATATAAGGTCATCAACCGGGAAAAAGGCTTCGCAAGCCATCAATTATCCATCAACAAACTCGCCTGGAATGGAAATCACCTGATCTCTGTCGGTGATGATAAGCGTATTATCATTTGGGATATAAAATTTAGTGAATAGTTAATCAGGTAGATCAAGCTGATTTGTTGCTAAATCATTTATAATTAGACATTAAGCCACCAACAGGGCACTTAATAAACCATTTGACTATTTATATAAACATTTTAATATACTGAATAATAGTATATTAAGCTATAGTTAAAAAAAATCGGCAACTTTTGTTGAAACTCCTGCGTAAAATAACCCAACGGGTTATTAAATACACTCTATTTATTTAACCATAAGTTACATCTATCTCAATTTGTATTCGTTTGCCCATGTATATTCACATACTGTTCAGTTACCCCCGTTCACAACCTCAAACCGATTATGGAAAAAACATTTACTTTACTACAGTTCCTGTTAAAAACAGCTGTCTTAACGATGATGATTCTTTTTTTCAACAAAGAAGCGCATTCACAGGCCGCCTATTATGATAACTACGCTTTCCGCATACCGTTAACCACAAACAACGCTTCGTTAGGTATTGCTACCGACCAAACAAATTTTGTGGCCTTACTTAAAATAGTAAGTCCTTCATTTATTACAGGGCCATGTTCAAGCCAGGCCGGTGGCTCAACTTCAGTTCCACCTTTTGCCATTATTGATAGCGCCTATTCAACCACAACCGAATTATATTACCAGGTAGAAAACTGGGACACTACAACAGGTACAATATACTTTTGGGTGAAAGTACCTACACTTTATAAAACAGGTTCAGCCAGTGGATCAAATAAATTTTATTGCTATTTTGGTTCAACCAGCAGCCCTTCGGTTACACACAACGCAACCTGGCAAAAACTAACCTGGAGCAGTGTTACCGCTACAGCTGGTATTAATTACTCAGGGGTTTATCATTTTAATGAGAATCCAGCCGGCGCCGCGCCCCAATTTTCAGATGCTACCGTAAATAATAATAACCTTTCAACCGCAAGTTCAGGTACGGTAACTCAAAATACGGTATCTCAGATAGGAAATGGTATTACTTTATCCGCTACATCAGTACTCGATATTGGCGCTACAGGCGTGCCTAACAGCAATGCAAACCAATCCCTTTCGCTATGGGCCAGTTATCCCGGTATTCCGGCACATACTGCCAATTTAATTGTACTTGAAAATAGCACTAACCCTGCTGCAACCGGAAATGGCACTCAACTAGGTGTATTGATCAATGGTGGTTCTACGCCGCTGCAAACATGGAGATGGGCAAATAGATTAACCCCGCTGGTTTCATTTGCTACACCACCAACAATAAATACCTGGCATCATTATGTTTATACTTATGATAAGACAGCCAACAAAAGTTATCTTTACTTAGACGGCGCCTTAATTGCAGGCCCAACTACTGATAGTTCTAACCCTCCGTTTACCGGAACCGTTGATATGATCTCATTCGGTGATTATATTAATAACAATATTGGTGGCAGCGGACTTCATACTGTGGGCGGTCAAAGTTATACAGGGACAATGGATGAAGCCCATATTATAGGTGCTACTTTATCAGCTGATTGGGTAAAGGCAGAATACGTTAACCAAAAAAACCCAACCGCTTTTACAACATCCGGTTCAATGCAAACCAATTCAGCACGGGCTTCAACAGTAGCCGGTTATTTAGTTTATACCTGGAAAGGAGTAACTACTGATCCCGCTAATGCCAGCAACTGGGATAATACAACATCGGGCGTTATCAATGAGGCTCCGGTTAATGCAAATGTTAACTGGGTTATCCCTGGTGGCCTCACCAATTACCCTATTTTAACTACAAGTACCGGTGCCTATGGGGTAACTATAGCATCATCTGCGCATATCAATTTAAACGGCTATACTTTGAGCGTGGGCTGTAATATTTATAACAGTGGCGGCGGCCAAATACTTTACAACGGCAATTACACTTCAAAAATCACGTGGAACGGATCGTTGTCATCACAATATTACTACGGCAGCAACACAGCGCTCACAGCGGAGCTTGGTGCTATGGAAGTTAATAATTCTGCAGCCGGAGCAATAAATATAAGTGGCGGCCCTGTTGATATTTTCAGCTTGCTTACTATAACAAAGGGCAGCTTGGTTATAGACACCTCTCCTGCCTCTTTAACATTGAAAAGTTCATCAACACAAACTGCTAATGTAGCCGCAATTCCGGCAGCTTGCAGTATTACCGGTACTGTAAATGTAGAACGGTTTATAAAAGGAAGCTATCCGATTGATCTTTCAAAACGGGGATACAGACTGGTATCATCACCCGTTTATACTGGTACAGCGAGTGGCAACAATGTATTTGATTTATCCTGGCTGTTAAGCAGCGCAATAATCACAGGCCCGGCAGGCGGAGGTTTTACTTCTGTGGGCAATCCGTCAACATATATTTACCGCGAGGATATATTGCCAAGCGATGCCAATTTCACCACTGGAAATTATAAAGGGGTAGCTGCACTAAATAATTCACCAGCTTATAACATAGGAACCCAAAAACGCGCTACTCTGACTAATACAAACGATACCACCATAAATCTCACAGTAGGTAACGGTGTCCTTTTCTTTTTCAGGGGCAATAAGGTAAATAACGGAAGTACAGGTGGCACAAAAACCTCCCTGCCATATAACTATCCTGAGGATGTAACATTCACTAACACGGGCATCTTAAATACGGGTACGGTAAATGTAATGCTATGGTATAAGGCAGACAATTTTCTGGGTTACACTAATAATAGCCTTGCCAATTCGGCAGTAAGAGGTTATTGCTTAGTGGGCAACCCTTATGCATCCACTTTAAACTGGGAAAAATATAATAGGAATTCAACAGTCGCCAACTCTTCTATCTATGGCGGTAGCGGTCTGTCATCAACAATTTATATGTTTAACCCTACAAATAAACAATACGAGGCTTACATGCAAAAAATTGGCACTATAACCCCCGGCGATACTACAACAAACCTTGACCCCGGTACTGCTGTTGGTTCTGCCAGTAATATGATCGCCAGCGGCCAGGGTTTTTTTATCAGAGCAACTTCAACAACACAAACGCTGTCGTTTAGGGAAACTGCAAAAACACCCGCACAACCCGCTCCCAGCAAGTTGATTACTTTAATGGGAATGCCTAAAGAAACATATTCGGCAGATGAACCGTTGATACGTCTTCAACTATTGGCAGACTCCATAAATACTGATGAAATAGTGGTACGTTTGAACGATAAGGCAAGTAATGCATACACTAATTCAGAAGATGCACAAGATATGGGCGGTATTAGTCCTGAGGTTAGTCTGTCAGCCTTGTCAAGTGATAGCGTTAAATTAGCGATCAGTCGTCTACCTTTTCCTAAAAAAACACCACAAATAGTATCACTCTTTACAGATGCCACAGTTACCGGCTCATACAAGTTAAAATTATCACAAATTGCCAATCTGCCACCTATTTACCAGGTTTTGTTAAAAGATGGCTTTAAACATGATTCTGTAGATATTCGCGTTAGCCCTATTTATAGTTTTAATATCGACAAAAGTAACCCTGCTACTTTTGGAAGCAATCGCTTCCAATTAGTAATACGTCAAAATCCACAATTGGCTTTGAAATTATTAACTTTTGATGCCAATAAAACAACCAATGGCTCTTCTGTTACCTGGAAAGTTAAAAATGAGTATAGTTACACAACCTTTTACGTTGAACGAAGCATTGATAAAGGGGAAACATTTGAATCGATTAAAAGCATTCAATCAAGCGGCATAGGAAGCTATAGTTTTTTAGATAAAAAACCAGTTATAGGGCAAAATCAATACCGGTTGAAACTGTCTGATATCAATAATAACACCAGTTATTCTAAAACTGTAACGCTATATTATTCACAGCCAGGCAATAATCAAAATGCAAGCATCAATATTTACCCCAATCCTACAGCAGCCGTTATCAATTTATCGGTGGAGCAAAACTCAAAAATAGTTGCCTATAACATCAAAATAGTGAACGCAGCAGGCATAGTAGTAAAAGAGAGTGTATCGCAGCAATCAAATTGGCATGCCAATATCAGTTATTTAAAGCCCGGGACTTATATTGTACAAGTAACAAGTAATAATGATAAAAGTATGGTAGGGGTTACCAGCTTTGTGAAAAACTGAGTTATGTAACGCGTTTAATTATTCGCAGTGTATGTGTATATCTTTTCAGGTCTTCTGAGTAGATACCCTGGCTGTCTATTGCATCAATTTTTACCCGGCCAGATGCATGAATTATTTGAGCATTGTTCAACATAATACCTACATGGGTTATTCTGCCTTCATCGTTATCGAAAAAGGCCAGATCGCCCAATTTGGCTTCAGATAAAAAGTCAACTATCTTACCTTGTTCGGCTTGCATCCAGGCATCCCGCTTTAAATCAATACCCTGAAGTTTAAATACAGCTTGCGTAAAACCTGAACAGTCAATGCCATAATGGGTGCGGCCTCCCCAAAGATAAGCGGTGTTCAAAAATGACCTGGCAGTTATTTCTAAACTTTCCGTTTCACCAATCTCTCCTATTATTTCAAATTTCTCATTTCCTATCTGGCAGGTTGTACCTTTTAAAAACACCAGCGAACTACCAACCGGCAAATACATCACACTATTATCAGGTTTTTTCCAGGCCTGTGTTACTGCACGATAAGTAATTGGCGGGCGGTTTAGCCTAAGGGTTTTGTAGGCGATATGCCCCAGCATAGCAAATTGCAAGCGCCCAATCCAGCCTTCATATTTATCATTAGTTGTAATAATTTTCACCCATCTTTCTGTCCATTCAACTATTTCAAAATCTTCGCCAAATAATATTTGCGATACCTGCTCGCTTTTATCACTTGCTTCAGCCCTAAGGGGGATAACAGCTAAATTACAAATGCCATATTCCATTATTACGAATAAGATTAAAGATTATAGGGGTAAGATATTTTCAGCAACTATAGGTTAAAAATTTCATTAAAAAAAATGGGGAATATATAAGTTATATATTCCCCTATTCAAAAGAAAAATATTTAACTATTCATTCATATGAAGCCATTCTTTTTTGGCCAAAAGTTCTTCTTTGGTCTCTCTAACGTCTTCATCATCTACACAGCAATCAACCGGGCAAACAGCGGCACATTGTGGTTCATCATGAAATCCCACACACTCGGTACATTTATCCGGTACTATATAATAAATATCATCTGATAATGCAGCTTGAGTTTCTTCAGCATTCAAAGTGTTGCCATCACCAAAATCAATAAGTCCTTTTAAGCCCGTTCCGTCCGAAAAACGCCAGGCAGCACCTGCATCATAAATAGCATTATTCGGGCATTCTGGTTCGCAGGCCCCACAGTTTATGCATTCATCGGTGATTTTAATCGCCATATATTCTTATTATCTTATATTCTAAATTACCTTTGCCTTGCCAATACAAGTATGCAAATATAACAAAAAAACACTTTATGGGTTTCCCCACTTACCATTTATATGTCAAAATTTAACATAAACTACTTAGCAGATGTATTTTCTACGTTAGGCGGGCAATTAAGTTACCCTAATGAAGAATTAACTGCGATAATACAGGATGAACATTATTACAACGCATGGTTTACCCCGGTGAGTGTAGAGAACGCGGTTAAAGCATTAGGCAGAATGCTTAATCAGCAAGATCTTTTAACGTGGCTTAACAGGTATCGGCTTAACACTGGCGTAAACAAAAAAGTTGGGCTGATACTTGCAGGAAACATCCCCCTGGTTGGTTTTCATGATGTGCTGTGCGTACTTATCAGCGGGAATCATGCCTTAATTAAAGCTTCCACACAGGATGCCAGATTAATAAAACATGTATTGAATATGCTTACATCCATTGATGCAAGCTTTCTGGATAAATATACTTTTGTAGAACGACTGGAAAATTTTGATGCGATAATAGCAACGGGCAGTAATAATTCCTCGCGTTATTTTGAATATTATTTCAGTAAAGTGCCCAATATTATCCGCAAAAATCGCAATAGCGTCGCTGTGTTGACAGGGAATGAAACAACCGGACAATTATTTAACCTGGGTCATGACATTTTTGATTACTATGGTTTAGGCTGCCGCAATGTATCTAAACTGCTGGTGCCAAAAGATTATGATTTTGTGCCATTTTTTGAAGCTATCGAACCTTACCACCCCATCATTAATCATCATAAATACAATAATAATTATGATTATAACAAGTCTATCTACCTGGTAAATCGCGACAAGCATCTTGATAACGGGTTTTTATTAGTAAAGGAGGATGAAAGGATGGTATCGCCATTGGCCGTACTTTTTTACGAAAATTATGAGGATATCCAAGCGGCTGAAGCTATACTTACCCGCGAAAGTGAAAATATACAGTGTATCGTAACTGCAGCAACACTTGGAGTAAATAACCAGGAGGTAGATTTTGGCAAAAGTCAACAGCCCGCGCTGTGGGATTACGCAGATGGTATTGATACCATGGATTTCTTGACAAAGCTTTAAATAAACGATACCTTTGGAGGAAGGTGAAAGCTGGAAGGTAAAATTAAAACCAGCCTTTGTTTTTCGTCTTTATCCTTTAAATTGAATGTATATTATAAAAGTTAAAGGCGTAGCCAAGATACCTGATTATGTACAGTTGCGTGATGACAAATTTACGCTTTTGGCTTATTTCAGGGTGGACAGGCCCGAAAAATCATTGGATAAAGTAGGGCTGGGCAGTAAAACAGAATACATAATGAGTATTATTAAAGATCTCCCTTTTGGTCAGATCCTAAAATTAGAATTATAAAAATGATCGGAAACTCAATTATAAAGTTGAATAACGTTGATATTTTTCAACAAAAGCACCTGGTATTATCTAATGTTAACCTGCATGTGGATAAAGGCGATTTTGTGTGGCTTATCGGACAGACAGGTTCGGGGAAAAGCAGCCTGCTTAAATTGATTTACGGTGAGCTCAACCTCTCTACCGGCGAAGGCCATGCCTGCGGATACGATCTAAAAAAGATCACAACGCATGATATACCTTTTTTGCGCAGAAAACTAGGCATAGTTTTCCAGGATTTTCAATTATTGACCGATCGCTCTGTTGAGGATAACCTGCGGTTCGTGATGCAGGCAACAGGATGGACAGAGAAAAAACTGATAGCAGATCGAACACTGGACGTACTGGAAAAAGTGGGCTTGCGTTCCAAATTAAAAAAAATGCCTCATGAATTGTCTGGTGGCGAGCAACAACGTGTGGTAATAGCCCGTGCCCTGATTAACGACCCTGAGATCATTCTTGCGGATGAACCCACCGGAAACCTTGATCCCGATACTTCTGAAGAAATTGTGCTTTTATTAAAACAGATCAGCCAATCTGGTACTGCTATCCTGATAGCTACCCACGATTATCACATCATCCGTACTTTTCCTTCGCGCATCATCAAGTGCGAAAATGGCAAAGTGCTTGAGGATGTTCAAATAGCTTAGTCCGGTTTGCAGTTGGGTGATTTTGGTTTACAAATAAAAACTGCCAACTGTGAAAGAACTGCCAACTGTACACGGCAAACTGCCAACTTAATACTGTAAATAAATCAGTTCCAAACAATAATCCCTGCCACCTTGTCGGCTTTTGCGCAATGGCAGGATACTTGATTTGCAGAGTTGAATCATGAATTTAATGATATGTTAAAGAAAAAAAAGAAAGAAGATACAGAAAACGCAGAACACTTAAATGATGTGATGGACGACCAGCAAAATGGTGCCGGTGAATCTGAAATATCACCTGAAGAATTATTTAAACAGGAACTGGCCCTGGCCAATGACAGATACTTGCGTTTATATGCTGAATTTGACAATTTCAGAAGGCGTACTGCCAAAGAACGTGAAGAAGCAAGAAAATCAGAAGGTAAAGATGTAATTGTGGCCCTGTTACCTGTATTGGACGACTTTGACCGTGCACTTAGATCAATAGAAAACTCGACGGATGTAGTTGCCGTAAAAGAGGGAGTAGCACTAATTCAAAATAAATTAAAAAATGTTCTTTCGCAAAAAGGATTGACAGAAATGCAATCAATAGGTACTGCTTTTGATCCTGAAATACATGAAGCCATCACCAATATTCCTGCGCCATCAGATGATTTGAAAGGCAAAGTGGTTGATGAAATGGAGAAAGGCTATTATTTGAATGATAAAGTAGCGCGTTTTGCGAAAGTTATAGTAGGAAGTTAATTATTGAGTTATCAAATTATTGATTTACAAATTCATATTTCAATAGTTTAATGTTTGTCTATTCAATAATTCAGTAAGTCAATAATTCAATAATTGAAATAAAAATCAATGTCAAAAAGAGATTACTACGATGTATTAGGTGTTTCCAGGGGTTCCGATGCCGATGAGATCAAAAAAGCCTATCGGAAGATGGCTATCAAATATCACCCGGATAAAAACGAGGGCGATAAACAGGCTGAAGAAAAATTCAAGGAAGCAGCCGAAGCATACGAAGTGCTGAGCAATGCCGAAAAACGCCAACGCTATGACCAGTTTGGCCACGCAGCCAATGCACAATCTGCCAATGGCGGCGGTGGCTATGGTGGCGGTGGCATGAATATGGAAGACATATTCAGCCAGTTTGGCGATATATTTGGCGGGGGTAGCCCATTCGACGGCTTTTTTGGCGGTGGCAGGCAAAGCAGCGGCGGACGCCGTGTAGCGCGTGGAAGCAATTTGCGAATCAAAGTAAGGTTAACCCTTGAAGAAATTGCCAGCGGCGCAGAAAAGAAAATCAAGGTAAACAAACAGATAATTTGTAAAACCTGTGATGGTTCGGGGGCAAAGGATAAATCATCTTTTCAAACCTGTAAAACCTGTGGTGGCCAGGGCGCGGTGCGCAGGGTAACCAATACCATACTGGGCCAGATGCAAACTACCAGCACCTGCCCTACCTGTAACGGAGAAGGCTCAATAATTACTTCAAAATGTACTGTTTGCCATGGTGACGGCGTAGTTCGTGGCGAGGAAACGATTAGTATTAATATTCCAGCAGGTGTAAGTGAAGGTATGCAGCTAAGTATGAGCGGCAAAGGCAATGCTGCCCCACGTGGCGGTGTACCGGGAGACCTGATCATTCTGATTGAAGAGATACCGCACGAAACATTGAAACGTGATGGCAACAACGTGATCTACGACTTGCACATCAATTTTGTTGATGCGGCCATTGGTACCAGCGTTGAAGTGCCTACTATTGACGGCAAAGTCAAAATTAAGATTGACCCCGGAACCCAGGGTGGTAAAATACTGCGATTGAAAGCAAAAGGTGTACCGGAAGTAAATTCGTATCATCGTGGCGACCAGTTAGTTCACATCAATATCTGGACACCGAAAGCTTTAAGCCGCGAAGAAAGGGAGATGTTAGAAAAACTGCAAGACTCACCAAACTTCAAACCAAGTCCCGGCAAAAACGAGAAAAGCTTTTTTGAGCGAATGAAAGAATATTTTGAGTAACCATAGAAGTCTATAAGTCCGAAAGATAAAATTTAGAGCCTGAAATCAATTTGATTTTGGGCTTTTTATTTCTTAACCGGCTGATGCATGATCAACTCATTAATAATATCCTGAACTTTTTTACAATCCATTTTCTCGACCAAATACGCCTGCTCTTTTCCGTTATTGTCCCAGGTATTGCTGCCATCATCGGCTACTTTTATCCTGCCGGGATGCAATGTATAATAAGATGAATATCCTTTTATGGCCACCAGCACGGCTGTTTCATCCCAGCTTTTACGGCCCAGGGAATCCTCTTTCGCTTTGGGTATTGATATCTGGAATACATCTTTTACAGGATCATTTTTTATAGTCTCGTTATGAATCAAAGGCAAGCCTGCAAGTACCCTCGCTCCTATCTCAAATCCGCTGAAAATAATTGGTGTGGGCCAGCTGTGGTACACATTTTGCGATGCAATGGCATCCTTCATCACATTAAATTCATAACCTGATGGAAATTTACCGCCCATACACACTAATAGTTTTACTTTCTTTTTAACCAACAGTTTTCCGTCAAGTGGAGAATATTCATCAGTAGTAGAATTCAATAGGTTGAATAGATTAGTTAAAAACCCAACAGTTACAATGGTGACACTATTGTCTGGCTGTGATGCCAATACTTCGCGATAAACTTTTACCGCATCAGGCACTTCGTCATTGATCTTTATACGATGCGGATATTTTACTAATAAAGTATCGGTCCAATGCTGCCAGTCGCGCAGTTCCAATGCATTGCCTTTGGGCACACCGATAGGAATATCAGGGCGATTAAAATAAGTATTGAATATATTTAAAACAGCAGCAACCCCTTCGTATTTTGTGCTGGCAACCGTAGCCAGTATATTAGCTTCCCCTTTGTCGGCAAGTGCATGCAGAATAGTAATTGCCCCCACATCATCGTAGTCCGGGCCCATATCGCTGTCAAAAATGATATTGACGGGTTTGATCGTTTGCGCAGAGCTTTTGGCTACTACAGAGAATATGCAAAGGCAAAACAGGATGATACCATATTTCATTGTGTGTGTAAGGTAATTATTAAATTTTTATTGCGGGTCCATTGGATAAAAAGCACTCCCTTTCCTGTAACAATTTTTCCTACATTTAATCCAAAGTAAAAAAACTGATCTTCTTATGCTAAGCATTCGACACATCGAAAAGCAATACGCAGGCCACAAGGCCCTGAGTGATGTAAGTTTAGAAGTTGAAAGCGGTCAAATATTCGGTCTTTTAGGTCCGAATGGGGCCGGTAAAACCTCGCTTATCCGCATCATCAATCAAATTACCGCACCAGATTCAGGCGAAGTCTATTTTAACGGCGAACGTCTTAACCAGTCGCACATTGATAAAATTGGCTATTTGCCCGAAGAGCGCGGCCTCTACAAAAAAATGGAGATCGGCGAACAGATGATCTACCTGGCACGACTTAAAGGGCTAACCCGCGATGAGGCTACCAAACGTTTAAAAACCTGGTTTGAAAAATTAGGAATGGAGACATGGTGGAAAAAGAAGATCGAAGAGCTGTCAAAAGGCATGCAGCAAAAGGCCCAGTTTGTGGCGACAGTATTGCATGAGCCTGATCTGATCATTCTTGATGAGCCTTTCAGCGGATTCGACCCTGTAAATGCTGAACTGATAAAGGATGAGATATTAGAGCTTAACCGAAAAGGCGCAACCATCTTATTCTCAACACATCGAATGGAATCAGTTGAGGAGCTATGCGACTCCATCGCATTGATTAATCTTTCGCACAAAATATTAGATGGCAAAGTTAAAACTATTCGTAACTCTTACCGCAATAATACCTACCTGGTGGAGTACAGTGGTAACGCACCGAGCTTTGCCGGGACTCAACCATTCGAAATATTAAGCGAGGGTAAAGATGATGATCGGTATACTATGAAAATCAGCCTTACACCAGGCAATACAGCCAACGAAGTATTACAATACTTGATCCCCAAAGTGCATATCCATATGCTGCAGGAAGTGATACCGAGCATGAACGAAATTTTTATTGAACACGTAAATAAAAAATCTGCCTAACTATGAATAAAGTTTTATTGATTATACAACGTGAATATATCACAAGGGTAAGAAAGAAATCGTTTATTGTAATGATTTTTGTGGTGCCGGCTTTGATCCTGGCGATGGGTGGCGCCATTACATTAATAGCAAAAGATAGCGGCACACCAGAAACGGAGCAAACCATCAAAGTGATAGATGATAGCGGGGTTTTTGGCGGTCGGTTTCACAATAAAAAGAATATTACTTTCCAAGGGGCATCTCAGTCGGTAACCTCAGTTAAAGCTGACCTGAAAAAACAGCTCGATGAATTTTTACTGGTGATACCCACCATTTACAAGAAAAAAGATGCTGTACAGATCTATTCACAAAAAAAGCCTGGAATTGCACTTACCAACGAAATAGAAAAGCAAATGAATGATATTGCTGTGAGCAACGATATGTTAAAGCATCACATAGATACTGCTGTAATGCATTCTATAAAAAGTGATATCTCGCTTAACCCCGTTGAAATAACAGATACCGGTGAGAAAAAAGCCAACCTTGGAGCAAACGTTGGTGTAGGTATTGGATGCGCTATTTTAATTTACATTTCGCTATTTATTTATGGGGCGCAGGTAATGCGTGGTGTTATTGAAGAGAAAACCAGCCGTATTATTGAAGTGATCATATCTTCTGTAAAACCCTTTCAATTAATGCTGGGTAAAATAATTGGTGTGGGGTTGGTTGGGTTAACGCAGTTTGCAGCATGGATCATTCTATCCATTATATCAGTAAAAATTGCAGGTTCGGCATTCTCCTCGCCGCAGGGTTCTGTTATGAGCTTTTTGGCTATTTTAAAAACTATACCCTTTGGATATATCATGGGTGTTTTCATATTCTATTTTTTAACCGGGTACTTGTTATATAGCGCATTGTTTGCCGCCGTAGGCTCTGCAGTTGACAGTGAGACAGAAACACAGCAGTTTATGTTTCCTATTACCCTTCCCTTATTATTTACTTACATACTGTCCGTTTCTGTCTTATTCCAGGCGCCGGATAGTCCATTAGCGGTTTGGCTTTCTATGATTCCTTTTACCGCACCTGTAGCCATGATGGTCAGGATTCCTTTTGGTGGCGTTACCACCACGCAACTGGTTATATCCATGTCTTTAATGGTTGTAGGTTTTCTATTTACCACTTATGTGGCCGCCCGTATATACAGGGTAGGTATTTTAATGTACGGTAAAAAGGCAAGCTTTAAAGAATTGAGTAAATGGTTCTTCTACAAAGAGTAACAGTTATTCACATAAATTGATAAACAATCCCTTAAATCCTAAACAATTTAAGGGATTGTTTATTTTAGATGCATGGATAAACGCGTTGCCGTAATGGACCTGGGTACTAATACCTTTCATTTGCTAATTGCTGAAGGCGGCATTGATAATTTCAACGAAATTGTTCATCAGCATGTAGCCGTTAAAATTGGCGAAGGCGGTATCAACAAAGGCATCATTTTACCTGTTGCTTTTAATCGGGGTGTAACCACGATGAAGAAATTTCAGCAGGATATCGCGGCAAATGATGTAAGCCGGGTGAAAGCCATCGCTACATCTGCGTTGCGTTGTGCCTCTAATGGCAATGATTTTATTAACCGGGTTAAAGACGAAACGGGTATCGAAATTGAAATTATTGATGGTGACCGCGAAGCCGCTTATATATACCAGGGCGTTAAAGCGAGCGATCTTTTATCGACTAAGAACTCTTTAATCATTGATATTGGTGGCGGCAGCGTTGAGTTTATTATAGGTAACAATGAACACCTAACCTGGAAACAAAGCTTTGAGATTGGCGCCGCGAGGTTAATGGAAAAGTTCCATCACACCGATCCCATACCGCCCGCCTCTATTGAAGCATTGAATTTATTTCTCGAAAATACGCTTACGGATCTGTTCGCTGCCGTTGAAGTAACTCCACTTGATAATATAATTGGCTCGTCAGGCGCTTTTGAAACTTTTGCCGAATTGATAGAATCAGAAAGGAGCGATTTATTTGATCTGAAGAAGATCAAGGTCTATGATTTTGATAAAGAGGAATTATTGAACGTAACCGATCAACTGATCATTTCATCCCATACCGAACGAGCGAGCAATAACTATATTATACCGGTTAGGGTTGATATGATCGTAGTGGCATCACTCATCACCCGTTATATTATGCAAAGGCTGGATATTAAAAATGTTGCCTTATGTACTTATTCCTTAAAAGAGGGTGTGCTGGCTGAATTGATGGATTGAGACAAATTGTATCTTTTCTAAATCAAATTAAAAAATGTTGGCATCCTTTGTATATTGCAACTTTATCACCGCATTACCATGAAACTAAAATTTATACCTATTGGCTTCCTATTGCTTTTAACCATTTCTGTATACGCACAAAGAAAACAGCAAAAACAAGCTAATATCGATACCATCATATCCAACTACCAGCCTGCCGACCTGTTTTCACCGCTATTTTATCCGCAAAGAGGAAATGAATTTCATTCTGCAAATGGTGAACCGGGGCCAAAATACTGGCAAAACAAGGTTTATTATCAATTAAAAGCTAGTATTGATACAACGACTAAGACCCTTACCGCGACAGAAAATATTGAATACGTAAATAACAGCCCGGATGCATTGCAATATTTATGGCTGCAATTAGATCAGAATACTTATAAAAAGGATGCACGGTCAAACTTTGCTACCGGCGTGTTTCCTGCCGCTAACCAACATACAGGAGGTTACCAGATCGAATCAGTGATTATTAATTATGGCGACGTACATAAAACAGCTAATTTCATTATTACAGACACACGTATGCAGATACGCCTGCCAAAATCAATGCTACCAAACGGCGGACGGATAAACCTGGCTATCAAATATCATTATACAATTCCCGGCAGTTTTGGCGGAAGAACGGATTATACTGATACCAAAAATGGCAAAATTTACGAAATAGCACAGTGGTTCCCCCGTATGTGTGTGTATGACGACAGCCAGGGCTGGGACACTTTACCGTTTTTAGGCAGCGGCGAATTTTACCTTGAATATGGTGATATTGATTATGAAGTGACTGTGCCATGGGATATGATTGTTGCAGGTTCTGGCGAGTTATTAAATCCTAAGGAAGTACTGACCTCCACACAGGTTAACAGGCTTGCTGAAGCCCGTAATAGTGATAAAACGGTAATGATACGCGGTATTGATGAAGTGAACAACGCCTCATCGCGACCGGTGCATAAAGGAACGCTTACCTGGCACTTTAAAATGACCAATACCCGCGATGTGGCATTTGGCGCTTCAAAAGCTTATGTATGGGATGCCGCAAGGGTTAATCTGCCCGGAGGTAAAAAATCGCTGGCCATGTCTGTTTATCCGGCCGAAAGCACCGGGGTTGACGCCTGGAGCCGTGCAACGGAGTATCTTAAAAAATCCATTGAATATTTTTCGGAAAAATGGTTTGTTTATCCTTATCCGGTCGCTGTTAATGAAGCTGGTATAGCCGGGGGCATGGAATATCCCGGGATTGTGTTTGATGGCATTAATGACAAGGGCAAAGAACTGTATTGGGTTACAGCGCACGAAATTGGCCACAATTGGTTCCCGATGATAGTAGGTTCAAATGAGCGCCGCTATGGATGGATGGATGAAGGCTTTAACACATTTATTGATGTATATGCCTCAGATGCCTTTAATAATGGGGAGTATGGTTTAAAACGTGATGGGGAATATGCACCAGGTGGTGGTAACCCCGCTGATGAGATCGTGGCTACTATTGTTGATCCGGATGCCCCAACCATAATGACAACACCTGATGGTATTCCCGAAAAATACCGGCATCCAATTACTTATTTTAAACCGGCGTTTGGTTTGGTTTTGCTGCGCGAACAGATATTAGGCAATAACCGGTTTGATTATGCCTTTAGAAACTACATACACAAATGGGCCTATAAACATCCTCAACCCGATGACTTTTTCCGCTCGATTGAAAATGGCGCCGGGGAAGACCTTGGCTGGTTTTGGAAGGGCTGGTTCTATAATAACCTGCAACTCGACCTGGAATTAGTGGCAGCAAACTATATAGATAACGATCCCAAAAAGGGTTTGCAAGTAACCGTAGCCAACCTGGAACAGATGGCTATGCCTTTCACTATCGAAGTAAAATTAAAGGATGGTACCAAACAACGCATGCAAATACCGGTTGAGGCATGGCTTCAGAATAATATGATCACTTTTACGATACCGACTACAAAAGAAGCAGCAAAAGTAATCATCGACCCAGATTCCGC
>JAQBOK010000001.1 GCA_028288085.1 Mucilaginibacter sp.
GGACATGCTACAAGTATAGTTGACATCAACCGCGATGGATGGAAGGATATTTACGTTACAAATGATTTTGTAGGCAGCAACATATTATATATTAATAACCACGACGGAACTTTTACTGATCAATCTAAAAAGTATTTTAAACATACCTCATTGAGTGCTATGGGGCAGGAAGTAGAGGATATTAACAACGATGGGCTTGCCGATGTAGTCGAGTTGGATATGAACCCGCCTGATAATTACCGCAAAAAGATGTTTATGAGCCCTAATAATTACCAGGCTTATCAAAATCTTGATCAATATAATTATCAATACCAATATCCGCGCAATACATTGCAATTAAACCAAGGCCCGGGGCTAGGGCAAAACGATTCTATTGGCGCACCTGTTTTCAGCGAGATATCTTTTTTGGCTGGTATGTCTCAAACAGATTGGAGTTGGGGCCCTTTGCTTACAGATTTTGATAATGACGGGTACAGGGATTTGATCGTTACTAATGGTTATCCCCGTGATGTTACCGATCATGATTTTATGAATTTCAGGGCACAATCTTATTTTGTAGCTTCCAAACAACAAGTTCTGGACCAGATACCGATAGTAAAGATCTCAAATTTTGCTTTCAGAAATAAAGGAAACCTCCAGTTTGAGGATGTAACAGAGAGCTGGGGCTTTAATATACCTACTTTTTCAAACGGTGGGGCATACGCAGACCTGGATAATGATGGCGATATGGACGTGATCGTTAATAATATTAATGACGAGGCCATGATCTATAAAAACACTTCGCGTGAAAAGGATGCAGCAAACAGCCACTATTTGCATATTAAATTTCAGGGCGGCCAATTTAACAGGGATGGCGTAGGCGCCTGGGCAGATATTTATTACGATCATGGTAAGCACCAGGTTTATGAGAATACACCTTTCAGGGGTTATTTATCTACCATACAAAATATAGCTCATTTTGGCCTCGGGAAAATTTCTGCAATTGATTCTGTAGTAATACGCTGGCAAAATGGTAAAAAACAAATACTGCAAAATGTAAAAACCGACCAGGTACTTAAAGTTAATATAGCTAATGCTAAAGACCCTTACTCGTTTAAGCAGCCCGAGATAGATAAGGAAGCTTTATTTACTGAAGTAACCAGGATGTTGGGTGTTACTTATGTGAACCAGGCCGAAGATGATATCGATTTCAATGTTCAAAAGCTTTTACCGCATAAACTGTCTGAGTATACACCAGGATTGGCTGTTGGCGATGTGGATGGCAATGGACTGGATGATATTATTGTTGGTGGGACATCTAAATACCCATCACAGCTATTTTTGCAACAGGCAGATGGCAAATTTATTCAGCGTGCCCTATTGCCGCCGGGCACAATGGACCCCCGTGGGCATTTTAAGGACGAAGGCCTATTGTTATTTGATGCAAATGGAGATGGGAAGCTTGATCTTTATGTAGCAAGCGGCGGTTATATGAATGGCCAGGGATCAATTTATTACCAGGACAGGCTTTACATTAATGATGGAAAGGGAAATTTTAAAGAAGCGGTTGATGCTTTGCCTAAAAACCTTACCAGCAAGTTGTGTGTAAGGGCGGTTGACTATAATAAAGATGGAAAGCTGGACCTTTTTGTATCTGGAAGGGTTGATCCATGGAATTATCCGAAACCTGTTTCGAGTTTTATTTTGCGTAATGATAGTAAAAATGGGCATATCAAATTTACTGACGTAACAGCTACTGTTGCTAAGGACCTGAAAAATGTGGGAATGGTTTGTGATGCGATATTCACTGATTTTGATAATGATGGCTGGCCAGATCTGGTAATGGCCGGTGAGTGGATGCCGGTAACATTCTTAAAAAATGATCACGGCGTATTTAAAAATGTAACGTCAAATACAGGTTTAAGTAATAAACTGGGCTGGTGGAATACCATTGTAGCAGGCGATTTTGACCACGATGGAGATATAGATTACATAGTGGGCAATACAGGCTTAAATACTTTTTTTAAGGCAAGCGATAAGTATCCGGTTTATATAACAGCCAAAGATTTTGATAATAATGGTAGTTATGATGCTTTTCCTTCGATTTTCTTAAAAGATCAGGAAGGGAAAATGAAAGAATTTCCGGTACATACGCGTGATGATATTATAAAACAGATGATCGGTATGCGTGTGAAGTTTCAGAATTATAAATCATTCGCTACAGCCACAATGGATGATGTATTGCCACCGGAAATGAGGAAGGGCGCCTTGCGGCTTAAGGCAAATACCATGGAATCTGTTTATTTACGGAATGATGGGAATGGCAAATTTACAATGATCCCTTTGCCCTTAGAAGCACAACTATCGCAGCTTTGTGGTATGGCAGTAGATGATTTTGATGGTGATGGTAATCTTGATGTAGTAATAAACGCCAACGATTACGGAACCGAAATTACATCCGGCCGCTATGATGCTTTAAACGGATTGATGTTAAAAGGGGATGGCAAAGGAAACTTTAAACCATTAACTATTCAGCAAAGCGGTATTTATATACCAGGCAATGGTAAAGCTTTAGTTAAAGTGATGGGGGCTAAAGGGAAGTATTTGCTTGCTGCCAGTCAAAACAGGGCTGCAATGAAAATATTTGAACTTAAAAAAGATGGCCATTCAATTAAATTGCAGCCATTGGATATGTACGCCATTATAAAATACAAAAATGGTAAAATTGCTAAGCAGGAGTTTTATTATGGTGATTCTTTTTTATCCCAATCAGGAAGATTTATGAACCTGGATAATACGATGGCATCTGTTGCCATTACAGACAATTATGGGCATATAAGGAACATACCTCTTAACTAAACACAAACATGAGATATATAAGGACTTTGTTTATGATAGCTGTATTGAGTTTTCTTCTTACCTCATGTCAGCAGGCCAAGCCGGTTATAAACGAAGCGGAGATACTGCATTCAAACGAAGAACAACTGACACGGGTGATCATCTATGATGTATTCACCCCGCCGGTAGCGAGCCGCATTTACGGGTATACCAACCTGGCCTCGTATGAAGCCATGCGCTATGCCGATCCGAAATACAATTCGCTGATCAGCCAGATCAAGGGCTTTGGCAAAGCGCCCGAACCGCAAAAAGGCAAAAGCTACAACTATACCCTGGC
>JAQBOK010000028.1 GCA_028288085.1 Mucilaginibacter sp.
TGATTGCGCATTGGCATTACCTGATCCTGCAACAATGATAAGAAACAGGATCAACATATTTCTTAATGATTTCATAAGGATGATATTTAATTGATAACGAAGACTTAACATATAAAATTACTTAAAATTTATTGGACATACACAAGCGGGGGTTAACAATTTAAAGATGCCGGGCATGATGACTTTATTAACATGATATTGATAAAGGATCTTACGTATTTTGATCATATGCGTCTGATTGAAATCCAATAAAAAAACCCTTAGCTTAAAGGCAAAGGGTTTTTCGTATATGGTAAAATAGCTATTACTTTAATTTACCTAAAGCTTCTTTAATGCGTTTCATCGCTTCAATCAACTTGTCTTCAGCAGCGGCATAAGATATACGGATAGATTTGGTATCTCCAAATGAATCACCACCAACAGTAGCTACATGGGCTTCTTCCAACAGGTAAATACTTAACTCGTCAGCATCATTAATGGTTTTACCATTATAGCTTTTTCCGAAGAACGATGTTACATCAGGGAAGAAATAAAACGCTCCATCAGGCAGGTTAACTTTTATACCATCAATTTCTTTTAATAATCCATAAACAAGGTCACGACGTTTTTTAAAGGCATCGCGCATTTTCAAAACACTTTCCAGGCCGCCTTCAGAAGCTGCAACACCAGCCTTTTGGGTGATAGAACAGGTTCCTGATGTGATTTGCCCCTGCATTTTATCACAGGCATTTGCAATTTCTTTGTTTGATGCGGTATAACCAATGCGCCAGCCTGTCATTGCAAAAGCTTTTGAAAAGCCATTAATTATAATTACACGGTCTTTTATGTTTTCAAATTGTGCTATCGATTCGTGCTTGTCAACAAAGTTAATGTGTTCATATATTTCGTCAGAAAGAATATAAACATCGGGGTGGCGTTCAAATACCTTAGCTAAACCTTCCAGTTCGCTTTTGCTGTAAACGCTACCGGTAGGGTTGCAGGGTGACGAAAACATAAACAATTTTGATTTAGGCGTTATAGCCGCTTCCAATTGTTCTGGCGTTATCTTAAAATCCTGTTCCACAGGTGCATTTACAAATACACTTTTTCCTTCCGCTAATTTTACCACCTCAGAGTAAGATACCCAGTAAGGCGTGGGGATGATCACTTCATCACCGGGATTAACGAGGCATAAAACGGCATTGGCAATAGCTTGTTTAGCGCCGGTTGAAACTACTATTTGGCTGAAATCATAATCAAGACCATTTTCGTTCTTCAATTTCGCTGAGATCGCCTTTCGTAATTCTGGATATCCCGAAACAGGTGTATAATAGGTAAAATTTTCATCCATCGCCTTTTTAGCGGCTTCCTTCACATAGTCAGGGGTATGAAAATCTGGTTCGCCAAAACTAAGGCTGATCACATCAACTCCTTTAGCGGCAAGTTCGCGGCCCATTTTGGCCATTTTGATTGTTGCCGACTCTGAAAGGTTGTTGATCCTGTTACTTAATGCACTCATAATAAACTTTTTTTCTTATGGCGGCAAATATAGAAAATAAGGTGAAAGGTGAAAGCTAAAAGGTGAAAGGTTTTTGAAATCTCAGCTTTAGGCTTTTACCTTTTGCTATTAAGCTTTCTGCTTTAATTACCGTTGTTATTTATAAATTTGGCCACAAATTAATATTGTTTTGAAAGAGCAGAAAAGGATAATACTCATTTCCCTAATTACCGGTATAGTTCTGATGATAGCTAAATTTTGCGCTTACTTTTTAACCGCGTCAAATTTTGTACTTACCGATGCAGCCGAAAGTATTGTAAATGTACTGGCAAGTTCCTTCGCTTTTTTCAGCATCTATCTTGCTGCGCAGCCCCGCGATGAGAACCACCCTTACGGGCATGGTAAGGTCGAGTATTTTTCCGTATTTATTGAGGGGGCATTAATAGGAATTGCCGCCATAACTATTATCATTAAGTCTGTTTATGGAATTTTCTATCCAAATCAGATACACGACCTTTTAACAGGCGCTATAATAATAGGAGCAACGGGTGTAATTAATGGCTCCCTGGGTTATTACATGATCGACAAGGGAAAAACACTGTCTTCCATTACACTCGAAGCTGATGGAAGGCATTTGTTAGCTGACATGGTTACCAGCATAGGCTTGGTGGTTGGTTTGCTGTTGATCAATTTTACAGAAATAATCTGGCTGGATAGCGCTTTATCCATACTTGTAGCATTATATATTTTATTCAGTGGTTATAAGCTGGTTCGCAGGTCTGTTTCAGGGTTAATGGATGAAGCAGATTTTGATGTAGTAACAGAAGTAATAACTGTTTTAAATGAAAAGAGGAGAGACGCCTGGATCGATATACATAATTTTCGTGCACAGAAGTACGGTAATGAACTGCATATTGATTGTCATTTAACTTTACCGAATTACTTTGACCTTAACCAGGTGCATACAGAGGTATCATTGGTTGATAAATTAATTAACAGCGAGGTTACCAAAACGGAGTTGTTTATTCACACTGATCCGTGCGTGCCTCAGTGCTGTTATTATTGCAGTATGCCCAATTGCCCTATCAGATCGGAACCCAAGAGTGAAGACATAACCTGGACGATGGATAAAGTTATCCGAAATAAAAAACACTTTGAATAATGCACTGCTTTAATGTACGCGTTTATGGGCTGCTTATAAATGAGCAGAATGAGGTCCTGATAAGTGATGAGCAGGAATATGGTATGCGCTTTATAAAATTTCCAGGTGGTGGATTGGAGTTTGGCGAGGGACTGCCAGATGGCTTAAAGCGTGAATTTGTTGAGGAGTGTAACCTCGAAATTGAAATCATCCGGCATTTTTATACTACTGATATTTTTGTAAAGTCGGCATTTAATGATTCACAGGTTATCAGCGTTTATTACCTGGTAAAGAATATATCTCCTCTTAATTTCACTGTAAAAACAATTGCTTATGACTTTGATGGAGAAGGAGATGTATTGCAATCTTTTCGCTGGATAAGCCTGGCAAACCTACAGCCTGACGATGTTACTTTTCCTATCGACAAGCATGTAGTAAAACTTTTAATAAATAATATATGAGCCTTGTAGACAGAGATTTAAAAGTTATATGGCATCCGTATACACAAATGAAAACGGCTTTGCCGCCTGTTCCAATAGTAAGAGGAGCGGGTGCTTGTCTGTTTGATGAAAATGGTAAATGCTACATTGATGCGGTATCATCCTGGTGGGTAAATATTCATGGGCACGCTCATCCTTATATCGCCCAAAAAGTTGCAGAGCAATTGAATAAATTAGAGCATGTTATATTCGCAGGTTTTACCCATCCTTCAGCCATTGAATTGGCCGAACGGTTGCTTGCTATACTTCCCGCTAATCAGCAAAAAGCATTTTATTCAGACAATGGTTCAACCGCTGTTGAGGTAGCCATAAAAATGTGCTTGCAATACTGGCATAACAAAGGCAATCCGCGAACTAAGATATTGGCATTCAAAAATGCCTATCATGGCGATACCTTTGGGGCAATGGCTGTAAGTGGTAGGAGCGCTTTTACCGCAGCCTTTGATAACCTGCTATTTGAAGTAGAGTTTATTGACCTGCCGGATGCATCAAATATAAACAGTATCAAATCTCAGATCTCAGGTATCGGATCTGAATTAGCTTGTTTCATTTTTGAACCATTGGTACAAGGTGCATCGGGAATGTTAATGTATGAAGCCGGATATCTTGATCAGTTAATGGCTCATTGTAGTAATGAAGGAGTTTTGTTGGTAGCCGATGAAGTTTTTACAGGTTTTGGTCGTACTGGTAAACCATTTGCATGCGATTATTTATCCACACAACCAGATATCATGTGCTTTTCAAAGGGCTTAACAGGTGGAACTATGGCATTGGGCTTAACAACCTGTGCGCAGCATATTTACGATGCCTTTTTATCTGATGACCGCTTAAAAACACTTTTCCATGGGCATTCTTATACTGCAAACCCGGTAGCCTGTTCGGCGGGCTTAGCCAGTTTAGACCTGTTTTTAGAGCCTGCTACCAACGAAAATATTAAACGCATAGAAAACAAACATTCACAATTTGCTTTAAAGATCAAAGCTCATCCACGTATAAGAATAACCCGGCAAACAGGTACTATACTTGTAATGGAGTGGGAAACAGGATCAGATACATCATATTTTAGCTCCCTTAGAGATAAATTATATCTGTACTTTTTGGATGCTGGTATCATTTTACGTCCCTTAGGTAATATATTATACATTTTACCTCCGTATTGCATTACCAACGAGCAGCTCGATTATATTTACAGCAAAATTGAAAGTGCCCTTGAGGAATTATAAAAATGGAATTCAACAAATTATTAGCTTTAATAATCAACGATAATAAACTGCATGCACGCTGGCTGAATACGCTCTCGCTAATGGAGAATACCGGTGCCCGTAAAATATCAGCGAGCGAAGATTCTGAAACTGTTACTTATATTATATTGAAACATGCTGCCGAAGAGCATAGGCATGCTTTCTACCTTAAAAAACAGATTGAGAAAGTAGGGAAAACCCAATGTCCAACCTATGCTAACAATTATTTAATAGCCCCTAAAAGCAGTAAATATTATCTTAATCAACTTGATGTGGATGTTTGCCGCTATTTGAAAAGGGAGCTTGGTTTAAACGGTAAGGACTTACGCTTTGCTGCCTATCTACTGGTAACATATGCCATTGAAGTTCGTGCAGATGAGCTTTACCCTGTTTATCAGGAGGCGCTTGACAATGTATCAAGCAAAGTAAATGTAAAGTCGATTATTTTAGAGGAGGAAGGCCACCTCGAAGAAATGATCAACCAGCTAAAAAGCTTTTC
>JAQBOK010000051.1 GCA_028288085.1 Mucilaginibacter sp.
CGTTTGGATTTCTGATCCAGCCATGAGGAATAATTTCCCTTCCATGGAATGCCTTCTCCACGGTCAAGTTCCAAAATCCAGCCGGCCACATTATCTAAAAAGTAACGATCGTGTGTAACGGCGATAACGGTTCCTTTATATTGTTTTAAATGCTGCTCCAGCCAGTCTATCGACTCGGCATCCAGGTGGTTGGTAGGCTCATCTAATAAAAGCACATCTGGTTCCTGTAATAGTAACCGGCACATAGCAACCCTGCGGCGTTCCCCTCCTGATAAAACAGCAATTTTGGTGTCTGGATCAGGGCAACGTAGCGCATCCATCGCCCTTTCCAGTTTGGCGTCAAGTTCCCAGGCATTTACGGCATCAATTTTATCCTGTAGTTCACCCTGCCTTGCCATTAGTTTATCCATGGCATCCGCATCCTCGTACACTTCCGGTAATCCAAATTTTTCGTTGATCTCTTCGTATTCCTTCAGTATAGCGGTAATTTCGGCTACACCTTCTTCCACCACTTCCTTTACAGTTTTATTTGGGTCAAGCTCAGGCTCTTGTGCTAAATAACCTACAGTGTATCCCGGTGCGAACACTACCTCGCCCTGGTAAGATTTATCTAATCCGGCTATGATCTTTAAAACCGATGATTTACCAGATCCATTCAATCCGATAACACCGATTTTGGCCCCATAAAAAAAGGACAAATAGATATTCTTTAAAACTTGTTTTTGCGGAGGGTATATCTTACTCACTCCAGCCATTGAAAAAATTATCTTTTCGTCTGCCATGTTATTTTAATTATTGAAACCTGCCTGCCGGCAAGCTGGTTATTGAATTAGAGCGTTATTGAATCAGGGTCACAAATATGCTTGAAAATTGACGGAATAGCAATTGATGTTAGTTGATTAAGTTAAGAGATTAAACAGGCCAACTCAATTAATTACCTAACTTAATTTAACCCAATCAACCCAAAATGTAACATTAAGCCATAAATTATCGTCTATATAGGGTAGAAATAGAAATACAATAAATAAGTTTTAAGTAGATGGAATTACAGGCTCAAAAAGTAAGTAATTAACATCCTTGTTGAAATCTTGAAAACTATTTTAATATTATTTAAGAAATAAAATCATTTTTGGATAGGCATACGTATAAACTAAGTAGAAGGTGGTAGGATTTTATTGAGGTTGAATGCCGTAATGTCATACCAGGTGACGAAATTTCTTGTTTTAGCTGTTCTTTTAATTTTATTGGCATTTTGTTTATATTAAACTTTATAAACATATTGTGGTCAATATCTATAATTAATAGGATGTAGTAGGTTTTTGCATTTTTAGAAGGTTTTTATTAACTATTTTCTTGGAATAAAAATTTTCTTTGATAGATTGCGCATCATAATAATGTCTGTTTTTAACGTGTTGAAATAGTTGGCAGTATTGTTGAAGTTAATTAACAGACGTTCTTAAAATAAAACTAATTAACAGATCAGGACGTACATAATTTTTGGAAAGGTATTATATGGAAGCTAAATTTTCGCCACGGGTTAAGGATGTTATCCAGTATAGCAGGGAAGAGGCGTTGCGTCTTGGACATGATTATATCGGAACCGAACACCTTTTGCTGGGGCTTATTCGCGACGGTGACGGTATTGCAATTAAATTGCTGAAAGGATTGAATGTTGATACCGCCAAATTACGCCGCTCCGTTGAAGATGCTGTAAAAGGCACTATAGGCACAAATGTGCACATCGGCAGTATTCCGCTTACCAAACAAGCGGAAAAAGTATTAAAGATCACTTACCTGGAAGCTAAAATATTTAAGAGTGACGTAATTGGTACGGAGCATTTGTTGCTCTCCATTTTGCGCGATGAAGATAATATAGCATCACAGATATTACTACAGTTTAATGTTAATTACGAGATATTTAAAGGCGAAGTAGAATCACACAAAAACGATGTGACTGATGAGATGCCGGGTTCACCAACAGGTGGCGAGGATGATTTTAAAGAAGACGATTCCTTCAGTCAGCCTAAAAAAGTATCAGATATTAAATCAAAAACACCTGTATTAGATAATTTTGGCCGCGATTTGACCAAAGCTGCCGAAGATGGTCGTTTGGATCCCATTGTTGGCCGCGAAAAAGAAATTGAAAGGGTATCACAAATACTTTCACGTCGTAAAAAGAACAATCCTATTTTAATAGGAGAGCCTGGTGTTGGTAAATCAGCTATCGCTGAAGGACTGGCATTGCGCATTGTTCAGCGTAAGGTATCACGTGTATTATTCAACAAACGGGTAGTTACACTTGACCTTGCTTCGTTGGTTGCCGGTACAAAATACCGCGGTCAGTTTGAAGAGCGCATGAAGGCGGTGATGAACGAACTGGAAAAATCACCGGATGTGATTTTATTTATTGACGAAATTCATACTATAGTTGGCGCAGGTGGTGCTTCGGGATCGCTTGATGCATCAAATATGTTCAAACCTGCTTTGGCAAGAGGAGAAATTCAATGCATTGGCGCTACCACACTGGATGAATATCGTCAGTATATTGAAAAGGATGGCGCTTTAGACCGTCGTTTCCAAAAGGTGATGGTTGAACCGGCTACGCCTGATGAAACTATTGAGATATTAACCCGCATTAAGGACAAATACGAAGAGCATCATGGTGTAACTTATACTCCCGAAGCTATCAACGCTTGTGTTTCATTAACTGCCAGGTATATTACTGATAGATTTTTACCAGACAAAGCTATAGACGCACTGGATGAATCTGGCTCAAGGGTGCATTTAACCAATATCCATGTTCCGCAAAATATATTAGATGTAGAACAGAAGATAGAGCAGATCAAAATCGAAAAGAATAAAGTAGTTCGCAGCCAGAAATATGAGGAAGCGGCTAAGTTACGTGATACCGAAAAGCATTTGCTGGAAGAATTGGAACAAGCCAAAGCAATTTGGGAGGCTGAAACAAAATCAAAACGTTACACTGTAACCGAAGATAATGTAGCCGAAGTGGTAGCTATGATGACTGGTATCCCGGTTCAAAGGGTTGGGCAGGCCGACAGTCAGAAGCTGTTGAATATGTCTGAAACTATTTCGACTAAGATCATCGGTCAGGAAGAAGCTATTAAAAAGCTAACCCGGGCTATACAACGTACACGTGCAGGGTTAAAGGACCCTAAAAAACCTATTGGCTCGTTTATATTTCTGGGGCCTACAGGTGTTGGTAAAACTGAGCTGGCAAAAGAACTTGCCCGTTTTATGTTTGATACCGATGATGCTCTGATACAAATTGATATGAGCGAATACATGGAGAAATTCGCAGTATCACGTTTGGTAGGAGCGCCTCCGGGCTACGTAGGATACGAAGAAGGCGGTCAGCTGACTGAAAAAGTTCGCCGTAAACCTTATGCGGTTATCCTGCTGGATGAAATTGAGAAAGCACACCCGGATGTATTTAATATCCTGTTACAGGTGTTGGATGAAGGGCAATTGACCGATTCACTTGGCCGTAAGGTTGATTTCAGGAATACGATCATTATTATGACCTCTAATATTGGCGCACGCCAGTTGAAAGATTTCGGACAGGGTGTTGGTTTCAGCACTTTAGCCAAAACCAACCAGGCTGATGCCCATTCAAGGGGTGTGATAGAGAATGCGTTGAAACGCGCTTTTGCTCCTGAGTTTTTAAACCGTATTGATGATGTTATCGTGTTTAACTCTTTAGGTAAAGACGAGATATTCAAAATCATCGATATTGAATTGGCATATTTATTCAGCCGCGTGAACAGCCTGGGTTATAAAATAACCCTAACTGAGAATGCCAAAGAGTTTATTGCCGAAAAAGGTTTTGACTCGCAATTTGGTGCAAGGCCGCTTAAACGAGCTATCCAGAAATACCTGGAAGATCCGATCGCTGAAGAAATATTGAAAGGCGAACTGGTTGAAGGAGATACCATGGAAGTAGATTACGATAAAGAAAGCGACATGGTAAAAGTGCTTGATAAAAATACCAAAGGCGAAGACAAAAAGCCTAAAGAAGAAGAACAGAAATAAATAAATTTTTCAATTACTTAAAACCGTTATTCACTTCGGTGGGTAACGGTTTTTTTATTTGATGCATTTCATGATTGCAATTGATCTTCACTATCATGTAAACTAGTTCTGGATCGTATCAGGTGCGGTTTTGATCACTTTTATCTCCATGAAAGAATGTTTTCTGAGGGCTCTTACAACTCCTTCCTCATACAAATACTACTTTCCATTCCCAAATATTGCCCATAATTAGGAATTGTAGTATATCCGGCCTTTTGATATAGGGCAATAGCTTCACCTTGTTTGTTGCCTGTTTCTAATAGCGCATATGAAAAACCATCTTCTTTGGCCCACACCTCCAGTTCGCCCAACATACTAATGGCGATACCTTGTTTCCGTTCCTCTGGTTTAACAAACATTCTTTTGATCTCGACTGTGCTATTATCAATTTTTTTGAAGCACCCGCAGCCCGCGGGACTATCATTACAATAAGCGATTACTACGGTATCTAAATTAATTATATGATTATACCGATCATAAACCGATTGGAGGTCGCCGTACATTTCCCTCAGTTCCTTGTTCAGCAGGGCAACCAGATAAGGAAAATCCAGGTCATTGCTGTCCGTTCTTTTTATGGTTGTAGTTTTTGACAGGGGCATCATCAATTTTTTATTTCAACATAAAGTTAAACATCAAAATCAAAGACTTAAAATATCGACGTCAATTTCCCGGTTTTTTCAACAAAAATTTCTTACTAATCTGCACTTTCAGCAACCAAGTAGTGCGGTAAACAAATAGCCTATTGAATTTGCTACTTGTAAGTGCCATATATCAGTTAATTTTGATAATTAGTTTTGATTTTTTTGGATGTATTCTTCCCCCGATATTACAGGTATTAAGCTACTGGTTTCATCATCATTAAATAGTCTTGAGCGGATTATAAAACGCAGGCCAAGCGGTATTTCCAGCGAAAAACTCGATCCTCTGCCCGGTGAAATGTCAACGTTAAGCTGGGTATGTTTCCAATATTCAAACTGGTCGCGCCCCATAAAGAAGGCGCACCCATCAATGTCACCTAAATAAACATCACTCTCGCCAACTTTAAACTCACCTTTTTCAAAACACATGGGTTGTGAACCGTCACAGCAACCGCCGCTTTGATGAAACATCAATTCACCATGTTCTTTACGCAATTGCCTGATGATCTTTATAGCTTCCGGGGTTACTAAAACTCTTTCTGTGGGTCTCATAGTAGTGAAAATATAAAAGCATCACAGCGTATATGTTGTGATGCTTTTATTAATATGTATGTTTAAAAAAACCCCAATTTCTGTTTGCTGTAAGATATCAGCATGTTTTTATTCTGGCGATAATGATCCAGCATCATTTTATGGGTTTCGCGGCCAAAGCCTGATTTTTTATAACCGCCAAATGGTGCATGGGCCGGGTATGCATGATAGCAGTTTACCCACACGCGCCCTGCCTGTATAGCTCGTGGCAGCTGGTATAGTTCGTGGGCGTCCCTGGTCCAAACACCAGCACCCAAACCATAAAGCGAATCGTTGGCAATTTCAATTGCCTCTTCTGAAGATTTGAAGGTGGTAACGCAAACAACAGGGCCAAATATTTCTTCCTGGAAAACCCGCATTTTATTGTGCCCTTTTAATATGGTTGGTTGTATGTAATACCCCTCTGTTAACCCATCCAGGTATTTTTTAGCACCTCCGGTTAGCACTTCGGCGCCTTCTTCTTTTCCAATCTCAATATAGGAAAGGATTTTTTCATACTGGTCTTTTGAGGCCTGGGCGCCCATCATGGTATCAGGGTCAAGGGGATGCCCCATTTTAATACGTTCAACCCTTTCTATCACCCGTTCAATAAAACGGTCATAAATAGATTCATGTACCAGCAACCGCGAAGGGCAGGTGCATACCTCGCCCTGGTTAAGGGCGAACATTACAGCGCCTTCCAGGCATTTATCAAAGAAATCATCGTCGGCGTCCATTACACTTGGCATAAATATATTGGGTGACTTGCCTCCGAGCTCCATTGTTACCGGGTTCAAGTTTTCTGATGCATATTGCATTATAAGCCGTCCGGTGGTTGTTTCGCCTGTAAATGCAACTTTGGCTACACGTGGCGAACTGGCCAATGGTTTACCTGCTTCGGGCCCAAAACCGGTAACGATGTTTATTACGCCAGGGGGGAGAATGTTTTTGATCAGATCCATCAGAATTAAAATACCAACAGGGGTTTGTTCGGCTGGCTTCATCACCACGGTGCAGCCGGCCGCTATAGCGGGGGCCATTTTCCAGGTAGCCATTAGCAGCGGGAAATTCCATGGTATGATCTGACCCACAACGCCAAGTGGTTCGTGAATGTTTAATGATACCGTAGTTTCATCGAGCTCGCT
Organism: Mucilaginibacter sp.; assembly: GCA_028288085.1. Taxonomy (GTDB): domain Bacteria; phylum Bacteroidota; class Bacteroidia; order Sphingobacteriales; family Sphingobacteriaceae; genus Mucilaginibacter. The sequence continues at coordinate 6,446 of JAQBOK010000051.1, forward strand.
TACCGTGCTTTCTTCGCCCCGGATCACACCGGCATAATACCTGAAATGATCAATGGCCAATGGCAGGTCGGCAGCCATTGTTTCCCGGATGGGTTTGCCATTGTCAACGGTTTCTACTGCTGCCAGGTAATCCAGGTTTTCTTCCATTACTGCCGCAATTTTTAATAAAATATTACTTCTTTCTGTTACAGAGGTACGCGACCAGGTAGCGAAAGCTTTATGCGCGGCATCCAAAGCAAGTTCTATATCTTCCTTGCCAGAGCGCGGAACTTTGGTAAATGATTGTCCGTCAATTGGAGAAATACTTTCAAAGTATACTCCTTTTACAGGTGATTTCCATTCACCCCCGATAAAATTGTCATAGTGGTCTTTAAACGCAGGCCTTTTTACAAGCTGCTGGGTTGCTGATAGGGTATCCATAGTTAAGGAATTAATTTTTAATATTGGTTTATATAAAAGTATGGATGCAGCGGGGGCAACTTATGGCGTATCGTATCAGTTTTATGCATTAAAATATCAATATGAAACTATCGTTTTATCTGTATCTTTATTTAAACCAATTTTTACTGTTATCTGTATAGACGCTATCCCACTATTGTAAAAGCAAATAGTTATGCAGCTCAATTTTAAACCCAGGTTATTGCCTCTAAAACCCGAAAAGGATTTAAGAACACTGGTAGAAAACCGATCTGTTTATACCTTGCAGCATTGTGAACTGAATGTTTTTGAAACCTGGAAACAGTCGGAAAATGTGAAGCTGGTTTTTAATGATATGGTATTGACCACCATGTTACGGGGAAAGAAAATAATGCACCTTTTTGGTTCAGAACAATTTGATTACTTACCGGGCGAGTCGGTTATTGTGCCGGATCATGAAGAGATGGTGATCGATTTCCCTGATGCGGATTATCAAAATCCCACTCAATGCATCGCGCTGGCTATGCAGGCTGATCTGTTACAGGATACGGTGCAATTGTTGAATGAAGATTATCCAAAAATTGAAAAGGCCGATAGCTGGAAGATCGACCTTTCATGTTTTCATTTGCATAATACAGCAGAGATCACAGCAACTATTGACAGGCTTGTTAGCATCAGCACCGAAAACATTTCTGCAAAAGATGTAATTGCCGATTTTACTTTAAAGGAATTGCTGATCAGGCTGATGCAAACCCAGGCCAGGCAACTGATATTGGATAGTTATCATAAACATACTAATAACCATCGCTTTGCCTTTGCTACTGAATACATAAGGAATCATATAAGTGAAGAGATCACTATTGATAAGCTTAGCAACTTATGTTGTATGAGCAAGCCCAGTTTTTTCAGATATTTTAAAAGAGAGTTCGGTATAAGCCCCGTTGATTTTATAATTCGGGAGCGGATAAAGGTGGCAAAAAAAATGCTTAAGGACGAGAATGCCACTATTAACCAAGCATGTTACGCTGTGGGCATTAATAATCTGAGCTATTTTTTTAAATTGTTTAAGCGGCTTGAAGGGATAACACCTAATGCGTTTCGTAAAAGTTTAAATTAGTATCACGGCGTTAAGAAGACGCTTAAAATATCAACGTAGGGATATCAACTTTTGTCACAGAAATCTGCAGGTAGAAAACACGGTTTATAAAGGATTTTAGCCTGTTCCATAAGCTATCATGCTGCAATCGAAACCCATGTTGATTGTCATCTTTCCCCGGCATGTTTTGGGGTTCATTAAAACCATGCAGATCCTCAATATTAAAACTTTCGCGAATAACCCGTTCCCTGATATCCGGAACCCGGTTAACTATTTCATCCAGCTCAGTTAGTTCATTAAACGTGGCTTTGCCTGATCTTTGTCTCTTTATCAGGATGTAGTAACGGTCTTGTGAGTAAGTTCGCCGTTCCAATTTTTTACGGTGTGCCATGTTCTTATTGCTGTGTTTTGATACCCACAAATCAAATGCCGATAATGTAATCTATTGATTGTTAATGCTTTAAATTTAAAAATATTTTTTATAAGTGAACTGTTCTGATACATCAACCGTTCGTTTCCGTACGGCGTGTATAACCCAAATTTATACGTGGTTGTTACATTAGTGTATGTATTTGCGTAAGGGATAAAAAAAGCAATAATGAAAACATTATTATTAATCATGGTTGCAGCATGTTGCATGCTGGCCTGTACAAAAAGTGAGCAGCCATCGCCCGTATTGCCCGGCTTATTTGGTAAATGGGAATTGCGCAGGCAAGCCGGCAGCATAGTAGGATTTGACTCGACCTACAAAGCCGGTAACGGAAGAATTTACCAGTTTAACAGCGACAGTACTTACAAGAAATTCAATAAAGGGGCAGTAATTGCGCAGGGCACTTTTCACATTATACAATCGAATCTTCCATATGCAAATTCTGTTGACAAAATAGTGTTTGATCACAGTGATGCGGAGGTTTTTACTTTTAGCGGCCTCCAATTATCTATTGGCGAGAATAATAATGACGGGATAGAGTTTGATTATTCAAAAATACAAAATGAATAGGTTGAGGATAATAAAGATCATCCAAAAAATAGAGAATTAATAAACTATTCGCACATCCGGAATATCTTAATAGCTTCTACTGCTTCTTTTACATCGTGCACACGCAGAATGCTGGCGCCCTTCATCAGGGCAATGGTATTTAACGCCGTTGTACCATTCAATGCGTCTTCGGCAGTTCCGCCTGTTACGTTGTAAACCATTCTTTTGCGTGATACACCCACCAGGATGGGTAATTGCAAAACATTCAGGTGCTGCAACCGGCTCATTAGTGCATAACTGTGGTCCTGCATTTTTGCAAACCCAAAACCGGGATCGATGATCACATCATGTACGCCTAATTGCTTTAACTCATAATATCGCCCGGCGAAATAATCAAGCACTTCGGTAAAAACATCTTCGTATTGTGCTAATTGGTTCATGTTTTGCGGTGAGCCTTTTGTATGCATTAGTATATAAGGCACTTGCAAACGGGCTACTGCAGCAAACATGTTTTTATCCAGTTGTCCTCCCGAAATGTCATTGATGATATGTGCCCCGGCTTTGATGGCGGCTTCAGCTACTTGTGAACGGAAAGTATCAACAGAGATTATCGCATCAGGGTGGTTGGCGGATATCAATTCTACTACTGGCAATAGCCGGTCTGTTTCTTCCTGTTCAGAAATATCGTCGGCACCGGGGCGTGAAGAATATGCGCCGATATCCAGGAAATCAGCACCTTCGGATAGCATTTTATTTGCCTGCAGCAAGGCATCAGAAATAAGTGGCTTGCGGCTGCCGGCATAAAAGGAATCTGGCGTGAGGTTGATAATCCCCATTACTTTAGGTGTAGCCAGGCTGATTAGTTTGCCGCCTGCATTTATGGTTTCCTTTTTGCGAAAAAATGTATCTTTGGTCACGATTTTTGGTTGTAATGTTGCAAAGGTTTAATGTTGTAAAGTTACTTTTATATCTTTAAAACTTGTGATTTGATAATGCGTCACCTTTTCCCGGGGGAGCAATAAAGAGATAGGAATTGATGGGTATTTCTTGCACCGCATATTTTAAATTAGCATTACAACTTTCCAACATTCAAACATTACAGCAAATTGTCCAACACAGCAGCAGAATACGAAGCAGTTATTAAAATTTGTAAGGGGCTTTTCATGAAAAAGACCCGTGATTATGGTACTGCATGGCGCATATTGCGCATAGGATCTATTACCGACCAGATATTTATAAAGGCGCAGCGCATACGCACGCTGGAAGAGAAAAAAATATCTAAGGTAGACGAGGATATTACCAGCGAATACATAGGCATTGTAAACTATTGCGCTATAGCGATGATGCAATTGGATAGCGGCCCGGATACTCCAACAGAACTTTCGGTTGAGCATGTAAGCGCGCTTTTTGATAAAAAAGTAAATGAGACGAAAGAACTAATGTTTGCCAAAAATCATGATTATGGCGAGGCCTGGCGTGATATGCGTATCAGCTCCATTACAGACCTGATACTGATGAAACTACTACGTGTAAAACAAATAGAAGACAATAAAGGGCATACGCTTGCATCCGAAGGAGTGGTAGCCAATTACCAGGATATGCTGAACTATGCAGTTTTTGCGTTAATAAAGCTGGATGTAAAATGAGCAAGAATTTGGTTTGGTTTTGCAGGTTATTGGTAGGCTTACTGTTTATATTTTCGGGCCTTATCAAGATCAATGATCCTTTGGGCTTTTCATATAAGCTGGAGGAATACTTTGACGTGTTCCACATGGGCTTTTTAAACAGCTTCGCGCTTAGCTTTGCTATTGTTTTATGTTCACTTGAGATCGTTCTGGGTTTTGCTTTGCTAATAGGAGTGCGTGCAGTTTCTGTGGCGTGGGGCCTGTTGCTGCTCATTATCTTTTTCGCCTTTTTAACATTTTATTCGGCTTATTTTAAGGTGGTGCAAAGCTGTGGTTGCTTTGGCGATGCTATACCACTTACCCCATGGCAGTCTTTCAGTAAGGATTTGGTTTTGCTGCTGCTTATACTTGTTCTATTTGTCAACCGCAAAATTATTAATCCTGTTTTCAGCAAAAAAGCCGGCGATAACCTGCTTGTAGTTTCTACTGTTATAGCTTTAGGTATAGGGTTTTATACCTATAATTTTATGCCGGTTATTGACTTTTTGCCCTACAAGGTGGGCGCTAATATATTGGAGGAAATGAAAACCCCTCATGGTGCCATTCCAGATCAATTTGAGATCACCTATCACCTGAAAAATAAAAAAACAGGCGCAACCAAAGTGATGAATGATAAGGATTACTTGAAAAGTAACATCTGGAAGGATAACAATTGGGAGATAGTGGGCGACCCGGAAAGTGTGCTTATTAAAAAAGGGTTCACACCTAAAATACAGGACCTTGCTATAAAAGATGCCCAGGGTAATGATTATACCAAAGAGCTGCTGTCGAACCCGTTTTATAACATTGTAATTGTGGCCTATGATCTGTACCAAACGGATGTAGAAGCAATGGGCCGGTTAAATGCCTTGTCAATGTCGCTGGCACAAAATTTTAATACCCGCACGGTGCTGCTAACGGCAAATTCGATAAAAGATGCAGATGCTTTTATCAAAGCAAACCACCTGGTTGGTGAGGTATTTTATGCTGATGGTGTGCCGTTAAAAACAATGGTACGTGCCAATCCCGGTATATTCCTGTTAAAGAATGGAACGATCATTAATAAATGGGATTCACATTCTGTACCGAAATATGATGACCTTGTAAAAAAATATTTTCAAAAATAAAAATGATCGGCTACTTTCTCCGCAAATTAGGTTACGGATTGGCAGTAATGCTGGGGGTAGTTGCTGTGGTGTTTTTTCTGTTTAATATTTTACCGGTTGACCCTGCAAGAATGACCCAGGGGCAGCGCGCCGATGTGCAATCGCTGCAGGCGGTACGCAGGGAATTTGGTTTAGATAAGCCTATATCTGTTCAATTTGCTTATTACCTGAATGATCTTTCGCCCATTGGTATACATGCCCGCAATGCGGAGGAACAGCAGCGTTACCATTATGTTCAATTGATTCCCATTTCTAAAGAAAAAACCATTGCGCTAAAATGGCCATACCTGCGCCGCTCATATCAAACCCGTAAGGGTGTAGCATCATTACTAATGGGTGTAATCCCTAACACGCTTGTACTGGCTACAACAGCCATGCTGTTTGCTATCATTATAGGCGTTTTTTTGGGAGTGCTCAGCGCCGTGCATCAAAACACCTGGATAGATAAGGCCTCTGTCGCATTTTCTACACTCGGCATATCGGCCCCGTCATTTTTTGCCGGGATCATTATTGCATGGATATTTGGTTTTGTGCTGAGTAAATACACCGGATTAAAGATGTCTGGCAGCCTATACAGTTATGATCCGTTTAAAGGAGAAGTAATTACTTTGAAGAACCTGATCCTGCCTATGGTTACTCTTGGTTTGCGGCCATTAGCCATTATTGTGCAGCTTACGCGAAGTGCCATGCTGGATGTATTAGGACAGGATTATATCCGTACTGCAAGGGCCAAAGGATTAAGTGAACGGGCTGTAATTTATCGCCATGCTTTAAAAAATGCGCTTAACCCGGTGGTAACTGCAATTGCCAACTGGTTTGCCTCTCTGTTAGCAGGCTCCTTTTTTGTAGAGTATGTGTTTGGATATAACGGATTGGGAAAGGCCACCGTTGACGCATTGGAGATGTCGGATTTCCCGGTAGTGATGGGTTCCATTCTTTTTATCGCGTTTATTTTTGTGGTGATCAATATTTTGGTTGATGTAATGTATGTTTGGATAGACCCGAGGATTACGTTGACTTAAGAATGGGAAAAAGTATTACATTAATTGAACTTCTTGAAATTATAACTCTTTTTAGCTTAGCTACATCATTAATAGGAAGAGTAATTCAATTCTTTTACCTGCATTATGCAATTAAATTATACACTAAACGAATCATTTTAATACTGATTATATCTCAAATTTTATCATGGGTAACGACAGCTTTAATCTGGAAATATTGGCCATTCAAAATAGATATAATGTTTAGCTTTATTTGTATTCCTACAATTATTGGTGAATTTATTATACTTTCATTTACTTTTTTTGTGTTTAAAAAGAAATCTACTTTATGGGATTAATTTTTTTGATCGGCTTTATGGGTAGTGGCAAAACCACCCTTGGACGTAAGTTAGCCAACAAAATTGGCTATGAGTTTATTGACCTCGACCATAAATTAGAGCAGCAGGTAGAACTGAGCATAGCTGAATATTTTACGCTTTTTGGTGAGGACGCTTTCCGCAGGCTGGAATCGGAGGTGCTGAAGAAGACTATTTACCCCGAGAATGTTATTATTTCGACAGGTGGCGGATTGCCCTGCTTTTTTGATAATATGGACTGGATGAATGCCCATGGCCGTACAGTTTATATCAAATTAGCCCCCAAAACTTTAGCCGACCGTTTGGAGAGTGGTAAAGAGGAGCGCCCTTTGCTCCAGGAAAAACATGGTGATGCGTTGATCGGCTTTATTGAACAAAAACTGGCAGAGCGCGAAAGCTTTTATTTGCAGGCTAATGTTATTGCAGACGGGTTGAGTTTGACAGCGGAAAAGTTGGAGCAGATATTAAATGGGAATTAATCATTGCTATTCTGAACGGGTATCTATATTATTCGAATAGAATTCTTAGCTATACTCAGAACAGCAATAAGTATAATTCCGATTTGTTTTTCGAACATCCAAGGCCATTTCATTGCTATTTTTACCTCAAATAAACCGCATCTTCTAATCCATCCTCATTTAAAATAACATCCACATGCTCTTTTAAAACGGTAGATAGGGCTATACCGGCAAAATCGGTTGTAACCGGAAAACTTTTATGGTTACGATCTATCAAAACTACGGTACGTAATTTTTTCAATGGCACATCAAGGAAAACGCCAAAACCATAAGCCAGTGTTTTGCCACTATTTAGCACATCATCTACCAAAATAACTACTTTATCATGGCATATTTGTATATCAACATCTGTTTTTGCTTTCAGGCTGGTGCTTTGCTTGTCGAGTTCTATAGTGATCAGCGTGCTTTTGAAAGGGGCAATCTTGTCCAGAATATTTTTTAACCGTTCGGCGATGTAATTGCCTTTGGGTAAAATACCGGCGATGATAATCTCTTGTTCGTCAAAATTATCTTCCAGCAACTGGTAAGCAATGCGGTCTATCTTTTGCTCTATCTGATGCTGGTTTAGTATGAGAATCTTTTTTTCCATTTTTCTTGTTGGAATGCTGTAAGGTTGGAAAGTTATAACCTACCGACTAAGTTAAAGGTATAAATGAACTTTCCAACACACAAACTTTTTACCTTTAAACTAATTTTTCTCGTAGGGATAATACACAAAATTAGCCCCTTCCGGTACGATCACAAATACACACATAAAATCGTTTGGGTTTTTATAGGTTTTGATAAAGCGCGCTTCCAGTTCTTTTTTGATGATGCCGCGTTCTACAAATTCTTCGAGTGTAGACGCGTGAATGCTCCATTCGGTGTTCAGGTCATACCTGTCCAGTATTGGCTCGCCTAATTTTACTTCATGCTGATGGGCTATAAAGATGGGGTATTTTGAAAGGCCCTCCACCATAATTTCAACAGCCACTTCGCGTATGGAGTCGCTGAAAAGCTTTAGATCATTTTTAAGACCAAGCAGCGGGCTTTGTGGTTTCTTTTCTTCGTTACTATTTTCGTTAAGCAGTTCTTCCGGTTCCATTATTTTAACCTCTAATCTCTCTCTAGATTCTAATTACTAATCTCTCAGTTTCAATAAAACTACATTTTCTACATGTTGGGTATGCGGAAACATATCTACAGGCTGAATTTTGGTAACATCATATTTTTCTTTTAATACCAGCATGTCACGTGCTTGTGTGGCCGGGTTGCAGCTTACATATATGATTTTTCCGGCTTCAATTTCCATCAACCGGGCTACTACATCCGGGTGCATACCGGCGCGTGGCGGGTCGGTAATGATCACATCCGGCTTACCGTGTTCTACTACAAAATCTGCATTCAGCACGTCCTTCATATCGCCCGCATAAAATTTAGTATTGTTGATATTGTTGATAGCCGAATTGACCTTTGCATCCTCAATTGCTGTGGGCACATATTCAACCCCAACCACTTCTTTTACATGGCCTGCTATAAAATTGGCAATGGTACCGGCACCGGTGTATAGGTCATAAACCAATTCATTGCCCTTGAAACCGGCAAAATCGCGCGTTATCTCATACAGTTTTAAAGCTTGTATAGAATTAGTTTGATAGAAGGATTTTGGTCCTATTCTAAACCTGATGCCTTCCATTTCTTCGTATATGTATTCCGGTCCGCGCCAGGCAATTACATCCTGATCAAAAATGGTATCGTTTTTCTTTTGGTTGATGATGTACAATAATGAAGTGACCTGTGGAAAGCCGCTATCAACAAAAGCCATCAGGCTATTAACTTCTTCTTCAGTCGCGTAAGCAAAAACTACGATCACCATCAGTTCACCCGTAGATGAAGTACGGATAATGAGGTTACGCAATGCACCTGTATGTCCTTTCAAATCGTAAAAACTGATGCCTTGCTGCTTTGCAAATTCGCCTATGCTATTGCGGATATCATTTGATGGATCGGCTTGTAAATAGCAGTGCTTTACATCCAGTATTTTATCAAACCTGCCGGGAATATGAAAGCCCAGCGCATCCATATTTAAAGCTTCATCGCCACGGTTTTCACCATCATACAGCCAGCGTTTATTAGAGAAAGTATACTCCAGTTTATTGCGGTAATATTTATCAATTTGGGAGCCAATTATTGGCAGCATATCGCTTGCATCTATCTTGGCCAAATGGCTCAACGCGCCACCCACTGTTTTTTGTTTAAAATGTAATTGGGCATCGTAGGTCATGTGCTGCCACTTGCAGCCTCCGCAGGTGCCAAAATGTTCGCAAAAGGGATCGGTACGATATTCAGACGCCTGTTTAAGCTGTATGATCTTCCCTTCGGCGAAGTTTTTCTTTTTGCGGTAAACCTGCACATCGGCTATATCACCGGGCACAGCCTTATCTACAAAAAGCACAAAGTCGTCGGCTTTACCTACGCCTTTCCCTTCTTCGGCGATATCAATGATAGAAACGTTTTCAAAAACAAAATTATTAGCAGCTTTATTCATCAGGCTGCAAAGCTACGGTTTTTGCCGCGACCAGACCATAGCCGATAATCCAATGGTCGGTGGCTGAGAAAATAATTTATTATATCCGACCCTTTAAAATACCGTTAAAACACGGGATAAAATACCGTGATAACACTGACTCGTTTCTTGATCATTAATGTCAATTTTAGGCACAATTTCGAATTGAATAATTTATTTCTAACTATTTTACTTCAATCAAAAACCTATCATGAACAAAATACAAGGACTGGGATTTTCTCCCTATTTGGATGGACAGAACCCCGATTACGGCACACAAATACCAGATGATCAGATCAAATCCCTCATTTCTACAGTTGCCCCATATACCAATTGGGTGCGCACGTATGGTTGTGATAGCGGGTTGCAAAATATCGGTAAGTTTGCAAAAAGTGCAGGGTTAAAGGTGGCTGCAGGGGCCTGGATAAGCAGGGATAGAAACGTTAACGATTCCCAGATCAATAGTCTTATTTCAGTAGTCAACTCAGGCAACGCAGATATAGCAATTGTAGGCAGCGAGGCGCTTTTACGAAATGATTTGGATGTGCAAAGCCTTATTGGGTATATTGAACAAGTTAAGAGGGCCACTAACGGAAAAATACCGATAACGACAGCTGATACTTATGCCGAATATTTTAAGTATCCCGAGCTTATTGCAGCAGTGGATGTTCTATGTGCCCATATTTATCCTTTCTGGGAAGGCAGGAGCTTCGGCAGTAGCATTCAATACGTTAAAGACATGTACGCGGCCTTGCTTGCAAAGGCCTCTGGTAAAACAGTTTGGATTGGTGAGACCGGCTGGCCATCAGCAGGTCAGGATGTTAACGCAGCCCATCCGTCACCGGATAATGCTGTTCAATATTTTGCCGATTTTGTTGCCTGGGCACGGCCTGCAGGTATAAATTATTTTTATTTCGCGTTTATGGACGAGAATTGGAAAGGTAAGGAGGGCGGTGTTGGACCGCATTGGGGCATATTTAACGCCAATGCCAACGGTTTGAAGCCGGGTATACAAAGTGTGTTCAAATGATAAATGGTTTTTTTGCCAATTTTAGGCCCCTTAGATCACAGAATTTTTACTGTCGTTACTACAAAGAAAGGAGTAGTTCTATACTGGCGTGACATCGTCCGGAATTTCGTGAAGTGTGCGCACAGGGCTAACGCAGGAGCTTCGGAAGCCCAGCATAGCGTCCCCGGTTTTGCCGGTTGCTAAGGTGTCGAAAATCAGATAAACAAATTCAAAACAGCTTCCCAAAAATCATCACCCTCAATGTCTGCTATTTCAAACTGTTCATCTATTTTTTCAGAAAATTCAATTAATTCCTGGCTCATAACGATGAATAGTTTTGTTGAGTGCTAATTTAATGTAATTTATACCAAAAACCAAAATGGTATTGTGAAATAATCTGATTAATTTAAAAAGAATGACAATCTATAAACGCTATATCTGTTAATTTAAGCTGATTTTAAAACTTAATAATAATGAACCTCTATTTAGCACTAACTGACAGGCTAAAAACACAGCATGAAAGTATCCCGGTAATCATTGCTGATGTTGACAGGCCCGGCCTGGAATGGCACCCCTCACCAGGAAAATGGAGCATTCATGATAACATTGCTCACCTGGCTAGTTATCAACCATTGTTTATTAGCAGAATGAATAAAATAGCAGATCAGGATGCCCCGGTTTTTGAGCGTTATAATGCGGATGCAGATCCGGAATTTCCCGGTTGGCAAAGCCGCAAAACGGTAGACTTGGTAGAACAGCTCTTTATCGACCGGGAAACTATCCTTACCTTAATTACCGGATTGCGGCACAAACAATTAAGCAGGATGGGCACTCATCCCAAATTTGGAAAAATGACCATTATTGAGTGGACTGAATTTTTCCTGCTGCATGAGGCACACCATTTGTTTACTATTTTTCAACTGGCACGATCCGAAAAGGCGTGACGGTTTTTAGAAAGCTGTAAAGTCTCAACGTTGCTATTCAAAAATATGATGTTTCATTAGATCCTTCAAACTATATACTTTTCTTTCCCGGATTTGCGGTCTGGTCCACATTTCATTTATAAATTCACTACTGGTTTTTATAACCATTATGTTATCTCCCTTGCATATTACATTTATGTGCTCGTTACCTTCGTCATAAACACCAAGGTATTTCCTGAAATTTACAGAATCAGTCAGATATTCAGCGTTATCATCTGTAGCCATATATCCTCCATTAACGCGGTAATATTCGGCGTATAAGTTACAGCCACAATTTCCCTCTTTATAGTTACATAAACTGCCTGTACCTTTATAATATTACTTGCTTCTGTTCCTGGAGGGCAGGCGGTAAACGATTAATATCGACACAATGATAATACTAAACGGAACGTAGGACATGCTGTATTTATCACGGTTCTTTATCCAGAAAAGAATACATATTATCAATACTACAATAAAGAGAAATATGACAAAAAAACCAATAGGAAAATATATTAGCGACCAATGGATCTCAAATTTTCTGACGATTAAGAAATAAACAATCAGCGTTATAGAACTTATTACCGCTTGTTTAAATGCTTTACTCTTG
>JAQBOK010000056.1 GCA_028288085.1 Mucilaginibacter sp.
AGGATCAGATAGCGGCAGTAATCATTGAGCCTATCCCGGCAAATAATGGGTTGCTGTTACAAGGTAAAGAGTTTTTACAATACCTGCGTGAGATTTGTATTCAAAATGGGGCCTTGCTGATATTTGATGAAGTAATCTCTGGTTTCAGGATCGGCTTTGAGGGTGCTGCGGGATATTATGGCATCCAACCGGATATTCTTACTTACGGTAAAATTATTGGCGGTGGTTTGCCGGTAGGCTGTTATGGCTCTTCTGTGGAGATCATGAGTAATGTTTCGCCGGATGGCGGCGTTTACCAGGGGGGCACCCTGTCGGGCAACCCGGTAGCAATGGCAGCCGGCATAGCACAGTTAACCGAATTGCTTAAAATGGGTTTTTACCGCGACTTAAATAATAAAACAGAAGAATTTACCGAGTCTATACAACGTTTTGCTACCGCACGCAACTATAAATTTAAAGTTTTTAGCATCGGATCGATATTCTGGTTTGCCTTTACTGATAAAGAGAAGATCAGCAGGGCGGATGAAATTGATCCGGCAAGTATGGAAAAGTTCAAAAAGATGCACCGTGAATTACTAAACAGGGGTGTTTACCTTGGACCATCTGGTTACGAGGTAGGTTTTATATCGTCGGCACACTCAAAGGTTGAGCTGGAAAAGGCAAAACGAGCTATCTTTGATAGTTTGGATATTGTATTTAGAGTAAAGTAGTACGCAGTTGACAGTTTGCTTTTTTAAGCTATAACTGCCAACTAAAAACTGGTAATTAAAAGAAATGAAAAGACCATTTGTTATTTTCTATGCGCTTATTATTTATGCAGTAGCCGAATTGTTGTGGTGGGGCTACATGCTGGTTACCTTGCAGCCTGATCGTACCGCAATGATAATGGGCGAGGGTAGCATGTTTGTGATCGTATTTGTGTTGGGCGCAATAAGTCTTCATAAGTCGATCAAAAAGGAACGCAAATTACAGGAGCAGAAAAAGAATTTCCTGCTTTCGGTAACGCATGAATTAAAATCACCGTTAGCATCTATCAAATTGCTGCTTCAAACCATTCAGAAGCGGGACTTGACAAAGCAACAGATACAAGATTTTATAGGTAAATCATTACTGGATATTGAGCGGCTGGATGATATGGTTGAAAATATGTTGCTGGCTTCAAAAATTGATAACCGGTCATACACTTTTCCAAAGGCCGAATTTAATTTATCGGTATTGGTGGATAATATTGTTAACCGTTTGCAGCTGAATAAATGCGACATTAACGAACAACTGATCAACGCCGAGATAGAACCAAAAATTGAAATAACAGGCGATAAGTTTGCTTTAACGTCAGTGGTAACCAATTTGATTGAAAATGCCATTAAGTACTCGGCCCCCTGCGAAGTGGTTGATGTGAAACTATATTCCAGAGCAAACAGAATTTACCTGGAAGTGGCCGATCATGGCATTGGTATAGCTGATGAAGAAAAAAGCCGTATTTTCGATAAATTCTACCGTGTGGGCAGCGAAGATACGCGTAATACCAAGGGAACGGGTTTGGGTTTATACATTGTGAAAGAGGTGCTGGACAAACACGAGGCAAGTATAAAGGTTAAGGATAACAATCCTACAGGAAGTATTTTTGAAATTGTTTTTGCATAACACTTAATTATAATCACATGCCAAATAAAAAAAGGATTTTACTGGCCGAAGACGAAGATCATCTGCTGGAAGCTATAAAACTTAACCTGGAGCTTGAAGGTTACAAAGTATCAACCGCCACTAATGGCAAAAAGGCTTTACAGATATTTAAAGAAGAGCGTTTTAACCTGGTGATACTGGATGTAATGATGCCCGAAGTGGACGGCTTTGTGGTTGCTGAAACCATCAGGCTGGAAAACTCAGAAGTGCCTATCATGTTTCTGACCGCCAAAAATACTAACGAGGATAAAATTGCCGGTTTAAAGAAAGGTGCAGATGACTATCTGACCAAGCCTTTTAACCTGGAAGAACTAATTTTAAGGGTGAATAACCTGGTAAAAAGAGGCCTGAAAGGTGATGACCTGAAAGAGTTTAACAGCTATAAGATCGGCGATAAAACTATTCATTTCAATTCGTTTGAACTGGTAAACGGCGATGGTTCTATTACCCCTTTAACCAAAAAGGAAACCATGCTGCTAAAATTGCTGATAGAACGCAGGAATGATGCCGTATCGCGCGAGCAAATACTGGAAACTGTTTGGAATTATGATGTGTACCCATCCACACGCACTATTGATAATTTTATACTTACTTTCCGCAAATATTTTGAACCTGATCCTAAGAACCCGGTTTATTTTCATTCCATTCGCGGGGTAGGATATAAGTTTACGGATAACCAGCACTAATTAATGTTCAGTAATAAGGCACGACTATTTGTTATAAGTATTTTTATGATCATGCTGGTGTTTTTTACATGGCAGCGTGTATACCAACTGGCGGCATTTTGCCTGTTGATGCTGGTACTGATCATAATAGAATACTTTAAACAGGGTACTTTGGTACTGGCGGCAAAGTACTATCATATTAAAGATTATACGAAAACCGAAGAGTTGCTGAACCAAATAAAAAAACCGGAGTGGCTGAATAAGAAGCGAAGGGGGTTTTATGAGTATATGATGGGCGCCATTTGCCTTCATAAACATGAATTTGACGCGGCCGAACATCATTACGAACTGGCGGCTCAGTACCCGTTAAGAACATTGAACGATCATGTTGCCGCATTGGTGCATGTTGCCAATATCAGCATCCGGCTGGGTAAATATGAAAAGGCGGAGACCTATTTACAGCTTGCTTTAAAGGATAAAGAAAAAATAACTGCCAAAATGTTAGCGGTGATAGACCGGTTGAAGCAGGAATTAAAAAAACATTAACCATAAAGAGACGCAACACTTTGCGTTTCTATTAAATATAATTATTTCGGAGGCGCAAAATGTTGCGTCTCTAAGTTTGATTTATGAGAGATTCGTTACTGATAAAAGCAGCATTTTCGGAAAAAACAGAACGGCCACCTGTGTGGATGATGAGGCAAGCGGGCCGCTTTATGAAAGAATATTGGGATATAAAAGACAAGTATTCTTTTTTGGAGATGTGCAAAACGCCCGAGATAGCTGCCGATGTAACCATGTTGCCGGTTAACCTTTTGGGCATTGATGCCGCCATATTATTTTCGGATATCCTGGTTACTGCCGAGGCCATGGGTGGTGACCTGAGTTTTTCGCAGGGAGTAGGACCGAAGTTTGCAAACCCGGTTCGTGATAAGGCCGGAGTTGATAGATTAGAAACCGAAGTAGGGCATAAGCTGCAATATGTTGCCGATGCTATTAAAGTGATACAACAACGGTTAAACGGCAGTATTCCCCTGGTTGGTTTTGCGGGCGCGCCGTTTACAGTGATGAGCTATTTGGTTGAAGGGGGCTCGTCAAAAGATTTTAAGCTAACTAAATTGCTGATCCATAACGAACCCGCGCTGGCTCACCAATTACTATCAAAAATTGCCAAAGTTACGGTTGATTACCTGAATATGCAGATAGCAGCCGGAGTAAATGCCGTGCAGATATTCGACAGTTGGGCGCAGGCTTTGGCGTGGGATGACTATAAAGAATTTTCGCATCGCTATATTGTTGAGATCATCAGTCAGCTGAATCGTAAGGATATCCCGGTGATATCTTTTTGCAAGGGCAGTTCGGTTTTTGCGCCATTGATGGCCGAAGCCAAACCTGATGTAATCTCTATTGACTGGAACGTTGATCTGCTGGATATTAAAAAGCGATTACCACATGGCATAGCCGTTCAGGGTAATCTTGACCCGCATATTTTGTATGCTGATAAAAAGGTGATCAAAGAAAGAATATATCGGCTGTTTGACCGCATGAAAGGCGAGAACGGATTTATATTTAATTTGGGTCATGGCATTATGCCGGATATTCCGTTTGATAATGTGAAGTATGCGGTTGATATTATTAAAGAATATAGAAATTAGCGTCAATAAGTCCAATGACAGCAACTTATCAATATATATTAGCCATACACATCATTTTTGTAGTTTGTTGGATGGCGGGGCTATTTTATATTGTGCGCCTGTTTATTTACCATACGGAGGCCCAGGAAAGGCCCGAAGCAGAACGTAAAATATTATCAGATCAGTTTGTGATTATGGAGCGGCGGCTTTGGAATGTGATCACAATTCCATCTATGTTTCTTACAGTTGGCGCCGGTGTCACCATGCTGATACTCTTCCCCGCCTGGTTACAACAACCCTGGATGCATATCAAACTGGCTTTTGTAGCCGGACTGATCGTATATCACTTTATCTGCCAGTATAAAATAAAACAAATGCGTAACGGGGTATTCACATGGACATCAACCCAATTGCGTTTATGGAATGAGGTAGCCACTATATTATTGTTTGCTATCGTTTTTCTGGCTGTTTTAAAAGATTCCATCAGTTGGATCTACGGCAGTGTGGGAATAGTTGTTTTTTCAATGATCATTATGACAGGAGTGAAGATATACAAGTATTACAGGACGAAGAAGTAGGATAGAAGCGTTTAAATCCAACTAATAAAGTATTATTCCTGCTTATAATTGATCCCATCCTTTATTACCAGTTTTATCTGCTTTAGCACTTTAATATCTTCAACAGGATTACCCTCAACAGCTACCACGTCTGCAAGATAACCGGGTTTGATATTACCAAGGCCAGCCAATTTGAAAACTGTTGCATTTACCGAGGTGGCCGATCTCAAAACATCCAATGGGCTCATGCCATATTCAACCATTAATATCATTTCGAGTGCATTATCGCCATGAGGGAAAACACCCACATCTCCGCCCATGCAAATGGTTACCCCGGCTTTCATTGCCTCTGTGAAAATATAATGCTTCTCCCTTATCATTTGTGGCACCGGGCCGATACCTTTCTTCCATCCATGATAACTTAAAATAGATTCTGTAGCGGCGAGCGTTGGGCATAGGGCGATACCTTTTTCCTTCATCAGCTTAAATAATTCGGGCGTACCGCCATCGCCATGCTCAATGGTAGTTACACCTGCTGCTATGGCCCTTCGCATGCCTTCAGTGGTGCTTGAATGTACCGCAACTATCCTGCCGCTACTTTTAGCTACCTCTACAGCAACTTTAAGCTCATTTTCGGTAAAGGTAGGCATAGCGGTTTCGTTTGCACCCCAACGGTAATCAACATATATCTTAACCACATCGGCGCCATGTCCTATCTGCGACCTTACTACGTGTGTTATCCCGTCCACGCCATCCGCTTCTTCGCCGCCTTTAATAATAGTGGCTTCGGCAACTTCGCTTTTAGGTCCGTAACTGCCGGTTGCTACAATGGCGCGGGTGGCCACTATCATTCTAGGGCCGGGTACAACGCCTTTATTAATGGCTGTCTTTAATCCCACATCATCATATCCCGACCCTTCGGTGCCCAAGTCGCGCACAGTGGTAAAACCAGCCATCAGCGTCTCGCGGGCATGTACTACCGCACGTGCCGTACGCTCGGCCCGGCTTTCGTTTAGCACCTGGTCGTTCCAACTTGTTTCGTTATAGGGGTGCAGGAATAAGTGCGAATGCCCCTCAATTAACCCGGGCATCAGTGTCATCCCTTTTAACTCGATTATTTTAGCTGATTCAGGCGCTTTAATACCTGCCGGTTCGCCCGCAGCTTCAATATGATTTCCTTTTAACAATACCCACCAGCCGGCGTGCATTTGCTGCCCATCAAAAACACGGTCGGGTTTTAAAAGGGTGTAGGTTGCTGTTGGTTTGTCCTGCGCAAAGCAGTAAGACAAAGTTAAAAAAACAGAAATAAAGGCGAGTTTAAGTATTTTCATGAGAAATGGGGGAGCTACTTAGCAAATAACAAAAATAATTTAATACTAATGTTGGTTGAGTTGAAAAATATTTTAAATACGATGCAACCATTTACCCAGACTTTTCATCTTACCTTTAAATGATGTTTTTGGAGCACAAGTACACAATAGAAGATCTGATAAAACGCTGTAAGGCAGGCGAACGTAAAGCGCAGGAATTGCTGTATAAACAGTTCGCTTCAAAAATGCTGGGTGTTTGCATGCGCTACGCAACGGATAAGATGGAGGCTGAAGATATGCTGCAGAACGGCTTTATAAGGGTTTTTAAAAAGATGGAAGATTTTAGGGGCGATGGCTCTTTTGAGGGATGGATAAGACGCATCATGGTGCACTGTTCTATAGAATATTATCGCAAGCACCATAAATTGCTACAGGTGGTTGATATGGAGGGCAAGGGGATTGAACAGTCTGTGAACCCTGTGGCGCTGGCAAATTTAGATGCAAAGGACCTGATGGCGATCATTCAGCAGCTTTCGCCTGGGTACAGGATGGTGTTTAACCTTTATGCCATTGAGGGCTATTCACATAAGGAAATTGGCGAGATAATGGGTATATCAGAAGGGGCTTCAAAATCGCAGCTATCAAGGGCACGTACTATATTAAAAGAAAGAATAACTCAACCGGGAGGAAAAAGATATGAATATGCAGGATAAGGAATTTGATGACCTGTTCCGTTCAAAACTGGATGATTTTGAAATGGAGCCATCAGCAAAGGTGTGGACAAATATTGATACCAAGCTGGATGGAAAGGAACGTAAAAAAAGCACCTTCCCCGTATTGAGGATAGCAGCGAGTATTATTATACTGGTAACAGCCGGAATATTGTTTATCCCGAAAAAGGAAAATTCAGGCCCGGTTAAACCCGGCAAAAACAGGCTGGTTAATAACCAGGCAGCACAGGCTGTTGTAAAACCTATAGCTCATACACCGGCAAATACGGATGTGGTAAAAGATAGTCGCCCCGCCAATACAGTTATTGCCAATAGGGTAGCAGTGGTACAGCATCATGCAGAAGGGGTGGGAGCACCTGTTAAATCAGCAGGGCAAACCGCTCATGCTATTGACAATACAGAGCCGGTAAAAACAGAGGAACAGCAAATGCTGGCAGCAGTATCAACCAAGCCTGTTGAAATTACGAACCCGGTTGTGCCAGACATAGCAACACCATTATCTATCAAACAAGCTGATTTAGACGAAACAGCTACAATTAAACCTGTTTTAACGGCACAAAATCCTGCAGCTAAACCGGCTAACACGGTTGTGAGAAAACGCGGCATCCATAACTTTGGCGACTTGGTGAACCTGGTAGTAGCAAAGGTGGATAAGCGTAAGGATAAGGTAATAGAATTTACTGATACTGATGACGATGAATCCACCATTACCGCGGTAAATGTGGGGCCAATTAAGATCAAAAAAGAAAAATAATAATTCAATCTAAAATCTAATACACTATAGAATATGAAACGTTTACTAATTACCGCCATGATATGTGCGGCTGCAAGCGGTGTGTTTGCTCAGAAAACTAAAACCGACACAGCTAAGTCGTCGACTGATACATCAAAATACCATATCAGCACCGGGAGCACTATTAAGCTTGGCTTTGGGGAGGATTATCACAGCAGAAAGGATTCTACCAGGGCCCACAACATTTATCCAAAGGCATCAATTGGCCTCACCTTCTCGAGATTTGACCTGGGGTTGGCTACATTAATAGATAACGGCAGTTTTACCTTATCGCCGAAAAATCAATTCCTGAATTACCGTTCGTGGAAAACAAGTAATGTAGGCTTTGACGTTTTCCAGATGGGGGTAAGGTTTAGCGATGGTTTTAAAGTTTACCTATCTGGTGGGTTCGACTGGACATTGATACGTTTGCGTCAAAATATTACTATCCTGCCTAATCAGCCTGTATTAACTTACCGCCAGGACGATATTCAGTACAGCAAAAATCGCTTTTCGTCAAGCTATCTGCGTATCCCGCTCTCATTTGATTTTCGTACCAAAGAAGACGAACGGGGCAACCGCGTGCACTTTGTGATAGGGCCCGATGCCGGGTTACTACTTAACGGACGTGTGAAGCAAATAAGCAAAGAGAACGGTAAGCAAAAGATTGACGATGATTACCACTTTGCCAAAGTACGCTATGGCGGTTTTGTACGCGTAGGCTATGGCGGTTGGGGGGTATTTGCCAAATACTATGTGAACGATATGTTTGAGAATAGTCCTGATCAGCAAGGGTTAAAGAACTTCTCCTTCGGGTTTACGTTTGGTTTTTAAAGACACGATTTAAGGATTAAAAGATTTGCCAGGATGATTGAAATTATGTAAAATCTTTTAATCCTTAAATCGTGTTATCTTTGACCTTAATGTCCATACCTTTTTTACAGGCAATTTCATTAAGTAAGATTTACCCCGGAGCTTCTGAAGGGGGGCTAAAAAAAACTGACCTTACCATACAACATGGCCAGGTTACAGCGATCATTGGGGCTAGCGGGAGCGGCAAAAGTACTTTACTTAGCCTGCTATACGGCTTAATATCACCCGACAGCGGAGAGGTTCGATTTAAAGGTGAGCAAGTTTTGGGGCCCGAGGCGAAATTGATACCCGGACATGATGCCATGAAAATGGTTACCCAGGCAGAAGATGACCTTAACCTGTTTGCCAAGGTATGGGATAACGTATCTGTATTGCTGCCAAATACCAATGTGATGGCTAAGCGCGAAAAAACCGAAAAAGTATTGCGCCAGCTGAACATGCTGAAAATAGCTGATAAGCGCGTAGCTGATCTGAGCGGCGGAGAAAAACAACGCGTGGCGATAGCCAGGGCATTGGTTACCCGCCCCGAAGTGCTTTTATTAGACGAGCCCTTTAACCAGGTAGATACCTCTTTTCGCGATGGTTTGCAGGAGGATATCAGGCAGATAGTAAAAGAAACAGGGCTTACTGTAATAATGGTATCGCATGATCCGGCCGAGGTGTTATCCATGGCTGATATGCTATTGGTTGTAAAAGATGGAGAGATCATTGAAGCCGGTCACCCTAAAAAAATATACAACCATCCGGCATACCTTTACACCGCGCAACTGCTCGCCAACTGTAATGTACTTACTGCCCGGGAGGCCAATTTATGTGGTATACGGGCGCACAAAGCGCAGGTGATGCTATATCCCGAGTGGATAGAAGCTACCCGCAGTTGGAGTCGTAAAAAATGGGTAGTGAAACAGGTACTGTTTAAAGGCTTTTATGAGGAACTCGTCCTTGAAAATAACGGTGTATCGCTCCGCATACTAAATGGCCAGGCAGAAAAATATGGTGAAGGGGATAAGGTGAATTTGAAAATAGGGCGGTATTTGGAGTATTAGGGAGATTTTGAGCTGGGATATTAATCGCAGAAGTTGTGTTTAATAAATGATTGTCACTGACCCGGAATACTTTAGGGTGCCGTTTTTTGCTGTAATAATATAATAATATACACCCGACGCCATTCTCTTGCCTTTATAATTTCCGTTCCACGAGGTGGCGTAGCCCCTGCTTTCAAGTACCTGCTGCCCGTAACGGGTAAATACTTGTACCAGGCAAGTTTGATCGTAGCTCAATCCTGCTATAACCCAGGTATCATTTATGCCGTCTCCGTTGGGTGTAAAGGTATTTGGTATTCTTATTTCCGGGCACTCGTCGGTAACTTGTATTTCCTGCGTCGCCTGGCAGTTATTTACATCTGTTACAGTTAGGGTAACCGTTTGCGGGTGGTCTGCGGTATATGTTTGCGATCCTTTCTGCCCATTCCAGGTATACGTCGTCAGCCCTGCCGGGGCAGTCAGCGTGGCAGTTTTATGAGATGGTACGCATACCCCTGCATCGGGTATATTCAATATTGGATTAGAATAAAAAGTCACGTCTACATTCGCAACTGCAGTACAACCCGCAAGCGAAGTTACCGTTGCTTTATAATTTCCGGGCGTACTTACGCTGATCTGGTCAGCGGTTTCGCCGGTAGACCATTTTACGGTACTTCCGTCATGGCTTACTTTCAGGTCGACGCTTTGCCCGTCGCACAAAGTAGTCTTTACGATCTTTTGTATGCTCACAGTGGGCAATTGATTAAACAGGATAGCCTGCGAGGCGGATTTTTGGGTGCAAGTGGTTCCATCACTATTCGCCAGATCATTTGTTATCGTAACCATATAACTGCCTCCCGCATTTGTGTTCAATAAGGTTTGATTACTGTTGGCTGACAGCAGCTCATTGTCTTTATACCAGTTGATGGTGTAATTTGGATCTGCGGGAAGGCCGGCTGAAAGCGTAGCATTATCACCTATGCAATAACTGGCTTTATCGGCCGTAATAATCGGAACCGGCAAATTGATCAAATCCACCTGCACCTCTTTTGATGGTATCCATGAGCCTTCGCAGCCGCTTACTTCAACCTTATATTTGCCATTTTGGACGATATTTAAAGATGCCGTTACATCCCCGGTTAGTGCGCCATCTTTATACCAGCGGTATTGATAGGTGCTGCTGCCTTCAGATTTCAGAATCACCGGGGTACCTGTGCAATATCTTAATTCATCGGGGTAGTTGAATGTAAATGAGGGTGCCGGGGTAAAAGCTATTTGCTGTAGAACAGATGTTTGTGTGCAGTTTGCAATAAGGCTACTTATAGTCACCGAATAACTCCCACCTGTTGTAGCTGAAATTGCAGTCTTGTCCTGATCTTCAGTAATAACATTTCCATCCTTATACCAGCTTATCTTATAATCAGGGGCTGGCGGTACATTTGTTGTGAGCGACGCTGTTTCCCCAGCGCAATATTTTACTTTGTCTGTAGTAACTGCCGGTACAGGGAGCGTAACCAAGTCAACCTCTACTTCTTTTGATGACACCCAGCTATTAGTGCAAGCACTTACCTCAACTTTATACTTGCCGGTTTGTGTGACAGTGTATGCTGGTGTAGTGTTGCCATTGAGCACGCCATTGGTGTACCAGCGATATTGATAAGCAGGCTCATTATCGGTTTGCAGGGTTAAGGGTGTATTATCACATTGTTGTATCTTATCGGGATAATTAAAACTGAAAGCCGGAGCCGAAATCAGCTGCACCTGCAGGTGATTTGTCTCAAAATGCAGAATAGAGCAAGGGTCATATAAAACTGTATAATAATCACCGGCAGCATTGATCACCAGCGAATTTTTAGATTCACCCGGCATTTCTTTTCCATCTTTGTACCATTGAAGGGTAGTGCCAGTATATAGGTTGTCATTTATTACGGCCGTGGTGGTTGTTCCGGCGCATATCTTTACAGATGATACGTCGCTCTTCATACCCTGGAAAGCTGCCGCTTGCAGCAACTGACTGTTTATATACTTTCCAAAATCGGGCTTAAGGCAATAAAGTCCATCGGTGGCTGCCACCCATATGGCATCTTCGCAAATAGTTGGTGAGTAGGATGTGGCATTTACGCAAATATCATTGATCACTTGTTTGCCTATTTCCTGATCCAAAGTGAAAGTATTGTAATCACGAATATTATCGGCAACATATTTTAAATAGCCAGAATCGCTAAAGTAAAATCCCTCATCGGTTGCAACAAGTAAATTTTCTTTTGTCAATCCCTTGGGATTTTCACTTCCGAAGTTAATGAGGCCGTATATTGAAGTTATCTTGTTGACCTTGATCCCCGTAAGATAGTGCCTGTATCCTGATGTAAAAAAATAAGAAGAGTTCCAGTTATTCTCGAACAAGCCATTCTCGGTACCCCACAGCTGGTCCATAAATAACACCATATTATAGCCAGTATCATAAGAATAATAGCTCCCTGGAGTATAATAGGCCGTATAAATATGGTTTCCGAATTCAGGCATATTATACCATAGATCGCCTCCGTAAATTGTGATAGCGGTACGATTAACGACATTAAGCTGCTTTGAGGGATCATAGCCATAAAGGAAACCGACATTGCTATAGACTTCATTTCGGTAGGTAGTTTCATACAAATGGTTATTGGCAGGGGGCATTACCAACATAGTGACCACTTCGTTCACACAATCGTAATAGTAAACGTTTGCGGTAGTAGCAATCATCAGCACGGGTAAGCCAGCCAAGCCGCCATTTTGTTTAAGTTGTGCTTCCAATAAATGGTCCATCCCTACTTCATTAATGGTACCGCTGAGGCCATCCTGCGGGCCTATTAACCTTAGGGTGCCCGTTTTATATTCAATAACATTTGTTGAGTTGGTAGCAATAAATACGGTATCTGCGCTACGGCCGGCTATATCGTTGAATTGGAGATTATTGTAAGCGATAAATTTAGATGAATAGTCATCAACCTGCAAGGTGATGCTGTTAATGCGATATACGCCATTGCCAGAGGTTAACGCCCACAAAAAAGGGTCATGATAATCGCGTTTTACTTTTAACACTTTTTTGCCGGTCAACAAATGTGCATTTAAATGAAGATCAACGTCCTGCTGGCTATGTGCTTTGAGGCAGATGAGCAGGAAGAAAATAATCAGAAAATTGCGATAAGGCCACATAGTAATCCAGGGCAATTTAAGGATTATTGCTGAATGTGGTTAGTGCTGTTCCGTTATTTGCAAAAACAAAAACCCTGCAATCTTTAAATCTGCAATTATTATAATCGGTTTAAAGATAGCGATTGGTAAAATACCTTTCTGATGGGAACTGGTCATTTCGAGCGATAGCGTGGCAATCTCTGCGTAGGCAAGTCGGGGATGATTAGTGTTGCTTCGCGGTAGTGGGATTGCCTTCGGCAGTGGTTTATTGAACGTTCTGTCCGCTCGTGGGCCTGCATTGTTTTGGCTGATTTCGGCCGAAGCCGGTTTGCTGACTTTAAAACAAAAGGAGCGTAGGGCTGTGATAGCGGCGGGCAGGGAGAAGTATCATTATGGGGTGGTTTTTTTGGCGCGTTTTTATCAAGGCAAAAGTGCCTGGCTACTGCGGCTATGAGATGCTCTCATTTTACTAAATGTCTTATTTATAGTGTTTTTTGGAGTTTTTATAAATTTAATATGCTGATTATCAGGTGTTCATATTTGTTCACGGTGTTCACGCAAAAAACGTGAACAAAAAAACGCCCAACGAAATGCTCGCCGGGCGTTTTTTATAAGATTAGTATTTTATGGTTAACGGAGCGTGATCCCTTCGGCCAGCACCATTACTTTGTTGTTCAATACTTCAACCACACCACCCTGTATCAGGTATACTTCTTCCTTGCCGCTACCGCGTACGGTTAGTTTGCCGTCTTCCAAAGTAGAGATAAGCGGAGCGTGGTGAGATAGTACTTCAAATGAACCTAAAGTACCCGGCAGGCTTACGGAACTAACCTCGCCTTCGAATACTTTTTTATCGGGAGTAAGAATTTCTAATACCATATTTCAAATGTGCAAATATGCAGATGTGCAAATGTTTTTTATTGGCCGATGAGTAAATATACAGATGTTACTAATTGGCATATCTGCACATCTACTCATCTGCATATTAACTATTGGCTTCAGCCAGCAGTTTTTTACCTTTTTCAATAGCATCTTCAATGCTGCCTACCAGGTTGAATGCTCCTTCCGGATATTCATCAACTTCGCCGTCCATAATCATGTTGAAACCTTTGATGGTGTCCTTAATGTCAACCAATACACCTTTTAACCCGGTGAATTGCTCGGCAACATGGAATGGCTGTGAAAGGAAACGCTGAACACGGCGTGCGCGTGATACAACCAGCTTATCTTCTTCAGAAAGCTCGTCCATACCTAAAATGGCGATGATATCCTGTAACTCTTTGTAGCGTTGCAGAATCTCTTTTACGCGTTGTGCGGTGTTATAATGCTCGTCACCTAAAATGATCGGGCTAAGGATACGTGAGGTTGAATCCAGAGGGTCAACCGCAGGATAAATACCTAACTCAGCAATTTTACGTGATAATACAGTGGTAGCGTCTAAGTGGGCGAAAGTAGTAGCCGGCGCAGGGTCGGTCAAGTCATCCGCAGGTACATACACCGCCTGTACGGACGTGATAGAACCACGTTTGGTTGAGGTGATACGTTCCTGCATGGTACCCATTTCAGTAGCCAGCGTTGGCTGGTAACCCACTGCTGAAGGCATACGGCCTAACAGCGCAGATACTTCAGAACCCGCTTGTGTAAAGCGGAAAATGTTATCAATAAAGAATAATATATCTTTACCCTTGCCTTCGGCTTCCCCATCGCGGAAATACTCGGCAATAGTTAATCCTGAAAGCGCCACACGTGCACGTGCACCGGGAGGCTCGTTCATCTGACCGAAAACGAAGGTAGCTTTTGACTCTTTAAGTTCTTCTTTATTTACTTTGGAAAGATCCCATTTGCCTTGTTCCATAGAATGGATGAAATCATCGCCGTATTTTATAATGCCTGATTCGATCATTTCACGCAGCAAGTCATTACCCTCACGAGTACGCTCGCCTACACCTGCAAATACGGATACACCGTCATAAGCTTTCGCGATATTATTGATCAACTCCTGGATCAATACAGTTTTGCCTACACCGGCACCACCGAATAAACCGATCTTACCACCTTTTGCATAAGGCTCGAGCAAGTCGATTACCTTGATACCGGTAAATAAAACTTCACTTTCTGTTGAAAGGTCCTCGAAACGGGGAGGCAGGTTATGGATTGGTTTACCGTTTGTTTTGTCTAAATCACCCAGGCCGTCAATAGGATCGCCTACTACGTTAAATACACGACCTTTAATATCATCGCCAATAGGCATCTTGATAGCTGATTCAAGATCTACAACCGCCATTCCGCGCAATAAACCATCTGTTGAGTCCATCGCTACGGCACGTATGCGGTCTTCACCTAAATGCTGCTGAACTTCCAGAATAACTTTCTGGCCATTCTCTTTTGTGATCTCTAACGCGTCGTAAATTCTGGGAAGATGACCGTCATCAGCAAAGCTAACGTCAACAACCGGACCGATGATCTGTGATATTTTTCCAATGTTTGGCATATATAACCGGGTAATTTAAAAGAATTTGTAAATGAAATAGTACCTAAAAATGCTTTTGTTTCAGAGCCGCAAAGCTAAGGTTTTTCGGTAAATATTTAAATAGTAGTTTTAAATATTTTTTGAGGATAAATTGAATATTGTTTTGCCGCCCAAATGGAATAGTTGACTCACCCCGTCATTGCTTCGCCCTACATGCCTCTCTGCTGCGTAAAGAGGGATTTTTTAACTTTTATTCCAAATTAAAAAACCAACACGATCTTCCCCATGTGCTCGCTGCTTTCCATTAGCTGATGCGCTTTGGCCGCCTCGCCAGCCGGGAAAACGGAATGTATAACAGTTTTTATTTTGCCGGATAACAGGAATGGCCAGATGTTTTTTTCGAGATTTTGGGCGATGGCGCTTTTAAATGCAATATCTCTTGAACGCAGCATGGATCCGGTAATGATCAGCCTTTTACGCATTACCGCGGATAGGTCTACCTGGACATCTTTTCCTTTCATCGCATTGATCATCACTAACCGGCCTTCATTGGCTAATGATTGAATATTGCCGGGGGTATAATTTCCGCCTATCATATCTAAAATTACATCTACACCCTTGTTATTGGTAAGCCGGGCTATAGCTATCTTGAAATCTTCGTTGTTATAATTGATGGCCTTTCGGGCACCCAATTCTTCACAAAACCGGCATTTTTCATCAGAGCCCGCTGTTACATAAACGGGGTTGCCAAGCGCTCTGGCCATTTGTATAGCAGTAACCCCAATGCCGCTTGAACCGCCATGCACCAGCAAACTTTCGCCGAGTTTTAAATTACCGCGGTCGAATACATTGCTCCATACGGTAAAGAAAGTTTCCGGGAGGGAGGCTGCCTCCGCCATCGACAGATTATCAGGCACCGGTAGGCATTGCCCTTCGGGTACATTACAATATTCCGCATAACCGCCGCCCATCACCAGGGCACAAACTTTATCACCGGTTTTCCAGCGGGTCACATCGGCTCCAACTTCTGCAACCTTCCCGGCAATTTCCAGTCCCGGTATATCCTGCGGGGCACCGGTAGGCGGAGGGTAGTTGCCCTTGCGCTGAAATACATCGGGCCGGTTAATGCCTGCCGCCGCCACATTTACCAATACTTCGTTCGGGCCGTAAGCAGGTTTGGGCCTTTCGGCTATTTGCAAAACTTCGGGGCCGCCGGGTTTGATAATTACTACTGCTTTCATTTGCTTAATATATTCGTAGTAAACTTAAAAACAGATGTCACCTGCTATGATAAGGCTATTCGATGAACCAGGTAAACGAAATCTTCTAATTCATAAGGTTTTGCTATAAAACCGTCGGCACATTTATTTTTTGAAATTGTATCGATATCCAGGTTAGCTGAATATAAAATAATTGGGATATGCATGGTATGCTCGTTTGCTTTGAGTTTTAAACAGAGCTCATTACCAGGAGTGCCATTAACCTGGTAGCCTATAACCACTATATGAGGTTTTAAATCAATTATCTCCCGTACAGGTATTTCTTTTGCAGACTGAATGACTTCATACCCATTATTCTCAAATGTAAAAACGGCCATTTCCCGGGTGTCGGTATCATCTTCAATAATAATAAGTTTTTTCATCGTTAGAAAGATTGACAATACTAAGTTATGTAATAAAAACCTAATAAGTTGTCTAAATTAGCCCCAACGGCTACTCACTTCTCAAACTATCTACCGGGTTTGCCAGCGCCACTTTGATGGATTGAAAGCTAATGGTTACAAAAGCTATAACAATTGACCCAAAAGCTGCAGATACGATAACCCACCATTGTATATTTTGCCGGTAAGCAAAACCCTGTAGCCACTGGTGCATGGCCCACCACGCTAAGGGCGTAGCAATAAATATAGAGATCAAAACCAGTTTGATGAAATCTTTAGAAAGCATGGTCACCAGCGCGGATACGTTAGCGCCTAATACTTTGCGGATACCTATTTCGCGGTTACGTTGCTCCGCTGCATAAGCTGCAAGACCGAATAAGCCTAAACAAGCTATCACAAGCGCTAAAATGGTGAAAGACATAAAAATGGTGCCGGTACGGTTTTCAAATTTATAAGCGTTGTTAAAATCCTCATCCATAAATGAATATTCAAAATGCTGATTGGGCGATAGCTTGTTCCATGTGTTTTCAATTTTTGACACAAACGGCGTTAAATTTTTCGAGTTGATCCTCACACTCAAAGCGTCACTATTATTGCCTAGTATCATTACCACAGGTGTGATATTATCCCTAAGCGATTTGAAATTAAAGTCTTTTAAAACCCCAATAATATTATATTCTTTTACCACGGTTTTTGCACCCTGCGGCTGCGGACTATAAAGCTTTTTATTTAAGGGGTCATTATAATATCCCATCATTCGGGCAGCAGTTTCATTGATAATGATTGAAGAAGAATCTGTTTTAAGCTGGGTAGAAAAATTCCGGCCTTTGGCAATTCCCATTCCCATGGTTGATAAATAATCTTCATCAACGGGCCATATTTCAGTGAAAAGCGCACTTTTTCCATCAACGTTTTTACTGGTGAAAACCGCATCAGGCGCCCTAAGGCTGCCCGTTGGCAAAAAACCGCTCACCGTTACATTTGTAAGTCCGGGTATTTGCCTGAGTTCGTTTTTAAATGTTTTGGCATTTGGCAGTACGTTTACATTTTTTACCACTAATACCTGGTTGCGGTCAAACCCAAGATTTTTATGCTGAATATAATTTAATTGATTGTAAATCACCAGCGTGCCGATGATTAGAAATATCGATATAGAAAATTGAAGAACAACTAAAAAACTGCGGAAGTTACTGCCCTTAAAACCAGTAGCCAATTTGCCTTTTAGCACATGGATAGGTTGAAATCCCGACAGGTAAAAGGCTGGGTATGATCCGGCCAAAACACCCACTATAATAATGATGATAATGAGTGACGGCAACAACCAAGTAAGCGTTTGCAAAGAGATCGACAACTCTTTACCAGACATGTGATTGAATAACGGTAAAAGTGCCCATGCTGTGAGTACAGCAATAATGGTTGCAAAAAGAGTTACCAATAGCGATTCGGCCATAAACTGGGCGATCAAACTTTTACGCGATGAGCCCAATACTTTGCGCACACCAACCTCGCGGGCACGGTTAGCGGATCGTGCGGTTGACAGGTTCATGAAATTGATACAGGCTATTAATAACACAAACAGTGCAATGGCCGAAAAAATGTAGATGTAAGTAATGCTATTGTTGGAACCCAATTCATATTGCCGGTTTGATTTCAGGTGAATACCAGTAAGAGGCGTTAAATTCAGTTTAATGAAATTTCCGACTTTTTCAAGCTTGTCATAATTTTTTAGCCCAAAATGCTGTCTTATCAGGGCGTTTAATTTAGTTTCAAAAGCTTTTTGATCTGTACCTGGTTTAAGGAGTACATAAGTATTAAAAGCGAAACTATTCCAGTTAGTATCGCTCTTAAGGTCTTGTGGAGATCTTGATAAAAAATAATCATAATTGAAATGCGACTGCGTTGGTATATCCTTAATAACTGCTGTTACTTTATAATTAACGTTGCCATTAACAAGTGTTAGATATTGCCCCACAACATCAGTTTTGTTAAAGTATTTTTTTGCAGCGCTTTCGCTGATCACGATTGCATTGGGCTCATTTAAGGCATTTTTAGGATTGCCTTCTATCATTGGCAAAGTAAAAACATCAAATATGCTGTTATCGGCATAAACTGATTTGTTTTCCTGCATATTCTCATTGCCCTTCTTAAACTGGATATTAGTGGCCTGGATAAGTCGCGCCGCTTTTTCAACTTCGGGAAAATTGCTTGCCATGGTGGCGGCTAATGGTGGTGGCGATACTGCGTAAGAACTGCTGTTGCCCCCATATTTTATATCGGCGTTAACCCTGTAAATACGATCGGCTTTGGTATTGTAACGATCATAACTCAACTCATCAACCACATAAAATACAATAAGTAAACAAGTGGCCAATCCTAAAGACAGCCCTAAAACATTAATTGCAGTAAATCCTTTATTTTTTAACAGACTGCGGAAAGCGGTTTTAATGTAATTCTTAAACATATCAATAAGTGGGTTTTACAGAATCTAAGCTATGTAATGATTTTCAATTGACTTGTTAAATAAAGTTAAACCTAAATCCTTAGTCTTTCAAACAAAGACAGCATAATGTAAAAAATTGCAATTCCAAAGCCAATTAACTTTATTATCATTTATTTGCAGAAAAAACAATCTATGCTGATCCAAATAGGTCAACCCGCACCACAATTTACTTTAGTATCTTCTGAATTGAAGGCAGTTTCGCTGTCAGATTTTAAAGGCAAAAAGGTAGTTATCCATTTTTTTCCTATGGCATTCACTGGTGTATGCACCACACAGCTATGCACAATGCGCGATAATTTTGGCTATTATGATGGTTTAAATGCCCAGATATTAGGCATATCTGTGGATTCGCCGTTTACACTTGCAAAGTTCAAAGAAGAAAATAATTACCAGTTTTCGTTGCTTTCCGACTTCAATAAAGAGGCTTCTACGGCTTATGGGGCAATATATGAGCAATTTGTATTCGGTTTAAAGGGGGTATCCAAACGAGCGGCTTTTGTGATTAATGAAAACCAGGAAGTGATTTATGCTGAAGTACTTGAAGTGGCTACCGATCTACCCAATTTTGATGCCATTGCCAGTGTTGTAAAGTAAATTTGAAAAATATTATTGAGGATTAAAAAGAAATCCTATTTTTGCAGTCCGTTA
Source organism: Mucilaginibacter sp. (assembly GCA_028288085.1). GTDB lineage: Bacteria > Bacteroidota > Bacteroidia > Sphingobacteriales > Sphingobacteriaceae > Mucilaginibacter. Next base: position 19,700 of record JAQBOK010000056.1, read on the forward strand.
AAAAAGGCACTTGTAGCTCAATTGGATAGAGCACCTGACTACGGATCAGGAGGTTAGGGGTTCGACTCCCTTCAAGTGCACAAAATTTAGGCCTTTCTGTATTGTACTGAGAGGCCTTTTTAAATTTTCAACCGAAAAGTATGCTGAACTTAGTTCTGTTTGGTCCGCCCGGGGCCGGAAAAGGTACTCAATCACATAAGCTTATTGAAAAATATGGCCTTATCCACCTTTCAACAGGGGATTTGCTGCGTGGCGAAATTTCGCAGGGAACCGAATTGGGTTTAGAAGCCAAAAAACTGATGGATGAAGGTGTCCTTGTTCCTGATGCAGTGGTTATAGGCATGATCAGCAACAAATTGGATGCTAACAAAGATGCAAAGGGGTTTATTTTCGATGGTTTTCCGCGTACGGTTGCACAAGCCATTGCTTTGGATGAATTGCTGGAAAGCAAAAGCTCAACTATATCCGGTATGATTGCCCTTGAAGTTGATGATATGGAACTGGAGCGCCGTTTATTGCTGCGTGGTAAAGATTCGGGCAGGCCTGATGATGCTAACCCGGAAGTGATCCGTAAGCGAATAAAAGAATACAACGATAAAACAGCGCCTGTTGCTGAATTCTATAAAAACCAAAATAAATTCACAAGTGTTAACGGTATCGGGTCAAAGGATGAAATATTTGATTCCATTGAAACTGTAGCAGAGGCTCTGTAATTTCGGATTTCGGAATTACACTATTGAATTTATTTTCCTGTCAAATTATACACATTTATTAATTTCGAAATTTAACATTCGAAATTTGATAATAATTATTCGAAAATGTCCCAAGGCTCCAATTTTGTTGATTACGTGAAGATATGTTGCCGTTCGGGACATGGTGGAGCTGGCTCTGCACATTTACATCGTGATATTTTAACTTCAATGGGAGGGCCCGATGGAGGTGATGGTGGTCGTGGCGGCCATGTCATTGTAAAAGGTAATGCCCAGTTATGGACTTTACTGCACCTTAAGTTCCGTAAACATGTGATAGCAGGTGATGGCGACTCAGGCGGAAGCTCGTTGCGGTCAGGTAAAACCGGCAGGGATGAGATATTGGAAGTACCCCTTGGTACAATCGCCAAAAATGCAGAAACCGGAGAAATCCTTTTTGAAATTACACAAGACGGCGAAACAAAAACGCTAACACCCGGCGGTCGCGGTGGGCTGGGCAACTGGCACTTTAAATCGTCAACCCAACAAACTCCGCGCTTTGCACAACCCGGTGAAGATGGCAGAGAGCAATGGAACATACTTGAATTAAAGCTGCTTGCAGATGTTGGCCTGGTGGGGTTCCCTAATGCAGGTAAATCAACTTTGCTTTCGGTAGTTTCTGCTGCCAAACCAGAGATAGCCGATTATGCCTTTACTACTATTGTGCCAAACCTGGGTATTGTGGCCTACCGTGGTGGCAAATCGTTTGTAATGGCTGATATACCAGGAATTATTGAAGGTGCATCGCAAGGCAAAGGATTAGGCTTCCGCTTTTTACGGCATATAGAGCGCAACTCCGTATTGCTGTTTATGGTGCCTGCTGATACCAGCCGCACTATTAAAGAAGAATACCAGATATTACTGCGTGAATTGCAGGAATACAACCCCGAACTGATACATAAACCACGGGTATTGGCTGTCACTAAATCAGATTTGCTGGATAAGGAATTGCAGGACGAGATGAGTAAGGAGCTACCGGAAGGAGTACCCTCCATTTTTATGTCTTCAGTTGCTCAAAGGGGAATTGATGAGCTAAAAGACCTGCTTTGGAAAGAGATTAACAAGTAGAAAATTACTTAGCCGAATACAGCACATATTTATCACTCAGCTGAATAGCCGTAAAATCCTTATACCCCGGGAAAAACTTTAGAATGATATCTGTTTTTTTCTCGGGATAACTTGCCGGAAGCAGGATGTAAAGCGGACCGGCATGCCCATCATATTCGTAATCTT
>JAQBOK010000059.1 GCA_028288085.1 Mucilaginibacter sp.
TTTGAAGCGGATAAGTAGAACGTAGCACCTTGTAAGCACAGGTTGCTAAGACATCGCAGGGTCTAATCCCTCCGTCTTTCTCTATAAGCCCTACAAAATTGCACAATAAGTTTGTAAGTTCAAAATGCGGAAGGGTTTGGTGTGTTGGGGGAGTGTAAATTTTGGAGAAGAGCTTATCGGATTGCAAATCCGATTATTTAAAGCGAGAAGAAAATGTTGACCAACGAGAGTATCCTTTTGTTGATTTAAAATTTCAACCAAGTTAGGCTAACTTAATTTTTTAGTTGCAAATTTCTTTCTTATTTTTAAAAATAAGCTAACAGATGGAACTGAGTTTAACACCTAAAATTGTAATTTTTATAATCTTAGCTCTTTTTACGGCATGGCCATATTTTGAAAAATTCAAAGATTATTCGATTATAAAAAGAATTTTGATCGGAACTTCTATAATTTGTTTAATAGCATTTGGAATATGGGACATATTTAGCACAGACAGTCAATTAAAAAAAGACAAATTGGAGTTGGAAGCTAAAATGACTACAACTAGTCAAGCTACCATCGACAGCATTAAAAATATGTTGATGCAAATGAGTAATGCTGCTCATACACCCCAAAACATCGCCGAAAACAAATCAAAAAATTCTCCCATCTTAAGATTGGCGACAAACACCCGAAATTACAATCCTTATATATCTCGAACTTTCAAGGAAGACTCGTCAATATTTAACTTCACTATGCTAAATAAAGGAAATGCGACTGCTTTTCATTTAGGTGGTAGATTACTTTTAGCGGGACTTCATAATGGTAAGTTTTACATACTCGAGCCCAATCGATTTACAGATATTTCGCTTAATAAAAATTTCTCTCTTTTTCCAAATGAAGCCACTGAGTATCATCAACCTATGAAGATTGACAAAAATGGCAGAGACACAATGTATGTTTTTATGAAGGTGGATTATGAAGATAGTATAAATCATAAGAACTCGTACGTTCAAATATTTACTATTCATTCGTCAGATTTGAGTGTTGCCTATGCCGACGAAAAGTCCTATTATAAGATTGAAAATTTACTATTATCTGACCGGATATTAAAAAGAAGCACGAGATGAAATAATTTATCTTATAATCAGTGTTATTGCCGCACCATTTTCGTTGTCCTTGGTGACAATACCAACCATCTGTTTTATGCAATCTATAAATACTTTTAAACACCATTTCCAATTTCGGCCAAAGAGTACCAACTTCGCAATCCCGATTTTAAAATTATGAGCACTCATTATAAAAAAATTGCCTTAGAGCTATCTATAGCTGAAAAACAAGTTAGCACAACCGCCGGTTTGCTGGATGAGGGCGCTACCGTGCCCTTTATATCCCGTTACCGTAAGGAAATGACCGGCAGCCTTGATGAGGTGCAGGTAGCAGCCGTACGTGATCGTTTACAGCAACTGAGGGAGTTGGATAAACGCCGCGAGGCCATATTAAAGTCGCTTACAGAAATGGGCAAGCTTACTCCTGAACTGGAAAAGCAGATAAACGAGGCGGAAACGATGGTATTGCTGGAAGATATTTACCTGCCTTATCGCCCTAAAAGAAAAACAAGAGCTACTGCTGCGCGCGAAAAAGGTTTGCAACCGCTTGCTGATCTGATCTTTTTACAAAGCAGGGTTGATCTTGAAGCTGAAGCAGCAAAATGTATTGATGATGAGAAGGGTGTGAAGTCCACTGAAGAGGCGCTTGCCGGAGCAAGGGATATCATCTCTGAGCATATTAGCGAAAATGCGGAGGTGCGCACCAAAATGCGGGCCTTGTTTTTAGAGAAAGGGACTTTTCAATCAAAAGTAATTACCGGCAAGGAAGAAGCGGGCGTTAAATATAGAGACTATTTCGACTGGACAGAGCCTGTAAAGTCGATCCCATCGCACCGTATACTGGCTATACGCCGTGGCGAAAAGGAAGAAATGCTCTCGATGGATATACAGCCGCCGGAAGATGCATCCATTGGTTTATTGGAGCAATTATTCGTGAAGGGCAATAATGAATCATCACAACAAGTAAAGCAGGCTGTAGGTGATGGCTACAAACGCTTGCTAAAACCGTCGATGGAAACTGAGATCCGCTTGTTCACTAAAAAGAAGGCTGATGAAGAAGCGATCAGGGTATTTGTTGAAAATGCCAGGCAACTGTTATTAGCCGCGCCGCTTGGTCAAAAGCGGGTGATGGCGATAGATCCGGGTTTTAGGACCGGCTGCAAGGTGGTTTGCCTGGATGAACAGGGTAAACTGCTGGAATATACAGCCATATTTCCGCATACGGGAGCGGGCAACGCAAAAGAAGCAGAAAAAACTACCAAACACCTTTTTGAGAAATATGGCATTGAGGCCATTGCTATTGGTAACGGAACCGCGGGCCGGGAAACAGAACTTTTTGTGCGGAATTTAAATTTACCCGGCGTTAATATTGTAATGGTGAATGAAAGCGGGGCATCTATTTATTCGGCATCTGATGTGGCCCGTGAAGAGTTCCCGGATAAGGATGTTACGGTGAGGGGGGCTGTGTCCATAGGTCGCAGATTGATGGACCCGTTGGCAGAATTGGTAAAGATAGACCCAAAATCAATCGGCGTAGGGCAATACCAGCATGATGTGGACCAAAATAAGCTACAGGTATCATTGGATGATACCGTGATTAGCTGTGTTAATGCTGTTGGGGTGGAGTTGAATACCGCTTCGAAGCAAATATTGGCTTATGTGTCTGGCCTTGGGCCACAACTGGCACAAAATATTGTGGAATACCGCAATGAGCACGGGGCTTTTAAACGTCGCGACCAGCTAAAAAAAGTGGCCAGGCTTGGTGATAAAGCATACGAGCAGGCGGCAGGCTTTTTGCGTATCCGCGATGCGGAAAATCCTTTGGATGCCAGCGCGGTTCACCCGGAAAGATACACTTTGGTAGAGCAAATGGCTAAAGACCTTAAGTGCTCGGTAAAAGAATTAATGGATAATACCCCGATTCGTAAGAGTATTCCTCTTCAAAAATATGTGACCGATACGGTAGGCCTGCCAACCTTAAATGATATTATGGCAGAACTGGCCAAACCCGGACGCGATCCAAGGGAGCAGTTTGAGGCTTTTAGCTTTACTGACGGCGTGAATGGAATAAATGATTTGAAAATTGGCATGAAATTGCCGGGGATAGTTACCAATATAACCAATTTTGGGGCTTTTGTTGATATTGGCGTTCACCAGGATGGTTTGGTGCACCTGAGCCAGATCACCAATCGTTTTATTAAAGACCCCAATGAGGTTTTAAAAGTACATCAAAAGGTGGAGGTAACTGTAACCGAAGTGGATGTTAACCGGAAAAGAATAGCCTTATCTATGAAGGTGAACGAACCACGTGAAACCTCACAACCAAGAAATCAACCCAAACCAGTTACAGAGAGAAAAGCTCAAAGCCAACCTGAAACCGATATGGCTATTAAGTTGGCCGCGTTGAAAGGGAGATTCAAATAGAATAACAGTTCTCTATTGATGGGTTACTTTAGGTAAATTTATTCCAAAGTGATCTGTCTCCTGATGCTTTCTTCCAATGAGATAAAGGTTTCTGTACGCTGAATTCCTTTTACGCCCTGAATGTTCTCGTTCAGTACTTCGCGCAGATGCGTGGTATCATGACAAACGATCTTTGCAAAGATGCTGTAGCTGCCGGTGGTATAATGCAGTTCGACAATTTCCTTTACGGTTTTTAATTGTTTAACGGCCTCGTGATACTGCGAGCCCTTTTCTAAATAGATGCCCAGGAATGCTGTAATATCGTAGCCCAGTTTTTGGGGATCTACCTCCAAACTGGCTCCTTTTATTACGCCCATCTCTTCTAACTTTTTCATCCTGACATGTATGGTTCCGCCGGAAACGATCAACTCTTTGGCGATTTCGGTGTACGGAGTGGTCGCATTTTTCATCAATATTGATAAAATCTGGATGTCGAGATTATCAATTTCTAAATTTTGAGCTTTTCTGTGGGACATAAATTTGCAATTCTATATTTAAATACAAGTTTAATTAAAATAAAATTAAAAATACAAATATATTATTAAAATATTTGCAAGAAATCGATACTCCTGTTAGATTTGTAATAAGCAATTGGATGATGCTTTCTGTTCTTTAAATAAAAAACAATGTTGGGTGGTGAAATTTTTGGCAGACACACCTCCTTGTCCCGGTGGCGGAGAATATGGGAAACCAGCTTGCTGGCTAACCACTCCTTGAAGGTTCGACCCCTTCCCCAACAGCAAGTTTTTTAGTTGTAAGTTTTGAGTTGTAAGTTGTGTGTATTTACTCACTAAAAACTCGGAACCAAAACTGGAAGCTTATATACTGTAGGATGGTGAAATTTTTGGCAGACACACCTCCTTGTCGCGGTGGCGAAGAAATCGGGAAACTCTTAGCAATAAGAATAACCACTTCGTGAAGGTTCGACTCCTTCTCCTACAGCCCTTCTCATAATTTAGGTTTATAATTGGTTAGTAAAGACCCCTGCCCATCAGGGGCTTTACTGTTTTATAGCCTTTCGGTTTTTAATATTGGTTTCCGGCAGATAAAATAAATAAGAAATGGTTGTGTAAGTAAAATGCAAACAGCACACTGTAAACTGCCAACTTAACTGACTAATAACTACAAACTACTTATTTAATGTCTATCTTAGCAGAAATCTACTGCCCATGATCCTCTTTTCAAGAAGAAACTTATTTTACAGCGATTACAGATGGAGTACCTATGTGCCGAATGATCCGCGCACAAACGGCAGGCCGGATGATACTCCTTTTTGTAAAGAAGAAGGCAATGAAGTAGTTTACCTTATTAATAAACTAATGGCGCTTTGGGACTACCGTTTTGCTAATACAGGCAACAAAATGGAAAAGCTGATCCACGATAAGCTGCCTGCAGATATCACCAGCCAGGAAGCTGTTCAGCAATGGCTAAAAGCGAACCTTAAATTCTAAACGATCCCTATTCAGGATAATCGGTTTTCCAAAGTTTTGCTGTCCATCCACCGCCCGAAGCAAGTTTTATAACCAACTTTTGCCCAGACGATACTAATTTCTCAATTTTTGTGTAATCTGTTCCGTCATGGCCGGCGTTTACACCGTCCTGGAATATAATAGCCTGATAATTCCCTTTTGGAAGGAAGGATAGGTCGATCGTTATCTCACGCGGGTCCCAGTTGGTCATCGCGCCAATCAACCAAAGGCTGCCTGAGCGGCGTGCGATACTTACATATTCGCCTACTTTGCCATCAAGTGCTACGGTTTCATTAAATGTGGTAGGTACAGATGCAATGAACTCCGTGCTTTCCCGTTCCCGCATATAAGTTGTTGGGTTATCAGACAGCATTTGCAGCGGGGCCTCAAAAACAGTGTACATTGCTAATTGGTGGCAACGAGTACCCTGGCTCATCGGGTTGCTGTTTACCGGGCGGAAAGCATCCTTTGTGGCGTTACGCATAGCGCCGGGCGTGTAATCCATCGGGCCGGCCATCATGCGGATAAAGGGAATGCTTACATCGTATCCTGGTTGGTTATCAGTGCCCCACTTCATGTTTTCGAGCCCTTTTACACCTTCGCAATTAATCACATTTGGCCATGTCCGCTGCATACCGCTGGGTTTATACATTCCGTGATAATCTACAAGTAAATGATGCGCGGCGGCTTTCTTTGCCAGATCGTATAACGAACTCACCGCTTTTTGGTCATCACGGTCAATAAAATCAACCTTAAAGCCCTTTACACCCATTTGAGCGAATTTTGTAAATAACCCGTCCGCATCGCGTGTAATGGCATACCAGGTTGACCATAATATCACACCTACATTTTTCTGTTTGCCATAATCAACTATTTGCTGAACGTCAAGCTTGCTTTTGGTCAGGTCCTGATCGTCAGACCAACCTTCGTCTATAATGATGTATTGCAGTTTATTTGCTGCCGCGAAGTCGATATAGTATTTGTAAGTAGGCACATTAATGCCCGCATTGAAATCAACATGGCTAATGTTCCAGTCGTTCCACCAATCCCAGGCCACTTTTCCCGGCTTTATCCAGGAGTAATCAGTTATTTGTGAAGAAGCTGCCAACCGTTGCATCATATCATTATCAGCCAGTTGCTTATCTTCGGTACTAATCACCACTACCCGCCAGGGGAAGGTGTGAATGCCATCAGTTTTGGCAATATAGTCAGCACGTTTATTCACTACATAGTTGAGGCCATGTGAAGCCTCTTCAGTTGGGTAGGGTGCAAATACACCATGCAGATTTTGCTGACCCGGGGTAAGATACATGCCCGGATAATCCTGCAGGTCGGCTTCCAGTATCACCGCTTTTTTATTGCCGCCAACATCAACCAGTACCGGTAAAAATGCAAGCGTATCTTTTTTTATTGCTGAAAGACTGATGTTATCATAGTGCGATTCAAATGAGGTGTTGAATTTGTCGTGATTGCGGTAATCATTTACAAAAGGCAGGAAAGCTTTGTCATCATCCTTAAAGTTAAAATTAGCTTCCTCATTTTTGATAGTGATCTCGCCCTTTTTATTTGTAAAAAAACGATAAGCAACACCATCATTATATGACCTGAAGATGAGGCCGTAATCGCCTTTGAAGGTTATTGTTAATTGGTTGTAGCTGTCATTTACTTTATCTTTTTTGTAGATAGGAGTAATTATCACCTGGTTAGCCGATGCGGTTTTGGAGGATTTTACAACCGGATATTCCCCTAATATTTCGCCATTGTCCAATGTCAATGATACTGATGAAGGCAATATTATTTCTGTCGCTTCATGGTTCACCGACCAGCTAATGGCTTTGCCTGTACGGATAGTAAGATCAATTTTACCATCAGGAGATTTCACATGATAGGTTTTTTCGGATTGCGCAAAAGATGCAGCAAACGGCAGCACGAAGCATAATAGCAACAGGATACAAAGTTTCATCAGGGATGGCGGTTTATAGTTAAAGGCTTATACTATCCGAAACTAAAGAAAAACCGTATTACAGACAATTTTATTTTTATGGATCATTTAGCCGGATAGCTGGAAGACCGGAAGGTCAATTTAATTCGTTTGCTTATACACCCGGACGTAATCTACATACATACTTTCGGGCAGAAGGCTTTCGTCAACAGTTTGTCCGGGAAAGCTTCCACCTACAGCCAGGTTTAAAAGAATAAAGAAGGGTAAATGAAAGGCGCCTGTAGTATTAACGTTGTCCTTAATATTGCCGGTTTGGTACAAGGTACTATCAACATACCACCTGATCTCGTTCGCGTCCCATTCTATGGCATAAATATGGTAATCGGCAGGTGTGGTAGTTGTGGTGTGGCCATAGGATACATGTCCGTTTACGTTCCAATGCATGGTGCCGTAAATGGAACCGGTATCATTGATGTGCTCCATAATGTCGAGCTCGCCACATTGCGGCCATGAAACAGTAGTGATATTAGTGCCCAGCATCCAGAATGCGGGCCACATGCCTTGCCCCATTGGTAATTTAATGCGGGCCTCTATGCGTCCATAGGTTTGTGAAAATTTGCCAAGGGTATTCATCCGGGCCGAGGTGTAAGGTTGGTCGCCTACCAATTCTTTTTTAGCGGTGATCACCAGGTTGCCGTTGCTTACCGCGGCGTTTTGGGGCTGATAATATTCTTCTTCGCTATTTACGTCAAGGTTTCCTGTTTCAAAAGTCCATTTGGTAGCATCAACGTTGGTGCCATCAAACTCGTCTGACCATACCAGGGCATAAACAGGAGTTACCGCAGTGGTATCGGTTTTAACAGGCGGTACTTTATTGGTATTGTCTTTTTTGCATGAGACAAACAATAGCAGTAAACCCGAAACAGTAAATAATAGCTTTTTGATGATGTGTAAATTTAATATGCCTGCTATTACACATGCATATTTTTAAGTTTATAATTGCTGGTCAGCAATTTGCAAATGCAATATAGTATTAAATATTGCTTAGTGTATAAAATACATAATTAAAAATTTAATTTTTATGTATAAAATATTGTGGTATGATGTTAATTTTAACAAGAAATAGGGTGTTATTAGCGTTTAATATAATTATGAAAATAAAACAATCAATAGTAATAGCAGTCACTTGCCTGTTTTTGACTGTTTCTTCTTTCGGCCAAAGTATAAAAGTGGCTGTAGCTGCTAATTTGCAGGGTGTTATCAAGGTCCTCGGGAAGGATTTTGCAAAAAAGACGGGTATTGAAATAGAACCTATAGTAGGTTCATCGGGCAACCTGGCGACGCAGATCAAGAACGGCGCGCCTTTTGATGTTTTTTTATCGGCTGATATGGGTTTCCCCGAAACTTTGTATAAAGAAGGGTTTAGCTTAAAGCCGCCGGCTATTTATGCATACGGAAGCCTGATTATTTGCAGTACACAGGATATAGGGTTTGAAAACTGGGAGCGGTTATTAATGAGCGAGCGGATAAAAAAGATAGCCATTGCTAACCCGGCCATTGCTCCCTATGGCAAAGCCGCAGAGGAATCCCTTAAGTTGAAAGGCGTAATAGACGATGTTAAGCCAAAAATTGTTACCGGCGAAAGCATAGCGCAGGTAAATACATACATTACAACCGGGGTGGTTGATGTGGGTTTCACTACCCGTGCGCTGGTGAAAGATGCCGAAGGAAAAACCATTTTATACTGGAAAGAGATAGATCCCAAAAGCTATACCCCGATAAAACAGGGGATGGTGATCATCAAACAATCTAAGGAAAACGTCAACGCCCTGAAGTTTTATGAGTACTTGTTGAGCCCTGCGGCAAAAGCTATATTAAAGGAATATGGTTATGGGGTGTAGATTCAGTTTTTGAAAGTTTTATAAAATTCTTTAGATTGCAGAACCTAAATCGGCAATCGGCGTGAAATACCTTAAACCTATCTTATTCTTTTTAATTACCTGTTTTGTCTTCAACTCCTGCAAGAAAGACCAGAATGAAAAAATAGAAGTTCAGGAATCTTTTAGACTGAACGGAGTTTTGGTAACGGTGCCGGCACCAGAAGCATGGGTTGCCTCTAATACATTGCATATCGCAACAGCTTCATGTCCAGTCATTATCAATTGCGATGCAAAGATTGGCACGTACAATCTGGTTACTGATATATTCCATGTTACAACAGAGCAGTTAAATACGTTGAGCGTCATTTATAGTCCCAGTAATTCCGTCCAGCCATACGATTATTATTTATCTACCAGCGGATCATTGACCATTTCCGAACTATCGGCTACTGTAGTATCGGGTACTTTTCAATCGACATGTACGTCTCTGACAGGAGATATTAGATACATCACCGACGGGCAGTTTACGATTAAGCTGAGCAGCAATGAAAATTAAATTGGACGTTGCTAAACTTTCGGCATCAAATTATTATTAATACTTTGTCGGTATCTTTACTTTTGATACCAATGGATCTAACCCCGATTTGGCTTACTTTAAAATTAGCAAGCATCACTACACTTGTACTGCTGCTTATTGGGTTACCTGTTGCTTATTGGCTTTCAAAAGGAAGATCTGTTATAAAAATTATATTGGAGGCCGTTATTACCATGCCTTTGGTATTACCGCCTTCGGTGCTGGGATTTTATTTGTTGCTGGCTTTTAGTCCGCAGCACGGCGTGGGCAAATGGCTGCAGCATAACTTTAATGTGCAGTTTGTTTTTTCTTTCCAGGGATTGATACTGGCATCGGTTATTTATAGTATGCCCTTTATGATAGGCCCCATCAAATCAGCCTTACAGCAACTACCCTTATCCCTTTCGCAGGCTTCGTACACTTTAGGAAAAACTGAAAGGCAAACATTTATACATGTGCTTTTACCTAATATCAGGTCATCGGTACTAACGGCGGTTATACTCACTTTTGCCCATACTTTAGGCGAATTTGGCGTGGTGTTGATGATAGGGGGCAATATCCCTGGGGTAACAAGGGTTGCATCTATTGCGGTTTATGATTCGGTTGAGAATATGGACTACCCTGCTGCCAACGCCTATTCGCTTATCCTGTTTTCTATCACCTTTATCATGGTGATATCCGTATTCGTATTTAATAAATATAAAGCCAAAAGCCCTTTAGAATGATCACCGTAGATATTGAGAAAAAGCTAAGGGCTTATAAAGGGCAGCAGGTACTGAAAATAGCTGCACAGTTTACGGCGGGCAGCATCACCAAAATATATGGGCCTTCTGGCTCGGGTAAAACCACTTTTTTAAAGATCATAGCGGGGCTGATTGCCCCGGAAAAAGGTAAAATAAATGTAGATGGCAATGTTTGGCTGGATACAGGTTCGAACATTTCTTTATCGCCCCAAAAAAGAAAGACAGGTTTTGTTTTCCAGAACTATGCCCTGTTTCCAAACATGACGGTACAGCAGCATTTGGAATATGCCACTGATGATGTGCAATGGATAAAGCGCTTGCTTGCAATAGGTAAACTGGAGACTTTTGCAGTGTATAAGCCTGAATATTTATCGGGCGGGCAGCAGCAACGTTTAGCCATTTTAAGAGCAATGGCCATCAAGCCAAAGTTATTGCTGATGGATGAGCCTTTTTCGGCCCTCGACCCAAAAATGAAATCAGAGCTCATTCCTGAACTGAAATTGTTATGGGATGAATTAGGAACCACCATCCTGATCGTAAGTCATAACCCGCAGGAATTAGTGGGGTTGACGGAGAATGAAATGGAGATTAACCCCCTATAGCGCCGCGACACTTTGTGTCATTACGGAACCTGGCTTACGATGATCTTATCTAAATTATGTAAGAACCTTCGGCCGGTTTTAAAATCCATCATTGAGGCCATTTGGAGGCTTTCGGGCATTTTGTCTGCTTTTACACCGTTTTTCTCTAACAGGATATACACGTGATCGCCAATTTCGGTATTGAATAATTCGTTCCATGAATACACCACCGAGTACCCATCTGATCCAACACAAGTAAAATAAAACCTGCTGAATAATTTGGGGCTGCCGGCAGCTAATTCTGAATGAGCTAAAATATCTTTTAATAAAACGCCTTTCAATTGATCGTCCTTATGTTTAAAGTCGCCTAAATGGTTGGTTACTTTGATATCGCCTATCTCTTTTAAGGGATAGCTGTTTAAAGAGTCCATCGTAATTACCGATTCCTTTTTTATCTGCCCTGAGATAGTAAACTGGTGCGTGGGCTTTACGGTTTCTTGTGCTAAAGCCGCACCGGCGTAAAAGAGAAACAGGATCAGAAAGTTTTTCATGATGGAGTGTAAATGTGTCGTAAATATATTCACACTTTGTTAAAATAAAAAGGGCATAAGCCCCAATGTCATTAAGTCCCCTCTAAATCTCCCCCGGTAGGGGCGACTTTAGCTTCGCGCTTTTAAAGCCCTCCCTTTCGGGGAGGGTTTGGGTGAGGCGACAAAGCCTTTAGTTACAATTTTAAATGTTTGAATTTTATGGGAAACTTAAACCCGTTGGGAGGGAATTTATATTGTGATTAATTTCCCTTGGAACACCTGGATTATGAGGGCGAAGACTGACAATAGTTTAAATAATATTGTTAATTAGTTTAATGCAGTAAGTATTGAACTTACCGACGCCCTTTTGGTATAATCCTTATCAAAATGGACATAGATGATTTTGCCGGAATGGTCTATCACATACGTTGCCGGAACAGGCAGCACATGATCCTTATTACCGTTATTTCTTTCCAGATCGACACCATAATTTTTTAACTGGGAGAGCGTAACATCAGCCACCGTAT
>JAQBOK010000072.1 GCA_028288085.1 Mucilaginibacter sp.
GCAAATTAGTCAAACCCCCGGGCTGCAATCTTTTGCCCTACTGCGTTCACTCGTTCCCTTCGCTTCTGCAAAATTTGCTATGCCCTTGCCTGCGCTCATGGCCTGCATTGTTTTGGCTGATTTCGGCCGAAGCTGGTTTGCTGACGGGAAGAGTTAGTTTGCTGACGGGTGGGAGTAAGTTAGGCTTGTCATTCATTTGGACTGTGTGGCAATCTTTATATAGGCAAGTTGGGAATGTATGTCCATGATTATTTGGGGGATTATTTAAGATGGCACTTAAATTGGCGGAGCGTGGTGGTAACTCAAGCATCATTAAAAGCTTTCTTTTATTAAGAGATATACTCATTGTTATTTGATTATCAATTATTTATAGTCGATATTTATAGTTAATAAACCTGATTAATTATTCACTTTCTTTAATCCCCACTGTGATATGAAAAAAGCAATCGTTTTGGCAATATGCCTTTACTCTTACTCGTCATTTGCGCAATTAAAACTCGCTGCTACAAAAACAGTAGATAGTACCGATACCTATTTTGGTACAACATACAAAGATCCTTACCGGTGGCTTGAACATATTAAGGATACTGCTGTGGTTTCGTGGTTTAAGCAGCAGGCGAATTACAGCAAAGGCATGTTAAATAATATTAAAGGCAGGGATGAACTAATAGCTGAATGGAAAAAACTGGACAAACTGCAGCCGCCCCAGATCAATGAAAGAACCTATATGAAGGGCAGGATATTTTACCGCAAAACCTTGCCCGGGCAATCGGTTGGTAAACTATACTATCGTGAAGGAACGAGTGGCAAGGAACAACTATTATTTGACCCCTTAACTTACATAAAAGGAAAAACCTTATCCATTCAAGATTTCACTCCGAGTTTTGATGCAAAATACGTTGCTATCGCTTATTCTGAAAACGGGGCCGAGGTGTCGACGATCAGGATTATGGATGTTGCTGCAAAGAAATTTTTGAAGGATAAAATTTACCCTACAGCCGGCGTTGAGGGATGGACCTTTGATAACAAGTCTATTATGTATCAATGGTTAAAGACCGCAGATAACAAGGACCCGCTTGCCCGTTTGAATACCAAAACCAAATTGCATAAAATGGGCGGGAACAATAAAGGTGATATTGATTTTTTCAGCAATGCAAGTTACCCTGATCTGAAGATAGACCCTAAAGATTACCCCTTTACCTTTACTACCAATGATAATAGAAATTATGTTTTTGCAGGCCAGGGCAATGTACAGCCTGAAATGACCTTGTACTATGCGCCTATATCTGAATTTTATTCAGGAAAAATCCAATGGAAAGTTTTGTGCAAACCCGAAAACAAACTGGTACGTGGAATGGAATTTGTTGGGGATAAAGTGTTTTCAATCACTTATGATGGCGCCAAGAATTATAAATTATTAGCTACCGATTTAAAAAATGTTGACTGGAAGAATGCAAAAACGATAGCTGAAGAAAAAAAAGATCAAACGCTTGAATACATAACACATTGTAAGGACTATTTATTTATGGTATATAGCGATGGTATTAATAATCACGTATATAAATATAACCTGGCAACAGGCAAAACCTCTGTTATAAAACTACCTTTTACTGGTACTGCCGGTGTTTTCTGTATAAATAATAAAACAAATGATTGTACCGTAGGGATAACTTCGTGGAATAAGCCATACACTGAATTTGATTTCAATGCAACTGCTGAGGTTTTCACTCCGGGCATATTTAATAAGGCTCCTGTTTTTCCTGCTGCTTATAAAAACTTAGTGGTTAAGGAGGTTGAGGTTAAAGGCCATGATGGCGTAATGGTACCGCTTTCGATCATTTATAAAAGGGGGACCAAACTTAATGGAAATAATGTTTGCTTAATGGACAGCTATGGCGCTTATGGTATCAGTATGGTTCCTTATTTTAATTATCTTGAAAATGCCCTTGCTTTAAAGGGAGTAGTTATTGCGATACCCCATGTAAGGGGAGGCAGCGAAAAAGGCGAAACATGGTACAGGGCCGGCTACAAAGCTACCAAACCAAACACATGGAAAGATTTTAACAGTTGCGCTGAATATTTGATTGCAAAGAAATATACCAATCCTTCAAAATTAGCGGGAATGGGCACCAGCGCAGGAGGTGTTTTAATAAGTCGTGCCATTACCGAGCGGCCTGATCTGTATGCTGCTGCTATTTGCAATGTAGGTTGTGCCAATGCAATGCGGTTGGAATTTAGCGCAAATGGTCCTGTAAATATTCCTGAATTTGGAACAGTAAAGGACAGTATAGAATGCAGGGCATTATATGAGATGGATGGGATGCAGCATGTGGTAAACGGCACTAAATACCCCGCCGTTATTTGCATAAGCGGATGGAACGATCCCAGGGTAGTACCATGGGAACCGGGTAAATTTGCAGCAGCATTACAAAATGCAACTTCATCCGGCAAGCCTGTAATTATGAAGATCAATTATAATGACGGGCATTTTACCGAAGATAAGAATGTAACCTTTGCCAACTTTGCCGATCAGTTTGCATTTGTAATGTGGCAATGCGGGCATCCCGATTTCCAACTGAAGAAACAGTAACAAGCCAACCTATTATTTGCAAGTCCGGCGTGGCAATGGCGGACTATATAGAGCAGCTACGCATGAGTGTGATTCGACTTATGGCCGGTGTTATCACCGGCTATAAGCGGAATTGCATATGGTGTAGAATTCAAAACAATAGCATACTGTACTTTGTAACTAATATCATGCTTTTTAAACTCTTTTCACCTTTAGGAAAAACCTATCATCAATACGCCCCTTTTATATTGCGACTGGTCATTGGCTTCGGCTTTATGGCTCATGGATGGGCAAAACTCAGTCGCGGTACGGCCGGATTTGAAAAGCTGCTGATACAAACCGGCGTGCCGTTCGCCCATATCAGTTCCTATATCGTCCCCTTCACAGAATTACTGGGAGGCCTGGCCACCTTTATAGGTGTGTGCGTCAGTATTACCGCTATCCCATTAATTATTACCATGATCACAGCCACGCTAACTGTCCAGATCCATTATGGCTTCAGCTCGGTTAAAACAATAGGCTTAACA
>JAQBOK010000104.1 GCA_028288085.1 Mucilaginibacter sp.
AGCGGAACATCTGACCCCTGTACTGCTTGAACTGGGCGGCCAAAATCCTGCAATTGTTGACCAAACGGCCAATATCGCCGAATCTGCAAGAAAGATCGTATGGGGCGCTATGGCATGGGGTGGGCAATGGTGTACGTCGCCGGGATACGCTTACGTTCATGAATCAGTGGTAGAAGAATTTAATACAGAAGCTAAAAAAGCGCTCATCGAAATGTACGGCGAAAACCCTAAAACCAATCCGGATTTCTCAAAGATCATCAATGCAAAAGCAGTCAAACGCCTTGCATCGCTCATTGACCCGGCTAAAGTGATCGCCGGCGGCGACTATGATGAAGAAGCAAGATACCTTGCCCCTACGCTTATCTACCCGGCAAGCTGGTCAGATACGATCATGGAGGATGAAATCTTCGGACCAATACTTGCCATTTTGCCCTATAGCGACCTGAAGCAGGCCGTAGCCAAAATCAAAGCTGCTCCAAAGCCATTAGCTGCTTATATCTTCAGCAGAGATGAAGAAACGATACAGTATTTACTACATACCCTGTCGTTTGGCGGGGGCGTGGTTAACCACGTGAATATACACCTTTTTGTCCTGTCACTTCCTTTCGGCGGTGTGGGTTCTTCAGGAATAGGGAGTTATTACGGCAAATACGGGTTCGACTCGTTAACCCATCCCAAGTCCGTTTTAAGCATTCCCACAGATCTTTCGATTGAACATTTATATCCGCCTTACACACCGGAAAAAATTAAGCAGGCGGATATCTGGTCGGAGTACTAACGATTAAAGATTGCTGTTCCATCGGCCGATGAGCAGGCTACTGTCTACCGGCCGATTTTAAACCTGATTTGAAAAATGGGAACATGGTATGAAAATCACAAACAGTAAATGGCTAGCCCTTACGATAATACTGGCAGCGCCATTTCTTTCTATCCTCGACGCTTTTATCATGAATGTCGCTGTACCCTCTATCAAAAGAGGTATCCGTGCAAGCGACGGGGAGGTACAATTAATGATTGCAGTATATTTATTGGGTTATGCATGTTTCCAGATAACCAGCGGACGGATCGGAGATTATTTGGGAAGGAAAAGGGTTTTTATTGCGGGCATGCTTTTTTTTACGTTTACTTCCTGTCTCTGCGGTTTATCGGTGTCCCCTGTCGAATTAATTGCTGCCCGGTTCTTTCAGGGCATTGGTGCCGCGATCATGACGCCCCAGACGATTGCCATGATCCAGGTCATTTTCCCTGAGCAACAAGAGCGAACCAAAGCATTAGGCTTTTACGGTATCGTAATGGGTTCGGCGACAATACTAGGCCAGTTTCTGGGCGGCTACCTGTCTGATTCTCATTTTTCCATCGCCGGTTGGCGGCTTATTTTCTTTGTTAACCTGCCCGTGGGAGTTTTGGCTGTGGCGGCGACTGCGATATTTTTAAGGGAAACCTCCAAAAAAAATAACGGGCATTTAGATTATCGGGGCGTAGGAATGTTGACCACGGCCCTGTTTTGCCTGATCATTCCGCTGATTCTTGGACGAGAAGAGGGCTGGCCCATATGGTGCTTTCTGCTGTTGATACTTTCTGGCCTGGTATTTTTTCTGTTTATTAAATACCAGCAAATAAAGCTTAAATCGGGTGGTTCGCCCCTGGTTGATATCACGCTTTTTAAAATAAAGGATTTCAACATGGGGCTAATCATTATCGTATTCTACTTTATGATGCATACCTCATACCTGCTTATGATCAGCATATACCTCCAGACCGGCCTTGGAATCAGTCCATACCAAAACGGACTTTTTTTTATCGCATTCGGCCTGTCCGCTACGTTTGCATCTTTCCTTTCTATCCGCGCGGTATCCTCCTATGGAAAACGGGTACTTCAGGCAGGAGCCCTGATTCTATTGCTATCGTTCGTTTTACAAGCCAGGTACCTGATTCCCGGCGCACCTCATCTATCAATCTATTTGCAATTAGGATGCTATGGTTTCGGGGCAGGAATAATCTTGCCCTCACTATTGAATACTGCCCTAAGAAGTATTCCGTTGCATTTTGCAGGGGCAGCATCCGGCGTATACGCCACTGTTCAACAGGCATCCTCTGCACTCGGTATCAGCATTATTGGCGGGGTGTTTTATTGGGTTTTAAGCCATTCCGGCCAGCAGACTGCCGGCTATGTAAATGCATTCCATCGGGGGCTTTACTCGGAGATAGCTTGCATTCTATTCGTCATTATACTGTTATACCTTTTGCCCGCAAAAGGAAACCGGCAAGATAATTCACCCGGCCAAAGCAGAAAGAGTTGTATATCTTAAAAGTAGAACAACAGGACAATACAACCTTTTATTACTTCATAGGCGAGGAAAACTTATTAATAAATTTAAAACAACAAAATATGGAAAATAAAAAAATAGCGCTGATAACCGGTTCAAACCGGGGTCTCGGCTTTGAAACGGCAAAACAACTTGGTGAAAAAGGAATTACAGTTATTGTCACCGGGCGGGATCAAAAAACCGCTGTTGAGGCGGCAGCGAAACTAATCGCTTTAGGCATTGATGCGACCGGTATAAAGCTTGATGTAACCCATTCAGAGGACCGTGCCGCCGCGTTCGCTTTCATTAAGGAAAGATTTGGGAAATTGGATATCCTGATCAATAATGCAGGTGTAGGGCCGAAAGGCGATTTCTTCGTCAACAAAGCAGTAGAAACGACCGAAGACGAATTTCAATATGTGTTCAACACTAACGTATTCAGCCTGGTCTACCTGACAAACGATCTATTGCCTTTGCTAAAGGCAAGCGGCTCTGCTCGCGTAGTAAACCTTTCCAGTTTATTGGGTTCGCTAGGGACTCATTCTTTAGCCAATGGTCCATTTGAAACTTTGAAAAGACTATCCTACAATGCTTCGAAAACAACTTTGAATGCGGTGACCATTCACCTGGCTGCAGAACTAAAGGAATTTGGCATAAAGGTTAACTCAGCAGATCCCGGACATGCAAAAACGGCTATGGGCGGACCTAATGCCCCGATGGAGATCGCTGAAGGCGCAAGGACCAGCGTGGATCTGGCGCTGATCGGCGAAGATGGGCCAACGGGTAAATTTATCCACCTGGGGGAAGAAAAACCCTGGTAATTATCCCAATTTTTTAGTGTTAAAAAGATAAATTTGTCTTTAACCAGGTACATCAACAAGCAAGAGATTGCCGGAATTTAGGTTGTAGCACTTCTTTACCTTCCGCACAGTAATTTTAAATAAACACACGATGCATGAATTTGAAGTAATAACAAGCAAGACGGAAGGCAAGGTGCTTTTTGCTGCCATAGACAATCCGCCAATAAATTTGCTGGGGCCCGGCCTTGTCCGAGACCTGGTGGCACTCATTAAAATACTTGACAAGGGAGATGACTACAAGGTTGTCGTTTTTTCAAGTGCAAATCCTGATTATTTTATCCCCCATGTTGATGTGACCAGGATAGCCGAATACAGGGCTGTGGCGGCTGAGCTCACAGGGGAGCCCTCCCTTTCACTATTATTTAGGCGTTTGAGCGAAACCAAAGCTATAACCATCGCTCAAATAGCGGGTCGGGTGCGTGGCGCGGGAAGTGAATTTGTTTTGGCTTGCGATATGCGCTTCGCATCCCGGGAAAAGGCGATCTTCAGCCAGCTTGAAGCCGCCTTCGGCCAGGTTGCCGGCAGTGGTGGTGTTCAGCATCTCACCCGGTTGATGGGACGTGGCCGTGCCTTTGAGGTATTGACCAGCAGTGAAGATTATGACGCCGGCCTAGCTGAGCGGTACGGTTGGATAAACCGGGCGCTGCCCGACAACGAGCTGGAACCTTTTGTCACAGCACTTGCGCATCGTATCGCCAAATTTCCACACCAGGGTCTTTTAGATATTAAAGAGCGGATCAACGCGGTCGCCCTGGCGCCTGCCGATGACTACAGGCACGATTCAGACCTTTTTGGAAAGGCAACTCAGAATCAGGAAACGAAAGATCGTTATAAGGCTATCCTTGATCTGGGATTTCAACAGCCCGGAAATACGGAACTGAACCTGGGCGAGATTTTGGGATCGATATAGCTGCCGGTTTTAGGAGTCGGCAGCTCATCACACTTCCGGTTTATTTTAAGTTCATGAACTAGCAATTCGCCTGATGCCAGACTGGCACCACTCTTTATAACAAACCGGGCATTGGCCATTCGGCCAACATGCCCGGTTTTTAATTACCATTTTTGCAGGGCCAATTATTCCCTATCCGGAACCGAAATGTCGTAGGCGTTCAATAGGACGGAAACGAGGCAGTAGCAGCCCACTAAATGAACTAGCTCCGCCAGGCCGTCATCCCCGAACTTGATTTTTGCCAACTGGTACAGCAATTCTGGCAATTGTCCGCCCTTTGATAAAATGGCGGCAACATCGTAGCCCAGGCCCTCCTCTTCAGTGAGATCTGCAGGACGCTGGCCTGCACTGATGGTTGCCACTTTATTTTCAGGCAACCCTACTAATTGCGCAACCTTTTCATGAGCATAAATCTCATAACGGGCATTGAATCTAGTACCGACGACCAGTATGGCAATCTCTCTTACTGTTTTCGGGAGGGTGGAGCCCGCTGCAAGGGCCGTATTATAATCCCATAATGCATAGCCGTATTGCGGGAAGTGAATCATAGGATTAAACGGACCTAATAAGGCCCCGTCATCCTGCTTGGAAGTAAAGCCCTTCAGGTGTTCCTCGATACCCTTATTGATCCGGTGGTAAAGTGTTTGCTGTACCAGGTCCAGCTGGTCTGGTTTTAATGGAGTTAATCTCATTTTCTTAGTTGTTTATTATTTTAGTAGTAATTATTGAAATGTTCTGTAGTGAACGGTCATTCTGATTTTTCTGCAGGGGACTGAGTGCGGTCGGTACGGTAGATCTTTCTCAATGACTGATCTTTTGAGAGATAAGCAACTGTCCAGCTCATTAATGTTCTGAACTTGTTTGCCGCATTTGCCAGTGAAAGCAGATGAACAGAAAGCCAGGCAAAAAGTGCCGGTACGCCTCGCAAATGAACCTTATGTTTAAAAAGGTCCACGACCGCGTAATCTCTTCCTATGATGGCCATTTCCCCCTTATCGAAGTAATTGAATGGAGTAAGCGGTTTACCTTTTGCTATCAACGTCAAATTTTTCGCAAGATTTTTCCCCTGTTGAATGGCTACCTGCGCGAGTTGCGGATGCCCCCTCGGATAAATTAGGTCGGTCATTTGAATGCTACAGTCACCGATAGCAAAAACATCCTTCATATCTGGAACACGGTTAAACTGGTCTGTCATTATTCTTTTACCGGGCCCTATGCTGCTTTCAGGAACACCATGAAAGGTAACACCTGTCACGCCTGCCGCCCATATCAATATTTTGGCAGTGATAGTCTGACCGGTGGACAATTTTACCTGCCGCTCAGTAAATTCAATTACATGGGTATTCAGTATGATCTCCACACCTAGGCTGGTTAAAATCCTGCGGGCATCGTCGTGAGATTTGTCGCTCATTGGCCCCGATAGATGCTGACCACCGTCAACGATGTAAATTTTACTGGGCACATCCTTCAATTCCGGGTATTCTTTTTGAAATATGTTCTTCTTAATTTCGGCAAGCATCCCGGTTACCTCAACGCCGGTCGGCCCACCTCCCGCTACAACAATATTGAGCAGAGTTCGTCTTTCGATATCATCTGTCGCAATGGAAGCCTCCTCCATTGTCTTATAAAGCATATTGCGCATTCGGAGGGCATCGTCAACCGTCTTCATGGGAATCGCAATTTTCTCAATACTTTTAATATCAAAAAAATTAGATTTCACTCCTGTCGCGAAAATAAAATAGTCGTAAGCGATTTGTCCATTATCAAGGTAAACCAGCTTTTCGGATGGCGCGATGGATTGTACTTCGGCCATGCGGAATGAGAGACGCTCGTTCCGAAAGCGTTTACGGAACGGGTAACTGATAGCAGAGGCATCAAGAAATCCCGTAGCGACCTGATAAAGTAAGGGGGGAAAATAATTGTAATTATTCCTGTCAAGGATCGTGATAAAATAGTTTTTGTTTTTGAGCAAACGCTCGGCAAGGTTCAATCCGGCAAATCCTCCTCCGGCTATAACGACTTTAACGGGCCCGGTACTTTGATCGATATTCATACTCATGTATTTAAATGGCAATTAATGGTATTCCTGCCAGGTTATGCGGGCCGGCGGAAATCCGTACAAGAAAAGCAAGGGTGAGACCATTTTACAGCCTTCTGTCAATTAGCCATTTAGCTACAGCAACGGCCAATGGCTCTCCGATATCTCGTAAATTTGAATGAAGTTTAACGATATTCAATTATTTCGCTGGGCATAGCCCACGTCGCTTCGCACTTAAAAAACTGCTGATAATTGGCGCTTCAGATAAAGCAGCCGATTGACCGATTTATAAAATAACTTTAAAAAGAAGTGCCTGATTGCTTTTACAAAAAATGTAATTCAATAGTTTGTTCCGAACAGTAACCACCGATTATCCTTCATTTTCTTATTTTCCTTTATTTAGTTTTTGAACCTTGAAATTTACGAAATCTCGTGACGCGCCCTTGGGATTACATTTACAATATTCTGATTTATAAGCAATTAATTCTTGGCTTCCGGATTGCTTC
>JAQBOK010000301.1 GCA_028288085.1 Mucilaginibacter sp.
ACTCCATGTATCTTTTTTGATTAGCCATTCGTCACTTTTAACTTGTTTGCCATTGCGGATAAAGCTTTTCACCTCCCATTTTCCGGTGAACGCGGAGGATTTTGCCGTCGCAACAAAATAATAAATACAGCCAAAAGCGGCGCTTATTGTCATGATTTTTGCAATTGCTTTTAAAAAGTTGAATTGGAGCTTTGGCAAATGTGAATTATCAGCAAATAATACGGACTTGAGATCATCCCATCGTAATAACAGCAAATAAATTAAGGCAAATGTGATTACCAGGGAGTTAATAAAAGCGCCTGTGGCTATATCATAAAAGATATTAATAAGTACCACATTTATCATTAGAGGCAATAAAATGCATACACCCAACAAGCTGGTTCTTCTAAAAAGCAACAGTACAGCTCCTGTAACCTGGCACAGTCCCAATATAACGGCAAACGTGTATGAGTGTCCAAAATAGTTCCATGTTAGCTCAAAACCGTTAAGATTGCCAACCGGTGTGTCTGCCCGGGCGTATGAAATTGCGAATTGAGTTTTTAGTATTTTGGCAAAGCCATATACTGAAACTTCGAAAGCGATAAAATAACGGAGGATTCCCCGTAGCCATGCGTGTTTTATAGTTGAATCAAGCCTTTCATTAATTTGTTTAGTATGCCACCATGCTGAATAGATGGCAGAAACAATTACGAAAACAACGCAGTAAATAAGAAACAGGAAAGCAACGTAATCTTCATTGAAATTATGGACGTGCTTTGCTAAATAACTTTGAAGTATTGCAAAAGGTACCTCGACCAAAGCAATAAAGAAAGCACTCAAAAAATTTGTTGAACCAGTAAGTTTGATAATTAGAAATAGCTTTAGGCATTATTGAAAAATAGTGAGGTTTAAATATAATAAACAAATGCACCGATATACTTAAATTGCATATTTATTATAAATTTGCACCACAAACAAACAGATCACTTTGTAGGTGATTGAATAATAAAACATTTTTTATAAACTTTTAAATCATAGTTGTAGATGATTAATATTACACTTCCGGATGGCTCGGTTCGTCAGTATGACAAAGGAGTTTCATCCATGCAGGTCGCACAGTCGATCTCCGAAGGATTAGCACGAAACGTATTAGCAGCCGAAGTTGACGGCCAGGATTGGGATGCAAGCAGGCCCATAGAACAAGACGCGCATGTTAAATTATTAACATGGAACGATACCCAGGCAAAGGCCACATTCTGGCATTCATCAGCCCACTTAATGGCCGAGGCCCTGGAAGCGCTGTATCCCGGAACAAAGTTCGGTATTGGCCCTGCCATTGAAACCGGTTTTTATTATGATGTTGATTTTGGTGACCGCGAGTTTTCGTCTGACGAGTTTAAGCAGATAGAAGATAAAATTCTTGAGCTTGCAAAAACTAAAGAAGAATATATCCGCAAACCCGTTAGTAAAGCTGACGCTATTGAATATTTTACTGAAAAAGGTGATGAGTACAAGCTTGATCTGTTAAAAGATTTGCCAGACGGCTCTATTACTTTTTATACCCAGGGTAATTTTACCGACCTGTGCCGCGGGCCGCATATCCCCAATACAGGTTTTATAAAAGCCGTGAAGCTAATGAGTGTTGCAGGCGCCTACTGGCGTGGTGATGAAAGCCGCAAACAATTAACCCGCATATATGGCGTAACTTTCCCAAAACAAAGTGAGCTTACTGATTACTTACATTTGCTGGAAGAGGCAAAAAAGCGTGATCATCGCAAGCTGGGTAAAGAAATGGAGTTGTTTGCCTTTTCGGAAAAGGTGGGAATGGGTTTGCCGTTGTGGCTGCCCAAAGGAGCTGCTTTGCGCGAACGCTTGACTAATTTCCTGCAAAAAGCGCAGGTAAAGGCTGGTTACGAGCAGGTGATTACCCCTCATATCGGCCACAAAAACCTGTATGTAACGTCAGGCCATTATGAGAAATATGGCGCTGACTCATTTCAGCCGATAAAAACACCGCAGGAAGGGGAGGAGTTCTTTTTAAAACCGATGAATTGCCCGCACCACTGCGAGATCTATAAAACAAAACCACGCTCGTACAAGGATCTTCCGGTACGCTACGCCGAGTTCGGTACTGTTTACAGGTATGAGCAAAGCGGTGAGTTACATGGCTTAACCCGGGTACGCGGCTTTACTCAGGATGATGCACACTTATTTTGCCGCCCAGACCAGGTAAAAGATGAGTTCAAAAAGGTAATTGACCTCGTACTTTATGTATTTGGCGCTTTAGGCTTTGAAGATTATACTGCCCAGGTATCCCTGCGTGATCCTAATAACAAAGCTAAATATATAGGTTCGGATGAAAACTGGGCCTTAGCTGAATCGGCAATTATTGAAGCGGCTGAAGAAAAAGGTTTACGCACCGTTGTTGAGCTTGGCGAGGCCGCTTTTTATGGCCCTAAGCTTGATTTTATGGTGAAAGATGCCTTAGGACGAAAATGGCAGCTCGGAACTATCCAGGTTGACTATAATTTACCTGAGCGTTTTGAACTGGAATATACCGGAAGCGATAACCAGAAACACAGGCCGGTAATGATCCACAGGGCGCCTTTTGGTTCATTGGAAAGGTTTGTGGCTGTGTTAATAGAGCATTGCGCAGGTAATTTTCCACTATGGCTTTCGCCGGAGCAATTTATTATCTTGCCTATCTCTGAAAAATATGAAGATTATGCAAAAAAACTTTCAGAATCGTTAAAAGATTCGGATATTTGCGGGCTTATTGATTTCAGGGATGAGAAGATCGGGCGTAAAATCCGTGATGCTGAAGTCAAAAAAATCCCTTATATGCTGATTGTAGGCGAAAAGGAAGCGGCCGAAGGCCTAGTTTCAGTTCGCAAGCATGGGCAGGGTGATTTAGGCAGCATGACGATTGAAGACTTTAAACAACAAATAATAAAAGAAATAACAGTATAACTTGGCATTAAACAAACCCAATTTTAACAGAGGACCAAGGCCTCCCTTTAAGAAAAAGGAAGCCGAACACAACATTAATGAGTTCATCAGGGCCCCCGAAGTACGCTTAACTGGCGACAACGTAGAACAGGGCATCTATAGTTTAAAAGATGCTTTAGCTATTGCACAGGAACAGGAACTTGACCTTGTTGAAATTTCTCCAAACGCGGTTCCGCCTGTTTGTAAGGTAATAGACTATAATAAGTTTATTTACGAACAGAAGAAGAAACTGAAGGAGATAAAAAGTAACGCCAAGCAAACCGTTATTAAGGAGATCCGTTTCGGGCCGAATACCGATGATCATGACTTTGAATTTAAATTAAAGCATGCCATCAAATTTCTTGAAGCGGGAGAAAAGGTGAGGGCTTACGTTCACTTTAAAGGAAGAGCTATCGTTTATAAAGAGCAGGGTGAAATATTGCTGCTTCGTTTTGCGCAAGCTTTGGAGGAAGTTGGTAAGGTAGAACAGTTGCCGAAACTGGAAGGGAAACGGATGTTTTTGACCGTAGCCTCAAAAGGAGCTAAGAAGTAATGTTCTGATTTGCGAACGTGCAGATGTGCTATAATAGAGTAAATAATGTATAGATGTTGGTATAGGCAAATGTACAAATGAAAATAAAACGTTGAGATAACGTAAACATCTAAAAACAAATAAATAATAGTTATGCCAAAAATGAAAACCAATTCCAGTGCAAAAAAGCGTTTTAAGCTTACTGGAACCGGTAAAATTGCAAGAAAGAACGCATACAAAAGCCACATCTTAACTAAGATGTCGACCAAACGTAAACGTAACCTTACGCACACCAGTTTAGTATCTGATGCGGATATGGGTAACGTAAAACGTATGCTTTGTATCGGGAAGTAATTAACAAATTTTTTAACCAGGTATTAGAGTTTATAAGATCCCGTAGGGGGCACTCACTACCAAAAAGACAAAAAAATGCCACGTTCAGTTAACGCAGTCGCGTCGAGAAGACGCCGGAAAAGGGTGATGGACCTCGCCAAAGGTTACTATGGTTCACGCAGCAAGGTTTATACCGTTGCAAAAAACACAGTTGAAAAAGGTTTACAGTATGCTTACCGCGACCGTAAAACTAAGAAAAGAGAATTCAGGGCTTTATGGATACAACGTATCAACGCAGGTGCCCGTCAACACGGAATTTCTTACTCACAATTAATAGGTAAGTTAGCCGCTAAAGAAATTGGTTTAAACCGTAAGGTTTTGGCTGATTTGGCGATGAATCACCCGGATGCTTTTAAAGCGATTATTGACGCTGTAAAGTAAAAGACCCATCAGATATTGAAAAAGACCTGCATTATGCGGGTCTTTTTTATTTTATAACTATTTTAGTGTTACCTAAAATTCATATGTAATGGCAACATTAAAACTTGATAACGATTTCACTTTAGGAGCAGAGATTGACAATAAAAGGATCAGGCTGATTGTTTATCGTGGTAATAATGTCGAATGGGTTTGCTGCAAAACAAACCTTAATGAGATCAGCCGGTTTTTAAAAGGAACTGAGCCAACTCTGCTTAAAGGGCGCCTGCAATTATTGAAAGATCAGGATACTATTGTTATTAAAGTTTAAAATGATATTGCAGGTGTTGTTGGAAGTGAAGTGTTTCGCAGTTTCTTAGTAAACTAATTCCATTTAGGATTAAATTAATTCAATATCTAAACTTAAACTTCTTCAAATCAGGCAAATATTCCCTTTTTCTCTTTAACTCATATTGATAGATCACTTGCCCCAAATTCTTCATGAATGGCAGGCATACAGTTTTATATTCATACTTATTATCATTATAAATGCCATCTTCGTTGGATTGTACCACCGCTGATAATATAAATTCCACCTTGTTTTTAAAATCGACGATGTAGGCATTGTCTACATCATAACCATAAGAATCGCCGATCTTGTCAAAGATCCTGACATTAGGGTTGATCACCGCCAAACTATCGCCACCATAAAACAACCACTTACAATATGCAGGATAATATTCGGGTTGATTATAGGCCGGATGCCTGCTTTCGGTAGGGAACATGCTCATATAATGATAGATGAAACGATATTGCTCATCCGTCAGGCTGTATTGCTGTTCTTTTGAGAAAGTTTCTGGAAAAAGCAAACGCTTTAATACCATTTGCTGATCGGCAAGCGGGTAGATATTGTTGTGTGAAAAATCAAAGGGTGCCATCACTAATTTATTGTTCTTATCCAAATAGCCTTTACCCTGTAGCATGTTTTCCGGGTGCATGGGGTAGTCTTTTCCATCATACAATGGTGGTTTGTGGTAAACTAGTTTATTGTTTTTATAAAAATCAATCGGGTTGGTATTCCTGGTGCTTTCGTCTTTATCACCAATAGCCAGCCGGCCGATAATACGTGTGCCGTTTAAATCATATTTTTTTAATTTTTCATTGATCTCTTCGCGGCCTACAAACTCATAAAGACGGTTGTAGGCATCATTATCGCTCACCAATAAAATTTTCTTGATATAGTTGTCAATGCTTGGTAGCCCATTCTTTGAGGTCGAATCCTTTTTTACCTTTGTTTGTCCGGTAAAGGCGCTGTCAGTTATCATAGTGGCTTTTGTATCCAGCCCTTTAATGTTTAGTTTGTTCAATTTTTCGAGAGCAAATATGGCTGTAGGCAGTTTTACAGTGCTTGCAGGATAAAAATAATGATTGGCATTAAGCCTGTAACTAAAAGATTTAAAATGAGGTACATTGTTTGCGTCCCTGTCAATTTGCGTGTACAGAATCTGCACTTCGTTTTGTGTGGGGTGCTTCAATATGCCTGCAAATAGTTCAGGGTGCGATTGCAGTAGATTTTTCAGAAAGATGGTATCCGGCTGTTGCGCCATAGTCGATAGAGAGAAGATCACTAAAAAGCCGGTAAAATAAAGTTTCATGATTTGTAAAGATAATTGATTGGTTGATTAAGTTGGAGCAGGTTGATTAAATTGTAAATCCGTAGAATCATTCTATAAATTTCAATCAGTGGCCAAGCCAATTTAATTCTATCAACTCAATCAACTAAATAAACAGCACTTGCGTTTATGAAATACTTAACCTACTTTTGCAACGCTTTAGGTTTCTTTACGGGTAATGCCATAAAGAATTAAAAGGGAATCAGGTGTATAATCCTGAACTGTCCCGCAGCTGTAAGCTCCATAACCGTCGTCCAATCATTGCCACTGTTAGCATTTATGCGATCGGGAAGGCCGGACGAAAGGGGAGTAAGTCAGAAGACCTGCCAGAGCATAAATATTATTCATAGCTTTCGGGGATTGAAGCTTGAATGTGAAACTTGTCTATTACTGTTTCCATTCCAAACTTTCCATTTCTTTATGCTGTGGGTTTAAACTCACAACAACATGAAAAAAAATTATGTCAGAATTGCTGTAGGCCTGGGGTTTGCACAATTGGCTTTGCTTAGCATTGCCGCCAATGCCCAGGACACTACCCGGGCACTAAAAGATGTAGTCGTCAGTGCTACAAAAGTTGATCAAAAACAATCGCAAATTGGTAAAACAGTTACTATTATTACAAGGGAGCAACTTGAACGCAGTTCAGGTAAAAACGTTGCTGAATTATTAGGTGAACAGGCCGGTATCATTGTAAATGGCGCAGGCAGTAACCCTGGTTTAAATAAGGATATTTTTTTACGGGGAGCTGATAACAAATACACCTTGATTTTATTAGATGGCGTGTTGGTGAGCGATCCTTCAGGCCTGGGTGGAGCGTTTGATATAAGACTGCTATCAATTGACCAAATTGACCATATTGAAATTTTAAAAGGCGGACAGTCCACCTTGTATGGTTCAGATGCTGTAGCCGGAGTAATTAATATCGTCACTAAAAAAAATGCAACATCATCTCCTTCAATCAATGGAATAGCAACGGCCGGAAGCTACGGAACACTAAAAGGAAGTTTGGGTCTGAATGCTCAATTAAAAAATCTAAGCTACAATATAATCTACTCTCATGAACGCAGTGATGGGGTTTCTGAAGCAGCGCGACCAGATACTGCTACAAAGCCTTATGACAAAGATGGATATAACCAGGACGCTGTAAATGCTCAATTTAGCATTAAATTCTCCGATCGTTTTAACGTGAACCCGTTTATCAGGTATTTATATGGCAATTATAAATATGATGACGGTGGCTTTACAGATGCCAATAACTCCTTTACAAGTAAGCATCTGAATGTAGGTACTAACGCGGTTTACAGGTTGGATAAGGGCTCTTTTAATTTGAACTATAGTTATGAGAATACGAACAGGGTTTATAATGATGCTTTCGGCTCATCGCCTTTTGTTGGCCGGTTAAACTTTGCCGATTTTTACTTTAATCATCAAATAGGCGATCATATTAAAATATTGGCCGGGGTTGATAATCGTTACTCGCAAATGAACGCTAGCGGAAAATCAAAAGTAGATTCATCTGCCAACCTTTTAGGAGCTTACACGTCTGTATTTTTAAGTAACATTGATTCCATATTTAATTTAGAGGCAGGGGGAAGGTACAACCACCAAAGTAAATATGGTAATAACTGGACATATTCTGTAACACCATCATTCAACGTGTTGAAAAACGACAAATTGAAACTATTTGGCACGATATCAACTTCATTTAAAGCGCCAGATCTTAGTGCTTTATTTGGCCAGTACGGCCCAAACCCTAATCTGAAACCAGAGCGCTCCCATAGCTACGAGGCCGGAGTAAGTACTAAACTGTTTGATGATGCTTTTAAGCTGCGTGTTGTGGCCTATAAACGTAATATCTCTGAGGCTATTATTTATTTATATCCGCAAGGCTATTTAAACCAGGATAAACAAAATGTTAAAGGTATTGAAATTGAACCATCACTTAACTTGGGGAAATTAACCTTAAGCCTATATTATACCTATATTAATGCACAAAGCATTACTAAAGATACTTCGGGGAAACCGGTTGTTCAAAATTACCTTTACCGGGTACCGAAAAACACCTTTGGAGCATTTGCGGGAGTTAAGGCAACAAAAAAATTATATATCAGTGTTAATTATCGCAACTACGGTCAGCGCACTGATCTGTTCTATAATTCAAACACATTTGGTAACGAGTTGCAAAGCTTAAAAAGCTATAATTTAGTTGATGCTTATGCCGAATATGCATTTCTAAATAAGCAGTTAAAAATATTTATTGATGTCAAAAATATTTTTAACGAAAAATATGCTGAATTGTACGGTTATACCGCATTGGGTACAAATTTTAATGCCGGATTAAGTTTTAATATTCATTAAGAATTAAGTAATTTTACCTTATAATAATCATTATGTCGCTACAAAAAATAAACCTCAGGAACAGCATATTGATCTTAATGATCATAATAGCCAGTGCAGCCCGTTTAATTAATATTAACCATCTAACAGGTTGGGGCAACTTTACACCAGTAGGAGCAATGGCTCTTTTTGGCGGTGCTTATTTCTCAGATAAATGGAAAGCATATCTTGTCCCTTTATTCGCTCTTTTTATAAGTGATATTGCTTTAGATTATATTTATTTTGGCAAGTTTATGCTTTTTTACAGCGGTGCTTTACCAGTTTATGCCAGCTTTGCTATTATGGTGTTTATTGGTACTTACATTAAAAAAGTTAATGTTGCCAATGTAGTATTAGGCTCACTTGGAGCCGTTTTGGTACATTGGTTAATTACCGATATTGATCCCTGGTTACAAGGTACTATGTATGCCAGAAGCTTTTATGGATATGGTGAGTCTTTGATAGCCGCTATCCCTTTCGAAAAAAGTATGCTTTTAGGGAATCTTATTTATGGAGCAGTATTGTTCGGCGGCTTCGAATTAGCTAAAAGTAAATTTGAAGTATTGCGTGTTGGCAAAGAAATAGCTGTTTAAATAAATTGAATAAAAAATAAAAGCGATCCGTCATAGGCAGGTCGCTTTTTTTATAGGTCGATTTTTATGATATATTATATAACGGGTGGTACCCGATCGGGTAAAAGCAGTTATGCCCAGCAATTAGCCCTGAGTTTGAGTAATACCCCGGTTTACCTGGCTACAGCCCGCAAGTGGGATGCTGATTTTGAACAACGGATCAAACGGCATCAGCAGGATCGCGATGAACGGTGGCAAAATATAGAAGAAGAAAAATATCCATCAAAGCTTGATTTACAAGGCAGGGTAATTGTATTGGATTGTGTTACCTTATGGCTTACCAATTTTTTCTCTGATACGAAATATGATGTTGATGAAACCCTTAAGCAGATCAAAACGGAGTTTGATAAACTTACGATGATGGAGGCAAGCTGGATCATTATTTCAAACGAAATTGGCATGGGCATGCATGCAGATACCGAGATCGGACGAAAATTTGCCGACCTGCAAGGCTGGATAAATCAGCATATTGCCCAAAAAGCTGACAGGGCTATCTTTATGGTATCGGGATTGCCATTAAACTTAAAATAATGGATAATGTTGTCGTTTTAACCGGGGCCGGCATAAGCGCTGAAAGTGGTTTAAGGACCTTCAGGGACAGCGACGGCCTTTGGGAGGGCTACAACATTGCCGACGTAGCCACACCAGAAGCATGGGACTGGAACCCAGCCCTTGTACAGGACTTTTATAATTTGCGCAGAAAATCTGTTTTGGAAGCAAAACCCAATGCTGCGCATTATGCTTTAGCAAAACTTGAAAAAAAATACAAAGTAACCATTATCACCCAAAATATAGATGACCTGCACGAAAGGGCTGGTTCAACTGAAGTAGTGCATTTACATGGCATCATTACCCGCTCGCAATCTAGTAAGGACCCCAACCTCACTTATCCGATTGATGGATGGGAATTAAAAATGGGTGAATTATGTGAGTTGGGTTCGCAGTTAAGGGCACATGTAGTTTGGTTTGGAGAAGCTGTGCCAATGATTGAAAAGGCTGCAGAGATCTGTTCTAAGGCGGATATCTTTATGCTGATAGGTTCGTCATTAGCAGTTTATCCTGCTGCGGGTTTGATCAATTTGGTGGCTAAGGATGTTCCAAAATACATTGTGGACCCTAAAATTCCTGCGGTTTATGGTCTTGGGCCTATGATCAAAATAGAAGAAAAGGCGACGGTTGGCGTGCCGGGATTGGTTGAAAGTTTATTAAAATCAAATTAAAAGATGGAAACGGTAAGCGAAAGACTATTTAAGCAAGAAGAGGCAGATCTTTTGTTGGATATTATGGTAAATAGACGTGATGTAAGGGGGAACCGGTTTTTAGAGCGGCCAGTAGAGGATGAAAAGATAAGCCAGATTCTTTTTGCCGCTGTAAATGCGCCATCTGTTGGGTTTTCACAACCTTGGGAATTCGTTCTGGTAAAGAATAAAGAAATCAGGCAACAAATAAAGGATAGTTTTAACCAGGAAAACGAAAAAGCTTCAATTCTATTTAAAGATGCAAAGCAAAAGGAATACAATAGCTTAAAATTGGAAGGTATTTTTGAGGCTCCGCTGAATATTGCCATCTTTTATTCTGATAATGAAAAGCCAGTTTTAGGGCAAACTTCTATGCCCGAAGTTGGATTGTATAGTGTGGTATGTGCTATTCAAAACATGTGGCTGATGGCACGGGCGCTAAATATTGGCATGGGTTGGGTTAGTATAATCGATCCGGTAAAAGTCAAACAAATTTTAAAAGCGCCAGAGAAAAACAAACTGGTAGGCTACTTTTGCCTGGGTTATACAAGCCAATTTCTTAAACAACCTGAATTAGAAGTCTTGAAATGGGAAACCAGAAAGCAAATAACAGAGTTGATATTTAATGATACTTATTAAACTAAGCTTTTAAACCTAAGCGGGATGCCTGAAAAACTAAAGTGCATTTTTAACTGGAGTGGAGGAAAGGATAGTGCCCTTGCATTATATCATTGTCTTCAAAATCCTGATATTGAAATTAAATATTTAGTAACAACTGTAAACGATTCGCTCAATCGTATTTCTATGCATGGTGTAAGGGAAGAGTTGCTCGTTATGCAGGCAGAACGCATCGGTATTCCTCTTTATGAGATCAGGCTGCCCGAAATGCCTGGTATGACCGAATATGATGATGCTATGCGTTTCCACATGGAAAAATTCAGAGATGAAGGAATAACCCATGCTGTTTTTGGGGATATATTTTTAGAAGACCTTAAAAAATACCGTGATGACCGCCTTGCAGAAGTTGAGATGAAGGGTATTTATCCGCTTTGGAAGCGCGATTCGCACGAGTTGATCGATGAGTTTTTGGGTTTAGGTTTTGGTACTGTAATTGCCTGCACGCAATCACGTCTGGAGTATTTTGTAGGTAAGGAGATCACAAACGAACTGATCCGGGAGTTACCTGCTAATGTAGATGTATGCGGTGAAAATGGAGAGTTCCATACCTTTGTATTTAAGGGCCCCATTTTTTCATCTCCCATTAACTACCAAACAGGAGAAAAGGTTTTTAAGGAATACGCAGCACCAAAGAACGCCGATGATACCTGTTTTTCATCCTTCCCGGTAAAAGGCCCTTCTGGTTTTTGGTACTGCGATCTGTTGCCTACCGGTTAATGTAATTGACAGTTTGGTAGCAGCCATGTTGCTTGGCCACTGTTATTTTTGTGATGGAGCAAAAATCAACCTCTATTTGAAATATGTTTTTCAGCGGAATCTGCAATACGTGGGCCAGTAGCGACCGGATCACACCGGCATGCGTAACGATAATAAACTTATCTCCGGATATGTTGTTAAGTAATTCGTCCCAAAATTGAATGCAGCGTTTGTGCATTGTTTCAAAACTTTCGCCCCCTGGCACCTGGTAATCTACAAAATTTGCCATCCATGCATTTAAAACTTGCTGGTCTATAGCAGTCCATGCGCATTGTTCCCAATCGCCAAAATGCATTTCTGAAAGTCGGGAATCCGTTTGAAAGTGGTTGCCTGATAAAAAGCCTGCCAGTTGGGTACATCGTTGATATGGACTCGAATAAAATAAGGCGGCAGACAAATGGGGAGCTAAACTTTTTTGTAAAGAAGCAAAATGCGCTTCCCAATCATCCGCCAGTTCAATGTCTGATTGCCCATAACATAGCTTTTGAGGATTATTAACAGGACTATGTCTGACCAAATAAATCTCCATTAGCCGGTATATTTAAAGATCAATAATAGACTTAAATAAAAAATCACTTCTGAAACCTGCTGTAAAGCTCCAAGGCAGTCTCCGGTATACCCGCCGATCCATTTCTTAAAATATCCAGAAAAATACCATCGTAAAAGCAGCATGGGTAATAATGCCAGTAATACATTAAAATTTGCAAATAAAGCTAAAGGTGCCAGGCCAAATATAACCGAAAAGATTAATTCTCGTGTACTCATTTTAGTTGCAAGTGGTTTTGATTTGCTGGTATCATCATCCCTTGCGTATTGATCGGTGTATATTAATGAAACCGCATTTAAGCGACTTATAGCATGTCCGCTTATTAATGCTATCACCAATGTATTTACAGGGAAATATTTTAATGAGGACCATTTTAAAAGCAAAATAAGCCCAATTCCAACCACGCCGAAGGTTCCCAGGCGCGAGTCTTTCATAATAAGCAATATCTTTTCTTTTGTCCAGCCACCACCAAAGCCATCACAAACATCAGCAAAACCATCTTCATGAAACGCGCCTGTGGTAAGTATAGACGCGATCATGCTAAATATTAACGCAATATCAGCAGGGAAGATCGATTGGAAAAGCCAATATACAAGTGCGCTTATTGATCCAACAATTATGCCTACTACCGGAAAGTATTTGGAGGATTTATTGAGATATTCTGCCGAATGATCAACCCATTTTGGGCAGGGTATCCGGGTGAAAAACATCAATGCAGTGAAGAATATTTTTATTTCTCTTTTCATTATTCCTTATTGCTAATTCCTGCCGATTCAAAACTAGCCATTTCGTTTAGAAAATTAACCGCGGCACTTACTAAAGGATATGCAACCGCAGCGCCTGTTCCCTCGCCTAAGCGCATTGCTAAATTCAAAAGCGGGGAAAGGCTCAGATATTCCAACAATA
The DNA here is from genome assembly GCA_028288085.1 of Mucilaginibacter sp. Classification (GTDB taxonomy): domain Bacteria; phylum Bacteroidota; class Bacteroidia; order Sphingobacteriales; family Sphingobacteriaceae; genus Mucilaginibacter. The sequence goes on from JAQBOK010000301.1 coordinate 13,056, forward strand.
GCCGGTGCCCTTTTTCATCTGATTGATGGCAGGCAATAATGTAATTTTCAATTTCAGGATAAAGTTTAAAGGCTGCAAGGTAAGCTGTGCTTGCTATAAAACCGTCAAGTAAAATCACCATTTTATTTTCTGCGGCCTGTAACATAGCGCCAGTCATCATAGCTATTTCATAACCGGAAAACGCCTGCATAATTTTCTCCCAACTGTCAAGATTGCCGTGGTGGGTTACTACCTCCTGCAATATGCCTATCTTTTTGTTTAAGCCGGCATCATCAAGACCGGTACCCCTGCCAGTACACGTGGCAAGGTCAATACCTGTAAAATAATGCATCAACAAAGACGCCGATGAGGTATTACCTATACCCATTTCACCGAAAGCTATACAGTTACAACCAGTTTTGTATAATTCATTAACAATTACCGCGCCTTTTTTTATACATTCTGCTAGTTCATCAATTGTCATAGCAGTTTCTTTCAGGCAGTTTCGCGTACCTTTATTTACCTTGTAATTCAGCAGATTTTTAGTATTGCCAAAATCATGATTTACACCTGCGTCTACCACTTTAACTTTTAACCCATTTTGCCTGGCGAAAACGTTGATCGCTGCTCCGTCATTCAAAAAATTCATTACCATTTGATAAGTAACCTCCTGGGGATAGGGTGTTATTCCTTCCTGCACAAGACCATGGTCTCCAGCAAACACAACTACAGTTGCTTGTGTTAAAACGGGGCTAAGACTTTGTTGAATGGTGCCGATCTGTTTGGCTAATGATTCTAGTTTTCCTAAGGCGCCTGGGGGCTTGGTTTTAAGATCTATTTTGGTTTGCAATATTGTTCCAATTGCCTGTTCAGGTACCTGTATATTGAAAAATTTCATGTTTAATATGGCTTTTTATCGACAGAATATTATTTTGTTTCTATCATTAAATTATTATTAATCAATTAGTTAAATTTACTCTAGTAAAGTATATCTTTAACTAAGGTAAATGGAAGTGAAGAACCCATTCGTGTTTTACCAAATTATATTCTGTTTGGTATGTGAAAAAAATATAATTGTCTATTTATTAATTGGTTATGATGATTATATGCTTTAATAGTTGTACCTAAAATAGGCGTCTTGATAGTCCTTACGCATTTCAGCAAATCTGGTCGAAACAGTCTTTAAAAATGCTTCGTCGAGCAATTCAAATATGCTGTTAATGCCATCGGTTAGGTCCACTTCGGCCATCTTATAACTTTGTTCCAAAGTTCCCTGCTCTATCTTCACTATAAACTTTTGGTTCATGTTTAGTATTGATATTTTAAATTCCGGGTGTGGCAATTCTGCAATAATTCTCATAACTATTAATTTAATCTCCTTAAGGAGTTTGTTTTTTACAAAGTTCCAAATCACAACTAAATAAAAGATTAAATATGAGATTTGGGTTATTTTATTTTAAAGCTGCTTAATTACATTTGTTGCATGGCCGAAGATTTGACAATTACCCGTTCAACCGATAAAGAGGAGCGATACCAATCCCTTATCCCGCAAATTGAAGCGTTGATTTTTGGAGAACGCGATTTGGTTGCTAACCTGGCAAATATAAGTGCCGCGTTAAAGGAACAGTTTAAGTGGTTTTGGGTGGGCTTTTACTTGGTGAAAGACAATGAACTCGTTTTAGGCCCTTTTCAGGGACCTGTGGCCTGTACGCGAATAGCTAAAGGCAGAGGCGTTTGCGGTGCGGCATGGGAACAGGCAAAAACTTTGATCGTAGCTGATGTGGAGGCTTTCCCGGGCCATATAGCCTGCAGTTCGCTTTCGCGCTCTGAGATAGTCCTTCCCATGATACAGAATGGCGAAGTTGTTGGTGTGCTGGATGTGGATAGCGAGGAATTGAACTGGTTTGATCAAACCGATGCAAAATACCTGGAACAGATTGTTAAACTGTTGCAATTTTAAATGGGTAAGTTATTCCTTATACCCGGGCTGGGGGCTGATTGCAGGATCTACAAAAATATTGATTTAGCTAACCATGATGTTGTGGATATCAACTGGATTGACCCTGCCAAAGATGATACCTTATCTTCTTACGCTCAAAAGCTTATTGACCAATATCAAATACCTACCCAATCTATTGTTATCGGTAATTCGTTAGGTGGGATGGTCGCTATTGAGATTGCTAAAAGAATCACTTTGAATAAAGTCATTCTTATTTCGAGTATAAAGTCAGTCAATGAGGCTCCATGGTATTTTAATTTTTTTCGGATAACGCGGCTTCATCATCTTATTCCAACAAAAAAATTAACTTCACTTGAGTTTGTAATTGAATACGCCTTTGGTGGGATGTCTGAAAACGACCAGCAACTTTTTACCAGTATGCTGAAAAACACATCGCCGGTTTTTATGAAATGGGCTATTGAGGCCATTTTGAGCTGGGATAATCAAACCATACCCAAAAATGTTTATCATATTACCGGCGATAAAGACCGCGTATTTCCATATAAAAAGATCAATGGGGCAATTATAGTAAAAGGCGGCACCCATATTATGATTTTTAACAAGGCAAAAGAGATCAGTACATGGTTGAAAAATATATTGAAAAATTGAAATTACCACATTCATTTTATCTCAGTTCCAACGTAGTAGCCATCAGCAAAAGCCTACTGGGAAAGTATTTATTTACTTGTATTGATGGTGTAACCACTGGTGGATATATAGTTGAAACAGAGGCTTATAATGGTGTTGTTGATAAGGCATCCCACGCTTTCGGGAATCGTATGACGCCCCGTACCCAAATCATGTTTGGGGAAGGCGGAATTGCTTATGTCTATTTGTGCTATGGCATTCATGAAATGTTCAATGTGGTTACTTCTGTTGAAGGTCAGCCACACGCCATATTGATACGCGCTATTGAGCCGACTACAGGAATTGATGTAATGCAAGGCCGCCGGAATATGCCAATTGTTAAACCAAATATTACTTCGGGGCCGGGATCTGTTGCACAAGCTTTAGGAATATCGCGCAAAATAAATGGCATTAGCTTGCAAAGCGATACACTTTGGATAGAGGATAGGGGCTTGGTTTTTAGCGATGATCAGATTGCCACCGTTCCGCGCATTGGGGTGGCCTATGCCGGGCAAGATGCCTTGTTGCCTTACCGCTTTTATGTAAAAGGCAATATTTACGTTAGTAAGCCCAATAAATAAATTCTAAGACACAATGCATTATGTCGCCGCATTGTAATAGGTCTATGCAATTTTGTAATATTGGCTAATGATTTACCAGAACACATTAAAATTTGCCGAAAACCTCGATGCGCGGGATGAGCTAAAACATTTCCGTAACGATTTTTTAATACCTAAACACGAAGGCCGTGATGCCATATATCTGTGTGGTAATTCTTTAGGGCTTCAACCTGTCTCTACTAAAAAATATATTGATGCCCAACTAAACAGCTGGAAGGACCTGGCCGTTGAAGGTTGGTTCCAGGGGGACGATCCGTGGTTAGAATTTCATCATCAATTGAAAAAGCCTTTGGTCAGCTTAACGGGAGCTAAAATGGAAGAAATTACTGTGATGAATTCACTTACAGTAAATCTTCACTTATTGCTTGTAAGCTTCTATCAACCAACAAGTAAAAGATATAAAATATTAATGGAAGGCGGCGCATTTCCGTCAGATCAATACGCAGTGGAAAGCCAGGTAATTTTTCATGGATTTGAATCTTCGGACGCGATCATTGAACTATTTCCGCGCGAAGGGGAGTTCACTTTAAGGACTGAAGATATTCTTTCAGCGATTGAACAAAATGCAAACGAACTGGCATTGGTGCTTTTTGGAGGCGTGAATTATTATACCGGTCAGCTTTTTGATATGGAAGCGATTGCTGACGCGGCTCACATTGCCGGAGCTTATGCTGGATTTGATCTTGCTCATG
>JAQBOK010000148.1 GCA_028288085.1 Mucilaginibacter sp.
GGTTTGAAGAACATGCTGTTCCCGGCATTTGCTTTCATAACCTGGAGCATACCAGTTCTGTCGTCAAGGCGGTGAAAAGGATTTCCGCCCATACCAAAGTGTTGAGCAAGGAACTTTACCTGCTGCAAATTGCTGCCTGGTTCCACGACATTGGCTATCTGGAAAACCCCCGCGAGTCCAAACAAAATTCGGCAAAGCTGGCCCGGGTTTTTCTTGAACATGAAGGCCAGCCCGAAACGATGGTCAGGCGAGTAACCAACCTGATCATGGCCACCCGGCTAAATCAAGGACCGGCAGGAACACTCGAAGAAATCATCATTGACGCTTATTTTTATTATTTATCGAAAAACTCTTTCCTTGTTAAAAATGAATTGCTCAGAAAGGAGGAACAGTTCATCGGCCAGTCGGAAATCAATCCTGAAACCTGGATAAGCGATACCATCGCGTTTTTTGAATCGCACCATTTTTTTACCCCCTACGGCCGTAAGGAACTCAATCCAAAAAAAGAAATTAATCTGGCGAAACTGAAGACCAAGCTTGCCGACAGGAAAAATGCAGCACTTCAAATGGACGGCCATCCTGCCAAAAAAACAATAAAGGAACATCCAAAGTCAGAACCGGGATCAGAAAAGGGAATTGAAACATTGTTTAGGATAGCTGCCTCAAATAATCAGCGCATGTTCACGCTTGCTGACAACAAAGCTCATATTTTGATTACCGTAAACTCGATCATTATGTCCATTATTGTTAGCGTGCTGATCAGGAAATTGGCGGAAAGCCCATTTTTAACCTGGCCCACCTTTATCCTGTTATTCACCAGCTTCCTGTCTACGGTCTTCTCGATACTGGCCACACGACCTAAAATAGACGGGGGTACATTCACCGACGCAAGCCTTGAACTTAAAGAAGTCAACCTGATCTATTTTGGAAACTTCCATAAAATGACCGTGGACGAATATATAAAAGGTATGGAAGCGGTGATTGCAGACCGGGTTTTTCTTTACCAAACATTGATCAGGGATGCCCATTGGCATGGCAGCGTCCTGGGCAGAAAATATGGATTTTTGCGGAAGGCCTATAATGTGTTTTTATTTGGCCTGATCATCTCGATAGCAGCTTTTGTCATCGCTTTCATTTTTCACCACCCGTCCGCTATTATAAAAAATCCGGCGCCAACCCCCTGAACAGATCAGTCATAAACAATAATCCATCATGGCAAAATTTTTTCCAAACCTGGTCTTACTTTTTTTAGTGTTGAGTATACCGACAAAAGGATATGCCCAAAATTGGGATGTAGCTGTTTTGAAAAGCATTAATCCAACCCATCCTACTTCACAATTTTGGAGGGCTACGAGTGCATCAACCTATTATTTTTCAGCTGGTGTGGGCTTTGGAACGCTGATCTATGGTATTGAAGGGGACAATGTTCAGGCCAGGCAACATGCCTTTGAATTATTTCTGAATTATGGCATTAGCACGCTGGCATCTGAAGCGCTGAAGATAAGTATCAACCGGACACGGCCTGCAGACCGGTATCCGGGTGAAATATTTGTCAGTTCTCCAATACACGGTAAATCCTTTCCATCAGGTCACGAAACACTGGCCTTCAGCACCGCCACCTCGCTGGCTCTGGAATACCCGAAATGGTATGTCATCATACCCGCGTATTTATGGGCCGGTTCGGTAGGCTATTCCCGTTTGTACCTGGGTAAACATTATCCCTCGGACGTGCTGGGTGGTGCAGTCATTGGTATTGGTAGCGGCTATGTAAGTCATTGGCTGACGCGCCGCATTTTTAAACCTTATGAATTAAAACCTAAAGATCATGAATAAGAAACTACTCTTCCTCTTTGCACTGACAACGCGGTTGATCTGTGCTTATGGACAAAGCACAGCCGATGGCGTCCGGCCGCGTTACAACTTTCCAGACAGCGTTAAAATTACCATACATGCTTCCTATAACCAGGTGAATGGCTTTCATAAGTGGCTGTTCGGGAAGAATTTCCGGAATGAATGGGCGACAGAAGTAAAGTTGCCGTTGATCAGGGTATCGCAGGTTTACGGTGGTCTAAGCCCGTTGAAATATGGCGGCGGAATGGAGACAAAATCGATCCGCATGCAGGACAGGACAGGAAAAGAATGGGTGCTGCGCAGCGTGGAAAAAATACCGGATAAACTGGTGCCTGTAAATTTAAGAGGAACCTTCGCCGTCGATTGGGTGGATGATGAATATAGCGGGCAGCATCCCTATTCTGCATTGATCGTTCCGCCATTAGCAGAGGCCGGAGGGGTTCCGCACGCCAACCCGATAATAGGGGTGCTCGCTCCTGATTCTTCTCTGGGTACGTTTGGCCGTGACTTCGCCGGGCGCGTGGTATTATTGGAAGAACGCGAGCCGACAGGGCCATCGGAAAGCACGATCAAGCTGCTGAGAGACCTGAATGCCGATCATAATAATAAAATTGACGGGGATGAGTTCCTTCGGGCCAGGTTGCTGGACCTGTTGATCGGGGACTGGGACCGCCACGAAGATCAGTGGCGGTGGACGGCAAGGATGGTTGGGAAAGATAAGGTCTATACTGCCGTGCCCCGTGACCGGGACCAGGCTTTGCATGTTATCCAGGGCGTATTTCCGTCTATCGCCGCTTTACCATGGGTAGACCCTGTTCTGGGCGATTTTAACGGGAAAGTGGTCAGCGCTAAGTATTCCCCCTTATTCAAGTCTAATTTTCTTTCAGGCTACCCTTCGGCGCAGTTTAGTCATGCGCAGTACACGCATATCGTCAGCGAATTTGTGAAGGCGGAAACGGATGAAGTGCTGGAAGCAGGCCTGCGCAGGCTTCCGCCCGAAGAATATCAATTACGGCATCAGGAATTGCTGGCAAAATTCAAACAGCGCAGGGATGATATCCCGCGTGTCATGGAGCAATATTTCCAGTTTATCAGCCGGATCGTGGACCTTCGCACCAGTGACGAGGATGAATTGATCTCGGTAACGGATGGTGTGGATATGGGGCTTCATGTTGAAGTGAAACAGCTGGGTAAAAGAGGTAAACCGGGCGAGGATATCCTGAACATGAATTACCTCCCGGCCATTACAGAAGAATTAAGGATCTACGTCATGGGCGGCAATGACCGGGTGGTAGTCAGCACAGTGAATTCGCCAATCAGGCTGCGGATCATCGACAGTACAGGTACTAAATCATTTGATTTTACGCAAGCGTCACATAGCGTGAGGGTTTATGGGCTTGCCGATAGCATCAGCTTCCCTGCGGGTAAAAGCAATTTTTCGACACATGTTTCCAAAGATACCGCCAGCGGAAAATTTGTACGTGCCAACCCTTACAATGTATGGACGCCGCTGATCACCGGTGATATAAATCGTGACGATGGGTTCCTGCTTGGTCTCGGTTTTCGCTATACCGGGCACGATGGTTTCCGGCAGTTGCCGTATTCGAATATGCAGGAGGTGATGGTTACCCATTCCTTTAAAACGAATGCCTTTAGGATCGATTATTACGGGCAATGGATGTCAGCAATCGGCAAAGCGGATATCACGCTGAATGCCATTGCCGAAGCGCCCGATAATACCATGAACTTCTTTGGGCAGGGAAATACAACGAACCTGGATAAAAGCGGCGATTATCATCGTTATTACCGGGCAAGGTTTGATCTTTATGAGGTATCGTCGGCTTTGCGCTGGCACACAGGTGCAGGCACTACGCTGAGCGTGGGTCCTTCTGTTCAGTATTATCACCTGAGCCCGGATGCCAACGCCGGACGGTCGGTCAGTCAGCCGGGCCTGATCACTTCCTATGACAGTGCCAGCTATAACAGGAATAAACTGCATTTAGGTGGAATTGTCACATTCATCAGCGATAAGCGCGACAATAAAATATTACCGGCCGGAGGTTACTACCTGGACTTGAAACTTTCCGGCTATGCCGGTGTCAATAGCGATGCCCGCTCATTCGGGCAGCTGAAACCGGAGTTTACCTGGTATCAGAAAGTAGATTCAGCTGCCGTACTGGTTTTTTCGGATCGTATCGGCGGGGGTATTAGCGTAGGCAACCCGGCTTTTTATCAATCCATGTTCCTGGGAGGGCAGGGGAACCTGCTTGGATATCTGCAAAACAGGTTTGCGGGGCGTGATATGGTGTACAATAACCTGCAGTTCCGGCTGAGGCTGGCAAACATAGCCGGGTATATTTTACCGGGACAATTGGGCATTACCGGGTTTTATGATACAGGAAGAGTATGGGTGAGCGATGATCATTCTGATAAATGGCACCAGGGTGCAGGCGGAGGTCTTTATTTCGTCCCGGCAAGCTTGACGGTTATCCAGGTGCTGGCAGGGCATTCCAGTGAAGGATGGTATCCTTACATCTCCCTTAATTTCAGGCTTTAGGGTAGTTTAGTAACAAGAACAAATTGATGGATATGCAGTGAACGGTGAATAGTTATTATTTTAAATAAATGTTTAGCCTGATTGATATGAAAATAAATTACCTGGCATATGTTATACTCCTTTTATTGACGTTTGGGCATGGTTGTGCTAATGCTCAGCACAAGGGACTGAAACTTGTTTTTATCCGGCATGCTGAGAAGTCTGATGATGGGGATAATTTAAATTGTAAGGGCCTTAACCGTTCGATGTTACTACCGGGGATATTAATTAAGAAGTTTGGTAAACCAGATAATATTTATATTCCCTCAGTAAAGTCAGGTGAACCTACAAAGCATTTACGTATGCTTCAGACCGTTACCCCGCTTGCGATTAAATATGATCTCCGACTAAATTCTGCTTATGATGTTAATGATAGCAAGGGGATTGGGAATGCGTTGCTGCATGAACGTCGAACAATTTTAATTGTATGGGAACATCAGGCTATCGTACCAATACTGGAATATATTGGTATTAATACGGACCGGTTGCTATGGCAGGACGATGATTTTGACACGATCTGGATCGTAACGTTTAGCAAAGGCAAGGCAATTTTGACACCTGACAAAGAGATGTTAAACCCGCTACCGGGATGCCCGTTTTAAGCTGGCAATTTCAGGCTAAAAAACAAATCAAAAATACCTGGGCATTTCCCGGTTTCCCGGGCCGCGCTTTCCGCTGTATCTTCTGCGAAGGATGCCGCTGCAATCACTAATGCGAAATGCGCTACATGGCAGTGTACGGATCAATGTTATTAGCGCGTTTAAACCGGGAAGCCTGCGCGGTGAACTCCCCGGTTTATGGATAACGCAAACCGGTTTTACCGGATCATGATCACCATCATCACGCTCATACCGATCATCAACGCGTCTTCAATGATCGTAACAGTGCTCATCGGCAGGTTGAATACGGCCCCTAAACAGGCACATTGGATATTGCGTCTATTGAGCACACTTTGCAATACCCCAACGATGCTAACCGACATCACCACAAACGTGATATAGTTAATAATTTCCGGCTGAAAGTTGGCGGCGTAGGCAAGCCCAAGCCCCAGTTCAACAAAAGGGTACAGGTAGCCCCAGGGCCTGAACTTTTTGGCGGCCAGGTCATACATCGAATAGCTATCTGCAAACCCGTTCAGGTCAAGTAATTTAAAAAAGGAGAAAATGATAAAGAACCCCGCCATGAAAACACGCATGCCTTTTTCGAGTCCGGAATATTCACCGGATTGCGAAGCGATCAGGGAAATGGCCAGGATATAGGCAAAAATGAGCAGTATGGGTTTATAGGTTTTAAACCAGGATACCTTTGCTTCCGCGTAATCAGTTGAAAAAGAGGTTGCGGGTTTGCTCTCTTCAGATAATTGGTATTTTGGGTAACTGCCTAAAGCTGCTTTTAAATTCTCTGTTGAAATATGCCGGGACTTTTCAATATCGGCAGTACCGTTGCCCAGGTCAATATTTACCTTTTTTACGCCATCAACTTTGGATAGCAAGCCTTCAACTGTGTTTTGGCATCCGGTACAGGTCATCCCTGAAATCTTATATATATGTGTCATGATATTTATTTTGACACAAAATTACGGGGTATTGGCCTTGGGTATGTTATATATTTATGGGCAGGATTTATATCCTATTGATCGCTTAAACATCCTTCAGGAATTTGCGAAGATGAATGCCCTGGGCTTTGAACTGGGTAGGGGTGAGCCCGGTGACTTTTTTGAACTGGGCAGACAGATGGGCGACGCCGCTGTAATGCAGCTTATAGGAGATCTCGTTAAGGTTCATTTCATTATAAGCCAATAGCTCTTTTGC
>JAQBOK010000155.1 GCA_028288085.1 Mucilaginibacter sp.
AATATAATTGCTATTCCTACCAAAGAAAAATGAGCTTTAAAAAATGGCACATTACCTAGTAAAAACCCGGCAAAAAGAAAAACAATTATCCACGAAGCACCGCCGATAATATTATACAGGCTATACCTTAAAAATGGCATCCGCCCTACTCCGGCTACAAAAGGGGCAATAGTGCGTATAATGGGCATAAAACGACTAAAGATAACTGCCTTACCTCCATGCTTGTCGAAAAACGCTTTGGTTTGCAGGTAATAGTCGAGCTTTAATACTTTATTTTCAGGTTTAAAAACTTTGTGCCCCAGGTAATTGCCCAAAAGGTAGTTGATGGTATTACCTGTAAAAGCTGCCACAATCAGTATAACAGCAAGAAGATAAATATTCAGGCCGGTATTGCCGCCTGCTATTAGCGCTCCGGCAGCGAATAACAGTGAGTCACCAGGCAAGAACGGGGTTATTACAAATCCGGTTTCTGCAAAAATGATCACAAATAATATCAGGTAAGTGAGCGCATGATACTGGCTTATAATATCGGCCAGGTGCTTGTCAATATGCAGGATAAAGTCTATAAGGCTTTTTAGTACTTCCAATTTCTTAAAATTTTGCCAAAAATATAAATAAAACCCGGATTACTTATTGGTTATTACGCCGGAGCCAAAAGCCAAACTATCTGTGCGCCCGGGTAAGCCATAGCTGTATATGGTGTATAATCTGCCATCCTGTATCGTTACGTTTTGGATATTCCTCAAAACGGTATCCCGGGAATTTTTGGGAAATATTTGAAAATCGTAATTACCGGCAGGCAACTCTTTAAAAGGGGAGATTTTAAGGTATTGCTGATTTAAAAATGCAGATGTTCCATTTGCAACAATATCAAGGCCCAGCGAATTTAGTGAAGCGTTAAGAAACCTTACTTTCCCGCGTCCTATTGTAGGTAATGCCGCTGTATCAGTAATAAAAAGCGCACTATCAGACTTGGCAAAACCTGTTATGAATAGTGTATACTTTAAATTAGGCTTTAAAATATAACGCAGGTTAAAAAGATTGGCGGTAGACACTACAGTTCCCGAGATTAAACTCGCGCCGGGCCTTATTTGTAACGGAGTATCAATAGAGGTAAGATAAAAATACCCGGACGCTGAAGGATAAAAATAGGAGTTTGCGTTTACCTTTTTGAAATCAATATACAGATCGACAGAGCCCAGATCCGGACTAAGATTTATTATCTGGTATTGTACGTTTAATGCCGAAGGGCTAACAGAGCCTGTTTTGCCGCAGGATGAAATAAAGGGAGCAATTAAAAAGACTGCTATAAATAAGAAAAGAAAAACCGATAAACCATTATTATTGCCTTTCATCTTACAATTTCTTAATTACTAAAGTTTAACATAGATATAACAGTAAATGCTGAATTACCTGTCCCTTTTATTTTTCCCTGCGAGTACAAAGTATATGAATTACCTGCAGAAAATAATAAGCTATCACTTACAAGAGGTGTAACCGACCCAGGCTGGAACACTTTAAATGATTGCTTCACAAGGCCAATTTTAATTTGAACAAATGGACTGGCCGATTTAAAGGCTATGTTTTGGGATACAACCGTATTATTAATAGATAAATTAAGGCTGCCGGCATCTGTTGACGCATTTACAAACCTCACTAAACAGGTATTGGCTAATGTATCAGATCTCAGGTCATCCAGGGTCGAAAATGCCTGTGCCGCTGTTTCGCCTGCAATAAACAAGGAGTAAAATCTACCTGTATCTAATGGTATTGTTATATTAAAAAGTGGCTGAACAATGCTGGTAACGGGATTGAAAATCTTTTTCACCTGGAAGTTTTGCTGGCCGGATATTACACCTATATAGCCGGATGAGAATAAAGGGTACAAGTTTGAATTGTTATTTAGCCTGGTTCCGTTCAGATAAAAATTTACAGTGTCTGTTGATGCATTGATAATATTCAGACCGGAAGATACGGCAACAGTTGGCGCATCATTATTCTTCTTACAGGCCGAAAGGCCAATAATTAAAGCAAAAAACAATATTACTAATACCCTAATACTCATATCTTGCAAAGATGCTATAATAACTGCTTATACTCAGTTTTGTTATTGTGCCGAACAAAAAAGTCCGGTTTTTACACCGGACTCGTTTTTTGGATTTATAATTTAAGTTTATAACCCTGCCTGCCGACTGGCAGGTTAAGCATAACTATTAAGCATTACCGGCATTACCAGCATCAGCACATCTTCGTTCTCATCACCATTTTGCGGTAACAATAATCCAGCGCGGTTAGGTGTCGACATTTCCAGCATCACCTCTTCACTGCTTAAATTCTTTAACATTTCTATCAGGAAACGTGCATTAAAGCCGATTTCCATATCCTCGCCATCGTACTGACAGCTTAAACGCTCATGGGCCTCGTTAGCAAAGTCAATATCTTCTGATGATATATTCAATTCACTGCCGTTGATCTTCAACCTTACCTGGTGGGTAGTTTTGTTGGCATAAATAGCAACGCGGCTAAGCGAACCTAAAAATGCCTGGCGATCAATGGTTAATTTATTAGGGTTATTTTGTGGGATAACTGCTTCGTAATCCGGGTAACGCTCATCTATCAAACGACAAACCAGGTTAATATTACCAAACTTAAAGAATGCGCTCGTACTGTTGTACTCCACCGAAACATTCACGTCATCAGATGGCAGAGCTGATTTAAGTAAATTTAAAGCTTTCTTAGGTAAAATAAATGAAGCTGTACTAGCTGCCTTGGCATCTTTACGGCGATAACGCACCAGTTTATGTGCATCAGTAGCTACAAAAGTTAAAAAGGATGTAGATAACTGGCAGTAAACCCCTGTCATGGCCGGGCGAAGCTCGTCATTACTTACCGCGAATATTGTTTTGTTAATAGCCTCAGCTAAAACCGATGCCGGTAAATTAACTGATGATGCATTTTCAACAACCGGTATCTTCGGGAAATCCTCTCCGTTCTCGCCACTCAGCTTATATTTACCATCACCTGCGTTTATTTCGATAGCGAAGGTAGTATCATCAATATTAAAAGCTATAGGCTGCTCTGGCAACGACTTTAAAGTATCCAGTAATATACGCGACGGTATGGCTATACGTCCGTTCTCTTTTGCCTCAACAGTTAAGGATGTGGTCATGCTTGTTTGCAGGTCCGTAGCCGAAATAGTTAAGTTTCCATCCTTTATCTCGAACAAAAAGTTTTCCA
>JAQBOK010000158.1 GCA_028288085.1 Mucilaginibacter sp.
GCTGCGAGAGGCAGCCCATTGATATCCAGGCCGAAAGTTTTGAGGAATGATCTGCTCCGGCTCCATGCTTTACCCCCTTGGGCACGATAGTTTGATCGCGGTTCTCAATGTATTGCTGCAATTGCTGAAGCGCCGTTGTTTCACCACCTTTAAAATGAAAGGCGGCCCGCTGGTCATCAATAGGTTCGGTCAAACCCAGTTCGGTAAGCGTAGGAATGTTTCCTGCTACATCAATTTCAGGCACAATAATATGTTCAGGGGTTTCAATACATGGCCGCACATCACTGTCCCTTTCCACTTTTTTCTTAAAAACGGTAAAACTATCCGGGATATCTTTTATAGGAAAAGGCAGGTCCTCTTTATGGTATAAGGTATGCCCGATAAAATGCTTCAGGTTGAGTTTTATCTTCCAGAGTGCCGCTTCAACTTCTTCTGATATCGCGGTTTCTTCAAAAGCCACTTCCCGGTGATGGTACACCTCGTTCACCTGGTATTGCAGTGCTAATTGGGGGATTAATTCGGCAGGGTTACCTGTCCTTACAATCAACTCGCCACCCAATTTTTGTAAATTCTGCCGCAAGTCGGCTACCGATTCCAATAAAAAGCGCGCCCTCAGGTTACCTGTTTTTGATAAACCCAATGCCGTCGTTTTAAAATAAAATGGGTCAAAACAATATACAGGCAGTATTTTATCGGCTTTCCGTATCGCTTCAAACAATATTTCGTTATCGTGCACACGCAGATCGCTTCTAAACCAAACTAATATTGTTTTTTCACTCATAATTATTTATTCGCGACGTTAATGCATCTAATTAACCCACAAATTTGCAATAATTTAAGCTTATCGCATAATGCCGTATAATTATTTGACATCAACCCAACATTTTTTAATTTGATCAAACCAAATAAAGGGGCATAAAACATCATTAATAATCATACGTTTAATTATAGATAAGTATGACATTTAATATAACCACAAGTCATAATTTTATATTATCATCATTAACAATAAAAACAGCATGGCTACCATTGAAAGCATCCAAAAAGCATATGTAGATTATGTACTGACAGAAGGCACAGAGCCTAAATCAGTTTACATTTTTGCAAAAAAGAATAAAATGACCGAAGCCGAATTTTATAATTATTTCGGATCATTCAAGGCTCTTGAACAAAATATTTGGGCAGAAATTGCCATAAAAACTTTAGTTGAAATAAAAGGACAGGAAGTGTGGGCTCAATATACCGCCCGCGAAAAGGCACTAAGCTATTTTTACGCTTTTTTTGAACTGCTGAAGCAACAACGCAGTTTTGCGGTGTACAGCTTTCAAAAACAACCCCGTGGTTTAACAACCCCACCGGTTTTTGCACAGCTAAAAGATATTTTTGAGAGCTTTTGCGTTGAGATATTGAATGAAGGAATAGAATCGGGCGAACTTTCAGACCGCAAATTCTTTAGCAAAAGATATAAAGATGCCCTTTGGGTGCAATTTGGATTTGTATTGCATTTCTGGATAAAGGATAGTTCGGCCGGTTTTGAAAAAACTGACGAAGCAATTGAAAAAGGCGTAAATGTAACATTTGACCTGTTCCAGCGCTCTCCCATTGATAACCTGTTTGAATATGGGAAGTTTTTAGCAAAAAACGGCGGCATTAAAGAAAGCATGGGGTTTGGCAGTTTCTAATAAAGGGCTCGCCCAATCATCTCCAACGGGGAAGAACCTTAAAAAAAATGAAGCTGAAATATCTTCCTTTGGTGGAGATTTAGAGGAGGCCGACTGGGCAGTTATTTTTGATATGGATGGCACCCTTATAGATAATACACCCTATCATTTTAAGTCCTGGCAGGCACTGTTTAAAAAATATGGCAAGGGCGAATTAAGCAAGGAAACTTATTATACCAAAATAAGTGGTGTGCCTATCATGGAAACCTTAAAAGATCTTTTTGGCAGCGACCATGATGACGCGGGCTTAAAAGAATTACTTAAGGAGAAAGAAGAGTATTACAGGCAAATATATGCCCCCCACCTGGTTGCAATAAATGGCCTCGAAAAATTTTTAACCGAATTAAAAGAGGCCGGCGTAAAAATGGCCATGGCGACATCAGCAACGGTTGAGGACATTAATTTTATACTCAATAAAATACCCATACGTGATGATTTTGATGTGATTGTAAATTCATCAATGGTGAGCAAGCCTAAACCGAACCCACAAATATTTTTAAAAGCAGCCGAAAAACTGAACCGGCCCCCTGCAAAATGCATTGTATTTGAAGATTCATTGGCAGGGATAAAAGCGGCTAACAGCGCGGGCATGAAAGTTATTGCAATAACTACGGCCCATACATCAGAAGAACTACACCCGGTTGACCTGGTGATAAATGATTATGCAGAATTAACTCCGCATAAACTTTCTGAATTATTTAATTAGAATAAAAAAAGATGAGTGAGCATACTCCAAAAGAACAAAATAGCATACCAACCAGCAAGGTAGAACGATCAGCCAAGTTTGTAAAAACAGGCTTTAAGATAGGTGGAAACTACATTAAGCATTACTCCAAGAAATTGTTTAACCCGGGTATGGATAAATCTGAATTGAACGAAGATAATGCATCAGACATCTACGAATCTTTAAGCGAACTAAAAGGCAGCGCACTCAAGGTGGCGCAAATGCTCAGCATGGACAAGAATTTGTTGCCGCAAGCCTATACCGATAAATTTTCGCAATCGCAGTACAACGCGCCGCCGCTTTCAGGTCCATTGATCGTGCAAACCTTCAAAAAATACTTTGGTAAAACACCGGATAAAATATTTGATAAATTCAATGTACGTTCGTCTAATGCTGCCTCTATAGGCCAGGTGCACCAGGCCGAACTAAATGGCAAATTGCTGGCAGTGAAAATCCAGTATCCCGGCGTGGGCGATTCTATTTCGTCAGACCTTAAACTGGTAAAGCCTTTTGCTTTCCGCATGCTTGGCATGAGTGAGAAGGAACTTGATATTTATATGAAGGAGGTGGAAGAACGCCTGTTGGAAGAAACCGATTACGAACTGGAAGTACGCCGTTCTATTGAATTTTCAACCGCGTGTGCCGGCCTGGATAATGTAGTGTTCCCTACTTACTATCCCGAACTATCCAGCAAACGTATCATCACCATGGATTGGCTGGAAGGTAAACACTTGCGCGAGTTTTTACAAACCAAACCATCGCAAAAGCTGCGAAATGAGATCGGTCAGGCATTATGGGATTTTTACAACTTTCAGCAGCATGAACTTCGTGCCGTACACGCCGACCCGCATCCCGGTAATTTTATGATCACACCCGAAGGTAAATTGGGCATCATTGATTTCGGTTGTATAAAAGAGATGCCCGAGGATTTTTATTATCCTTTCTTTTCGCTCACCTCAACAGGGCTAATGGATAATAAGGAAGAAACTATCAAAGCCTTCAGGCAATTGGGTATGATCCACCAGAATGATTCACCCGGACAAATAGAATTTTATTACAATATGTACAGACAGATGATCAGCTTGTTCGCCAAACCATATATCACCGATCATTTTGATTTTGGGAAAGCCGGTTTTTTTGACGAGTTGTATGGCTTTGGCGAAAAAGTTTCCAAAATGCCTGAATTTAAACAAGCCCGCGGCGTAAAACATTTTATTTATGTGAACCGCACCAACTTTGGTTTATATAATATTTTGCATGAATTAAAGGCCGAGGTTAAAACTGATACTTTTAAGCCGCATGTGGTATTAGAGTATTGATTTAGAATTGATGTAACATAGCATTTGCCATAAAAACATCACTTTATACGGGTTGCATCCATTAATCATACAATTTTTGTATGATTGCAATAACAAAATCAATTACACCTATGTTCCTAAAAAACACCTTCGTACATCACGTACATTTCTGGCTTAAAAACAAAGATGACCAGGCCAAACTTATTGAAGGCCTCAATACGCTTATTCCTATTACTCATATCCGCGACATGCATATTGGCGTGCCTGCCGATACCAACCGCAGTGTAATAGACCGGTCTTATGACGTTTCACTGCTGCTATTGTTTGATGATCTGGCTGCAGAGGAAGCTTACCAAGTTGACCCAACACACGTGATATTTGCGGAAGAATATGCCAAGCCATTGTGCGCAAAAGTGGTAGTAGTGGATAGTGTGAATATTTAAAATACTACATCCGCATCAATTTTTGTAAAGCTGTTGTTACGGTTAGGTTTGCACGGATAAAATATAAATATTTATCTTGTGCTATCTTATCCATTCACAATGCTAAAACGCCTATTGCTATCAACCACCTTTGCTGCCTTCTTTTTTTTAAACGCCAAAGCGCAAACCGATACTACCCACTATGACCTGGGCCGTATTCTGCTAAAAAAAGAATTTACCCAAGGTATTACAATTAAAGGCCGCGACCTTGAAAGGTACCAGTTTTCGAACCTTGCAGATGCCATTAATGTATGGCTCTACGGCATCTATAGCAATTCATCAAGTCTCACCTATGTAGTTGACGGTAATTTAGTTACCGATGTAAATGCCTACAGCATTTATGATATTGACGAAATTACCCTTGTACAGAATGCTTTGGTGCAGATAAATGGCGCCGGTGGGCAATTGCAATTAGTATTAATAAAAACCCGGAGAAATAAGCCGGGCAAACAGGGAATAGAAGCTGCCGGGCAAACCAGCATGGTAAATGTGCGTGATATATCTAATCAGCCGGGGGCGAAAAGCACCGTTGATCTATATCACCAGTATTATTTATCGGCTTATAAAAACTATAACAACATACAGTTCGGCGCCTCGGCAGACTATCAAAGGGATGTGATGCCCGAAATTACCAACAGTAATTATAAAGTTAATGATCCCTTGCATTATGACCGGTTTAAATTTAATGCTTATGCCAATATCAATACCTGGAAAGGCTCAATTTTAAACTTTGATGTTACCTATGATCCGCAACGAAATAAAGCAGACAACGCGTTAAATATAAATCAGCCGCCGGTTTCTATCTTCCAGTACCAAAATTATTATATAATTCAACATCTTGTTAACTCCAATATCAGCCTTAAAAGCCATATTGTAAATGGCCTCAATAATATATTTTCCGCAGGATACAGCCACTATAATTATCACGAAACTGATAATTTCAGTGAGGGCGAAACTACTAGTCCGCCTATAAACGTTAATTCTTTTGTTGTTAATTATAATACTACCAGCAACTTACTCCTAAGAGATAATTTATATTACGAAAAAAAGGTAGGCAATTTTGTTTTTGAACCGTCAGTGAATTTCACATTCAGATATTTACGTGATTCACTTACTACAAATATCAATACCTTAACCATCTCTAACCTAAATATTCCGGAAGCGTCAAACTCAAAATATGCGAGTTTCGCTAAGTTCAGAACCTACTTTTTAACCCCTTCCATCAACCTGTATTACAAAAAAATATTCAACCTTCAGGGTGGCTTTCTTTATGATCTATCCAAAACCAACAATCAGCCGCCCGATAACGAAAAGCCGCCAAAACTATTTCCTTTTATTAGTGCGAATGCCAATATCGCACCTTTAATAGACCCTAATACAACAATTGCCATTAATTTACATGGCGCATATGCACTATCTTATGAGTTTGGTGATGGCTATAGTGCTTTAGACGAACTTGGTAACCCTGCTACTACACCTGTCATTATTAACCAGTTTGTTTCTGCGATAACTAACCCGGATGGCAGCCTGTCTCAACCCTCTACTGCTGCTAATAATCTGTACCGGTCTTTTAAAACGCTAACCGCCGGTATTGATATTGATCTGTTTAAAAACAAGCTTACTATCGGTTACCTTTTTGAAAAACGAAATTATCTGACTACCGTGGAAGAACAAATTAGTTCAACAGATAATTCTTTTACTGAAACTATTGCCATTGCTGCTAACACCGCCTACTATTTAAACACCGTTAATATTAACTTTAAAGCGATTAATACTAGATCGTTTAAATGGCAAACGGGTATCAACACTACTTCTATAAAACAAAAGCTGCCTGATTTTGGGATATCAATTGGTCAAAATGCCTGGACCGGTGGTTTTGTGAACCGTTTTGAGGTTAATAATTTATTTGCCGGTGCAAACCTGCTTTATGCAATCGGGGAAAGGAATTACACTGCCACAAGCATGACCAAAACCAATTCTTTCTCGTTGCAAAACCTGTATGCAGGAACGAAAATTAAGATAACTCATTTAAAATATGCAGAGGTTTTTGCCAGTGCGCGCAACATCAGTCAGAACAAAAGTTCAGACATTACAGATAACCGCCGGTTCTATGGTTTAGGTTTTAAACTTGGTTTATAAAACACCTTTCCACTTTTATTGTTGAGAATTACATGAAAGTTTTACTCGCGGGTGCCAATAGTTATATCGGTGCACGCCTAATCCCAACTTTGCTCGAAAAAGACCACGAGGTGATATGCCTTGTACGTGACAAAGATCATTTCTTCAAAACCAACCCGCTTGCCGGTATGGTAACCGTAATAAGCGGCGACCTGCTGCGCCGCCAAAGTATAGAACGCTTTCCGGCTGGTATTGATGCGGCTTATTACCTGGTGAACGCCTTTACCCAAACCTCAGGGTTTTCAGCCCTGGGAGTGCTATCAGCTCAAAATTTCATGGAGGCGCTTGAAAGGATCAGTTGCAGGCAAATTATTACTTTAAGTGATATTCAAAGCCATACAACCGCAAGTGCAGACGCTCGCTTACGGGTCGAAAATATCCTGTCGGATGGCAAGTCGGCACTAACGGTTTTAAATACAACGATGATAGTTGGCGAAGGCAGCACTGCGATGGAAATGTTTTACGCACTCACCGCGAAAGTGCCTATCGTGTTAGCACAAAACTGGGCAAAAACCCGCATGCAGCCTATTGCCACCAGCGATGTACTCGGTTACCTTGAATCTGTTTTAATGAACAAGCTGGCGTATAATCTAAAATTCGACATAGGAGGGCCCGAAATATTAGCATTTAAACAAATGTTACTGACGTATATCGCCATTTATAAGGATTTTAAACCGAGCGTTGTTACTTTACCTTTTTTAACAAGCCAGATATCATCCAGCCTGTTAAACACACTAACTCCTGTAAGTTACCCTGAAGCACAAATACTTGTAGAGAATTTAAAAAGCGATACGATATGCCGTAATAATTCCATAAAAGAAATCATCCCCCGCCAATGTTTAACTTTTAAGCGGGCGTTAAGATTGGTGCATGACATCGCCGAAAAATCAATTTCCATTTAATTAGCTATTTAGCATAATCTTTAGCAAAGATACTTTACTATGAACCATAAATCTGCCGCTAACAGGCATATCCTCATTACAGGTGGCACAGGTTTGATCGGTAAAGTTTTAACCGATACACTTTTAGCGGGAGGTTACCAGGTGAGCCACTTGAGCCGCAAAACCGGCAATAATTCAAAAGTGAAAACATATTTATGGGATATAGCTAAAAACGAGATAGATGAGCATTGTATTGATGGAGTTGACATTTTGCTCCATTTAGCCGGCGCAGGTATTGCTGATAAACGCTGGACAGACAAACGCAAAAAGGAGATAGTAGAAAGCCGAACCAAATCAATAGCCTTAATTTATAGGGTGATAAAAAACAAGCCCAATAAGGTAAGTGCGGTTATTTCGGCTTCAGCAACCGGATATTACAGCAATCGTGGTGACGAGTTACTAACCGAAGAAAGCCCGCCAAACACTGATTTTATGGCCGAATGCTGTGTTGCATGGGAAAAGGCAGTTGACGAAGGTGAGGCACTAAGTCTGCGTATATTAAAGTTTCGCACCGGTGTGGTATTGCAAAAAAAGGGCGGCGCTTTACCCCAAATGGCATTACCGGTAAAATTGGGTTTCGGTATCCCGTTTGGTGCCGGCAAACAATGGATACCATGGATACACTGGCAGGATGTTGTGGATATGTACCTGTTTGGCATTGAGAACATTGACCTTAAAGGTATTTACAATATGGTTGCTCCACTACCAGTTACCAATAAACAATTCACCAGGGCTTTAGCCACGCAATTACACAGGCCCTTATGGCCTATTAAAGTTCCTGCTTTTGTTTTTAAACTTTTATTGGGCGAAATGAGCATTGTTATATTGGGCAGCACAAAGGCATCCGCACAAAAAATTGAAAATGATGGCTTTATTTTTAAGTATCCCGACCTGGCAGGCGCCTTGCAAGAGATTTATAAATAGCAATAAAATAGAATTGTCGTTCTGAGTGAATAATCTTCTTAGTCATGCATACCCGCTTTGCATCGCGTTTAAGGTGCCTGGTTCCTCAGCGAATAGCAATTAAAAAAATTATGCCTGATAAAACAACCATAAATATTTTCTGGTTCCGCCGCGACCTGAGGGTACATGATAACGCGGGCTTATACCACGCCCTGAAAAGCGAAAACCCCGTGCTTTGTCTTTTTATTTTCGACCGCCTTATACTGGATGAACTGGAAGACAAGGATGATGCCCGTGTTACCTTTATTCATAAAACTATTGAACATTTACATAAGAAATTACAACAGCATGGCAGCAGCTTAATGATAAAGTATGATGCTGCCGATGATGCCTGGGATACCATTTTAAATGAATATACCATTGAAACCGTTTACACTAATCACGATTATGAGCCTTATGCCAAAACCCGTGATGAATCTATTCAGGAGAAATTAAAAAAATATGCCATCGGATTTAAAACCTATAAAGACCAGGTAATTTTTGAGAAAAATGAAGTAATAAAGGATGACGGAAAACCTTATACGGTATATACCCCTTACCAGCGAAAATGGTACCAAACGCTGACACCTTTTTATCTTAAATCATATCCTGCCGACCGGTACCTGCATAACCTTTATAAACATACCGGTAACGCTGTTCCATCATTAAGATTGATGGGCTTTGAAAAGAGCGATAAGCAGTTCCCTGGCAAGCATTATGAAGATGTGATAAAGGATTATGCCGATAAACGAAACTTCCCGGCTATAGAGGGCACCTCTCATATCGGTTTACATTTAAGGTTCGGAACAGTAAGCATCAGGGAATTGGCACGCAAGGCCAATTCCTACGCCGAGAAAACATGGCTGAATGAATTGATATGGCGGGAGTTTTACATGATGATATTGCACCACTTCCCTAAAACAATGGATCACGCCTTCCGGCCGGAATATGACCGCATAAAATGGGTGAACGATGAACAGCAATTTAAGGCATGGTGCAATGGCGAAACCGGTTACCCGCTGGTTGATGCTGGTATGCGCGAATTAAATACCACAGGGTATATGCACAACAGGGTGCGCATGGTTGTAGCCAGCTTTTTAAGTAAGGATTTGTTGATAGACTGGCGCTGGGGAGAACGTTATTTTGCCCGCAAGCTTTTAGATTACGAAATGGCCAGTAATGTTGGCGGATGGCAGTGGGCTGCCGGTTCGGGTACGGATGCTGCCCCTTACTTCCGCATATTCAACCCCGGCTCGCAGCTTAAAAAATTTGATCCTGAATTAGCCTACATAAAAAAATGGGTCCCGGAATATGCTGACTTCAGCAAATATCCAAAACCCATTATTGATCACGCCTTTGCACGTGAGCGCTGCCTTAAAGCTTTTAAAGAAGCGTTAAGTGAATAATTTATGGTGTAACTGTTAAAATTGTAAATTCAAAACGTAAACATGCATTGGCTGGAATGCCTGTTTGTGCCGCTGGCCCATAAGCTAAACCTGATGGAATTAACATTGAAATACTACCTCCATTTGTGGTTAATTTCAATGCCTCACTAACACCTGGTGTAAGATCGACAATATTGAATGAATTACTTGAGGTACTAAAATCCTGAACCACGGTATTATTCATAAGTTGCAGTGTATAATAGGCAGTAATTGTTGTGTTATCCGTTATTGGGCTAGTACCTGTACCGGGCGTCTTAATTTTATACCATACACCTGACGCGGTTTCGGTATAACCGCTTAAGCTATTGGCTGCTATATAATTCTTAATTACCAGGTTATCATATACATGCTGATCAGAAATCAGGTTTACGTAATAGTCAAGGCTTTCATTTCCGGCTATACGGCCATTCGTCACCGTCTTGCTGCCGCTTCCCGCACCAGCTGTACCATAAGCTAAGCGCGATGGTATGATCATCCTGATCTGCCCGCCCTTTTTCTTTAAAATATTACGGATACCCAACATTAAGCCATTCGGGCTTACGTGGCCAAGAAAGTCATCATAATGGTTTAATACGGTATCCGTGGCTACGTACTTACCATCAAGTGAATGGATGGTATAAACAAATGCTACAGAATCTGTGTAATCCAATGTTTTACCTGTGCCTGGTGTTATTATTTTATAATATATCCCCGTAGTATCTCCACCTGAAGTATCTCTTAGCATACCCGTTATATGTTGAGAAGAAATATAGCTTAATATCTGTTGCTGGTCATATGCCTTAATATCAGGTTCACTCCCGGTTTTGCGACACGACACAAAAGCTATTGTTGTAAGTATTAAAAGGGTAAATAGTCTTGATTTCATTTATATTAATTCGTTATATCATAAAGTTGTATATCAAAGTCGAGAATGGTATTGGCTTTCAAACCATACTGTTCCTGGGGATATATGCTGTAAGCGTAGCGCGAAGGTATAAGTAATCGCACAATTCCCCCTCTTTTAATTTTTGGTATCCCCAGCCGCCATCCGAGCATTACCTCCGATAATGGATAGGAAGGATGAAAATCATTGGTTTCTGTAAATATCCTTCCGGTAGTTAGCTCCTTGCCAGTATCGCCCACAGTTACCTGGGTTGATGAAGTGAACAGGTCATTCCCCTGCCCGGGCTGCACAACTATATAATAAACCCCTGAAGTATCGGTAACCTTTTTGGCGACACCTGTCAAATTATGAGCCAATATATAATCAGCAACGATCTTATCATCAATGACGCCCTGGGCCCTTACCTTTTCCAAATCACTGGTTGTTTTTTGGCACCCCGCCGTTATGCAGCAAATAAATAATATTGAAAACAGCCACTTAGTCATTTAATTTCAATTGGCAAATTTATTGTTTTATAATTCAAAAACGACAGCTTAACACTTTTTAACAATTCAGAACACCAATCCCGTCTAACACTACCTGCCAGGCATACAGATCTCCTGGTTTAAAGTGTACGTTTTAACGATTTAACAGGCTTTTTATTTTAACTTATCAGGGAAAATTAGGTGGTGATTATTCCGGCTTATAATTAATAGTGAGCTGGTTTATTTTTTTAAGCATTTCGGTAAGGTATTGCTTATCGTGCTCATTGATGTGCTTATTGAGGTAATTATTAAACTGCCTTACCACTCCCCGGGCAAGGTGCCGTTTTTCCTTCCCTAATTCAGTAAGGTAAATTTTAACCGAACGTTTATCGCCCTGGTTTGACTCCCGGTAGATCAGGCCTGTTTCTTCCAACTGGTTCAGCATACGTGATAAACTGGTTGATTTAAGCCCTAATAAAGCGGCTGCCTGCGAAACCGTGGTTCCTTCAGCATCATCAATATTGATGAGCAAATAGCCGATAGATTGGGTAATACCAAATTCGGTAACCAATTGGTTATATCGGTTAGCCATAGTTTGCCAAACTATTTTTACAAAATAGTCTATCGTTTCCTGGTGTTTTATATTACTGGGCATTGCCAACAAACATAAACTACGTGAATTGATTATACAAATTTTATTGCTCGTTCATATTCCAGTTGGCAGTTGGCAATTCTTTATTTTAATTACGAAATGTAATCTACCAACTGATTTACCACCCCAATTTGGTGTCATCGCCTCTGGGGTCGGCGCCGCCTTCATAATAGCCCCATTTAGTTTTCAGTATAGCATCAACCCGTCCGCTTGGCCCGCTGCCCACTATTTTATATCCCTTTTGCGCCAGTTTGACGCTGTCGGCGCTATTTAAAGCATCCTGTTCAATATACACTACATCGGGTAGCCATTGGTGATGAAAACGTTTCGAATTTACAGCCTGCTGCATGCCTTGGTTAAACTCTATCACATTCAATATAGTTTGAAAAACCGAAGTAATGATGGTTGAACCACCGGGTGTTCCTACTACCATAAACAGCTTCCCGTCTTTTTCTACTATGGTAGGTGTCATAGACGATAACATGCGTTTACCAGGCTGAATGCTATTAGCTTTACCACCAACCAAACCAAACATATTGGGCACGCCCGGCTTCGAGCTAAAGTCGTCCATTTCGTTATTCAACAAAAAGCCCGCGCCCTTAACAAATATCTTTGAGCCAAAAGAGCCATTTAAGGTAGTGGTGATAGCTACTGCATTACCCTCCCTGTCCACTATGGAATAATGTGTGGTTTGATCACTCTCGTAACCCACAAATTTGCCCGGAAGTATGCTGGCGCTTGCTGTTGCTTTATCCCAGCCAAAGGTGCTCATGCGTGATGTATTGTAAGCAGGCTTTAATAAGCTATCTCCCGGCACTTTATAAAAATCAGGATCTCCAAGATATTTTGAGCGGTCGGCATATACCCTGCGTTCGGCTTCCACCACCAATTGCACGGTCGAATCGCGGTTAAAGCCCCATCGGTTCAAAGGATATTTTTGTACCGATTGCAACAGTTGCAATAAGGCTATCCCCCCGCTTGATGGCGGTGGCATGGTGATAATCTTATAATCCTTGTAAGTTCCGGTAAGCGCTTTGCGCCAAACGGCGTGGTAGTTTTGCAGGTCGGTTTTTGATATCAGCCCCTTTCCGCTTTGCATTTCTGTTATCAGTTCATCAGCAACCGGCCCTTCATAAAACCCTGCCCTGCCTTTATCACGCACCTGCTCCAAAGTTTTAGCCAGGTCCTCCTGCACCAGCAGGTCGCCTTCTTGCCAGGGGGTATCTTTTATCAAATAGTTCTTGCCTTCATTCAGCTTTTTAAACTCTGCCTCGTTTCGGTTCAGATCCGCGGCCAGCCGCTTGGTGATCTTAAATCCATTATGTGCAATGTCTATGGCTGGTTGTACCAGTTCTTCCCATTTCAGGCGTCCATATTTGCGGTGCGCCTCTACCATACCATCAACTGAGCCCGGCACGCCCGAGGCCTTGTGGGTTGATAGGCTCATACCCGGCACTACATTTCCCGCCGAATCCAGGTACATATCCTGGCTGGCCATTGCCGGGGCCTTTTCCCTGAAATCCAATGTATTCGACTCCCCTTTAGCCGACCTGTAAACCATAAATCCACCACCGCCAATATTACCTGCTTCCGGCAAGGTTACTGCAAGCGCAAATTGTACCGCTACTGCGGCATCTACTGCGTTTCCACCTTTCTTCAATATATTAAGCCCCACCTGTGCTGCATCAGGGTAAGCGCATACTACCATGCCGTTGCGGTACTGTGCACCGTTATCTTTACCCAACTGGCCCTGCACACAACCCACAGGTATAAAAAATGCAGCAAACAAAAACATTAATAATTGATATCCATTTTCCCTCTTCAGAAAGCACTTCATAATAAGTTTAACTAAATTTCCGCCTAATTTAATCTATTTTTCATTACCATTTGTGTCCTCCAAATCATCGGTTAAATATTTGCATGACAGTAAAAAGCACCTTCATTGTATGCTTATAATAAGATATACCATATATTAAATTTATATTTTAAATACTGATTATCAATAATATACACAGATAATATAAAGTATTAAACACCTGCACTACAATTAAATCGGGAAAACTACCGTTATTTGCCTAAACATTTTCTACCCCTAATTTGTATAGAAATACTATGAAAAAAGCTATCTACTCACTACTAATTATTTCCACTCTTTTACTGATCGGCAAAACTTCAAGTGCCCAGGATTACAAACCCAATTACCAATTTGCGCTCGGATTAAAATTTGGCGGTTACGAGAACGGTATCTCCGGCAAATATTTTATGAATAGCACCACATCGCTCGAAGGCCTTGTGGGTTTCCGCTCGCACGGATTAGTATTTACAGGTTTGTATGAGATCAATCAGCAGGCTTTCAGTGTTGAAGGGTTCCGTTTTTATTATGGCTTCGGTGCGCATATAGGTGCGGTTGGCGCAGGAGTGTATAAAAGATTTAATGGCGACAATGAATTATACAATAACAGCCAGATATTATTAGGTGCCGATGGTGTGATCGGGCTTGAATATGTAATCCCTAAATCTCCTATTGCCGTAAGCCTTGATCTTAATCCAAGAATTGAATTGGCAACAGGCCCATTTTTTGATATTGCACCAGGATTGGGAGTTAAGTATACTTTCTGACCCTTTATAGCCGCATTGGAATAGCTTAAGTCACGAGTAAAGTAAATTTACCCCTGACTTAAGTTTACCTGTCAATTATAACTTTTCTGGAATAAACCTTCTGTCCCAACAATATCTTTAAAACGTAGGTTCCAGGCACCATGTGGCTAACATCTATCACCGTGCTGAAGTTGCCCGCGGCTAATGCCTGTTTATTTGAATAATCCGTCTGACCAGCGCTGTTGATCAGCGACAGGTTTAAAGTAGTAGCTGTTTTAGCCGAAAAGACAATATTCAACTGATTGTTAGCAGCTGTGGTAGGTATAGGGAACACCGCCAGGCCAATATCGTTGTCGCCACCAGGATTTACAGCAAGTATCACATACACAAAATTGGCTGATTCACTAATGCAGCCGTTTCCCAGGCTTACATCTACCCGGTAGTTACCGCTTCGGGTTGCTTCATAGGTTTGGCCAGTGGCCCCGCTGATGGCATCTCCATTAAAATACCATTGATTACCCGATGCAATATTAGAACTTAATATGGTACCATTTTGTGTAATAGCAGGTTTGATAAGCGCAACAACCTGCTTTGCAGCCGATGCACAGCCGGGGCTTTCTAATTTAATATCATACAAAAAATAATAGAAGTTTTTGTAAAAAGCTGTATCAGTTGATGAGGTGGCAGTATTGCCTGTAATGCTAAAAACATCTCCTATTTTAAAAGGATATCCGCTTACCCCACCGTTGCTGCGATAAATAGTTGCTGTATTATCATACAATGCGGTGATGCTGTAACTCCCTGCCGCAGGTAACAGCAAGTTAAGATTGTAAACCTGCCCCAGGTCGTTTGGATCGTCATCCTGAGCGCCCGGCAGCGGCTTGGTACGGGTTGCTGCAGCATTAATGGTAACCGACGACACGATCTCTCCGCTTGCGTCAGCAACATTAAATGTGATGACACCCGCATAACCGATATATAAGCGTGCGCTTTCTATGAGCACAGGTATTCTCGTAAACACATTTATAACAGGTGTAAACTGGTTATAACCACCTGCTGAAAAAGCACCTTTTGTTGCCGGGCCCACAGTACCGCTAAAATCATTCAGCCCTGCGTAATAATTATTATTAACAGGCGGCTGGGTTGTAACAGTTGACGAACCATAAGCAAACGGGACGGTATCAGTGCTGTTTTTATACCAGAGTAATTCCCCGTCTCCGGTACCCGATAATAAATACGAATTGCTGTTACTGCAATAATTTGCGGCGAGATCAGTTGCGGTTGGTGGGTTGTTAATTACCACAGTATCTTTTAACTGGTTGTTACCTGTAACAAGGTCATTAGCGAGGTTGGTTGTGGCAGTTATCACATACGTTGCTCCTGCTGTAATATTAAAGGTAGAATTAAAGGTAAAATCATCTTGCGCCAAAGGTGCAAGTGTTGAAGTGTAGGTCTGGTTAAAAGTGGTTACCGAGTTATCAGGCGCGGTTATGGTAACCTGAACAGGTATGTTACTGATAGCTACGCTGCCAAAGTTTTTGAGGGTAACAGTAACAGGCGTTGTACCAGAGCAGTCGCCACCCGCTATGGGGTTCACTATAGCAACAACTCCTGCATCAATACTTGTCTGTAAAAATTGAACACGGAAATCCTGGGTTTCGCCTTTACCATAGGTGCCGCAAGCATTTACTGTTGACGAATCAGATGTCTCAGTCAATACCACCCGCATTAAACTAAAGTTGCCGGGCGTTACCGATGCCGGAACAGTTATATTGGTAGTGTAAGTACCCGTAGCATTGATAGTATTGGTGGTGGCTACGCGTTCGCCTGCTTCAAAAGTGCCATTCCCATTCCAGTCAATAAATACTTTAGCTATTTTATTAAAATTGGCGCCGCAGGTTCCTAATGTAAGGCTTAACGGATAGGTTTTGCTTTGTTCCAACTGCACGGTTAAATTGGTATAATCTGAATAAGTAGTACAGCCTGCCGGCGGCGTATTATTCAAATTTGACAGCGTTACATTATTGATACGGGAGTCGGCATTTGATAAAGGCGCCGATGCACAATAGGCTGCTCCGCCAATACCGGTAACAATAAGCGAATAGGCCTGCGAACCCGATTTCAGATTTCCTTTATGCGAAACTGTTATAGTATAAGACTTGCCGGGGACTGCCCCGTTTATATAAACCTGTTCCACATTATCCCTTATATTATCCCCCGTTGTTGCTGCCGCCGATGGATGGTCAGGGTCCAATACCCAGGGGTTAAATACATTGGTACCATCACTAACCCTGATGTCCAGATCATTAACCAATTTAGGGGTGCGGCTGTTAATAACACCGTCAGGTGTTACAGTACCTTCCGGGTCGGTCCATGATATCGTTGCTACCAAAGCGCCGTCGCCTGAGGCTACCACGTTGAGGGTTTGTGTTTGCCCCTGCAACAAAGCATTTTCTTTTAACATGCTTTTTGTTCCGTTGTCTGTAATGGCCTGGGCTGCTTTTTTCATATTCAGCAAACCCCAGCCATAAATATAATCCGGCCCAATATTGCCTGCGTCAAATGCGGTATGGCAGGCCAGCCCTTTCAGCGTAGCTGCCCGCATAAAGTTCCCTGAATTTTTTTCCGCATAGTACTCCTGGAGTAAATACAAGGAGCCCGTTATATTAGGTGCTGCCTGCGATGTACCCGAAAAAGTGATGTAACTGGTAGGACTGCTGCTCCCGGTGGATAACACATTTAATCCGTTACCTACAAGATCGGGCTTAACACGTCCGTCATCCGTTGGCCCCCAACTGCTAAAAAAGGTGGTGGCAACACTCTGTGAGTTCGCCGGCCCGAAAGGCAAGGGGTTAATGGCCCCAACTGTCAGTATATTTTTAGCATTTCCAGTTGTGCTGATACAATCATACCTAGCATTGCTGCTGATGCTGGCAGGGCGCGGGCCTTTGTCAACAATAGTTTGATCGGTAATGCTTTTGTAGCCATAATAATCCTGCCCAACAGCCGGCCCGGTACTGCCCCTGCTATTGCCAGCCGACTCCACAATTAAGTAATAAGGCGCGTTATAGGCTATTTGGTCCCACGCCTGTGTACGGTCGGCATAAAACCCGAATGTATAATCAACCGTATCACCCGGAAGCCCGTACCATTCCCACCTGTTGTTCTGGTCATTAAAATTCCATCCGGCTTCATCACCATACGAGTGGTTGGAGAGTAACAGGTTTGAAGCGGCCGCGGTCATCTCGGCTACATCATTATTAAAATCATAGGATAGCAATGTTGTCGCATTAAAAGCCATTCCTTTTGCCGGCGGGTACACGCCTTTTGCCAGCATGGTACCGCTTACGTGCGTGGCATGGTCAATTACCGATGAGGTATCTTTTAATGTAATGGTTTTACCTGCAAACTCCTGGTGGGCCTTATAAACAGCCCCCCCGTCCCATATCGCTAATTTATTATCTAAGGCTGATTTATTAACTAAAGATGCGCCTGATCCTGATAAGTTTAAACCTAAAGAACCACCCGGCTGTACCGTATTAGTGCCAGTAGTAGCTGCTGACGTTGTGTTATTATCTGTAATAAGGTATATCGGAAATCCCAGTTTATTAACCCCCTGCAATGAGACCAGCCCGCCATTTTTTGTTTTCCTGCGGATCACCCAGCCGCGGCTTTGTGCAAGCGCCATTGCTTGCTGCCTTCCTTTGATATATGAAGCACTTGATTTGGCTGATAAGGCATCCAGCTGCCTTTTCTTATCGGCCGTAACAAGGGGCTGCTGACAAAATGCATCGCCCGCAAAAACTAAAAATAAAACTATAGTAAGTAATGCTGCGTAGCGTTTTCTCATTTGCCTGGTTTAGTATGACTGCTAAAAATATAGTTTTTTATACTTAAATACGATAGAGAAAAGAGAATAGTAACCCAAGGGTGAAACTTTATGATAAAAATTATGGTAGAAAAGAATAAATTTGTAACATTGATCTCTAAGAATATGAAATTGAAGGCTGGACTGTGGGTATTTGTATTATTAATGCTAAGCATTGCAACAGCACACGCCCAGGGGCTACCTTGCGGTGGTGATGACCCTGATGCCACTTGTCCGCTTGATACCTGGGTGATAGTTTTAGTTATCGCCTCATCAATTTTTGTTGCCTTCCGTTTATATCGGCGTCAAAGATCTGCCCCTTTACACATCCGTTAATTATAATTTAGCCTTTAGTTTAATATCATTGTCGCAGATACCATTTTGCGCCACGCTCCGTTAACCCATAAAATACCGATCCTTTTTATCGCGCATGTTCACGTTTTTTTCGTGAACACCGTGAACAAACATGAACATCTGATTATCAAGGTATTAAATTTACAGCTCTCCAAAAAAGCACTGCAAGTACAACACTACTGCCCCGATGTCGACGCACAGGCCAAAAGCGCCGGAAAGGGCATAGCAAATTTTGCAGAAGCGTAGGGAATAGAGTGAACGAAGTAGGGCAAAGGATTGCAGCCCGGGGTTTTGACTGGTTTGCAGGGCAAAGGCCAAGAGCGAAAGGAAGCCTTTTGCTGACAAGCGGTTTGGTTACTTTGACGCGTCAAATTGCGATAGCAATCATGAACACCGATTAAAAACAAATAACGGACCAGGCCCTCCGCGGCCATGAGCGGACTGAACATTCAATAAACCACAACCCAACTGCAACACTAATCACCCCCGACTTGCCTACGTAGAGATTGCCACGCTATCGCTCGCAATGACAAGTTTTATAATATACTCTCTGTCAACAAACTAAATTCTCCTCCGTCAGCAAGCTAACTCTCCTCCGTCAGCAAACCAGCTTCGGCCGAAATCAGCCAAAACAATGCAGGCCATGGGCGCAGGCAAGGGCATAGCAAATTTTGCAGAAGCGAAGGCATAGAGCGAACGCAGTAGGGCAAAAGATTGCAGCCCGGGGTTTTGACTGGTTTGCAGGGCAAAGGCCAAGAGCGAAAAGAAGCCTTTTGCTGACAGCGTTTTTGGTTACTTTTGTCGCACAAAAGTGACTAGGCCCTCCGCGGCCATGAGCGGAACAACATTCAATAAACTACAACCGAACTGCAACGCTAATCATACCCGACATACCCGCGCAGAGATTGCCACGCTATCGCTCGCAATGACAAGTTTTATAATATACTCCCCGTCAGCAAACTAAATTCTCCCATCAGCAAGCTACCTCTCACCGTCAGCAAACCAGCTTCGGATGAAATCAGCCAAAACAATGCAGGCCACGCGCGGCAGCAAGGGCATAGCAAATTTTGCAGAAGCGAAACAATAGACCGCACGCAGCGGAGCAAAAGATTGCAGCCCGAGGTTTTGACTGATTTGGCAAGGCCATGAGCAAAAAGAAGCCTTTTGCTGACAAGCGCTTATTCACTTGTTATTTGTATTCAATGGTGTTCATGAGACCGCTACGCTAAGTCTTGGTTATTTTTGTCGCACAAAAGTGACAAAATCCTCACGGCCTCAGAGCTAAGAAACATTTAATAACCCCAAACCAACGCTAAGCATCCCAACATAAGACGACAAATGTTGTCATAAAATTGACAAACGTCGTTACAATTTTTGACAAATGTCGATGTAAAAGCGACAAATGTCGAAAGAAAAGTAACAAAACCTCACGCCATTAAGCAACCAAATCATTCAATAACCCCCACCCAACGGCCAAAATGTATCGCCAATCATCCCAAAATACCTATACATAAACCCCCAAAATACCTTAATAAATGAGTTTTATCCCCAATAAATCAAAAATCTCACGTAAAAACCGCAATTATTTACCGTGTTTTAACTCATTGTTTTACAGGTAGTATGCTTATTTTTATTCATAAAAAAAGCAACACTATGGCAGCAACCCCAACTCCAGATCCAAAAACGTTTTATATGGGCCTTTGCATGGCCGGCGCTGTATCGGCAGGGGCCTACACCGCCGGGGTAATGGATTACTTGCTCGAAGCATTGGGCGAATGGGAAAAACGCCGTAATGAGCCGGGTGTACCCAGTCACAAGGTAGTTATACCGGTTATGGGCGGGGCATCTGCCGGGGGCATGACCAGCGTAATGGCTGCCTCGGCGCTCAACAACCCATTGCCGCCAATTGATAAACCAACCGGCGATCTTTTGGCCGAGCATCCCGAAAATAAGCTCTACCACTCGTGGGTTGACCTTACCGGGGCCGACATGTTTTCGCAGATGCTGAACACCTCTGATATTACTGCCGGCAACGTAATATCGGGCCTTAACTCAGATTTTATTAGCCCTATTGCCCAAAGGGTAGTGGCCGCTGATCCTGCCCTTTGGCAGCCCTTGCCGGCATTTATACAGCCGGGGTTAAAAATATTTACTACCCTTACCAACCTGGGCGGCTTTGCCTACAATGTGCCCTTTAATGCCAATGCACCTGATAACAGAACAAAGTATAACATGCAGATACATAATGATTATGCTTGTTTTGAGCTTACAGAGGACACCATTACCGGGCCAAACGGCGGCTGGATACCCCTGAACCTGAAAGACAGGATAAACACTGATATTGCCGCCAACGCGGCTATGGCTACCGGCGCTTTCCCGGTGGGCCTGCAATCGCGCATAATTACGCGCGATGCGCAATATGTAAATGCCAACCCCTGGCTTAGTAGCTACCTGGTAAATAATACCATTCCCGCAGGGAGTTACCAAACTCTTAATGTAGATGGCGGGATGATAAATAACGAACCGTTTGACAAGGTAAGAAGCGTATTAGATGACTTTACAGGCCAACCGGACAATGGCGATTATAACGATTTTAATAAGTTTACTTCAACCGTGTTGATGATTGAGCCATTCCCTACCCAGCCACCAAAACCAATATCCTACTCGCGGTCGCTGTTAAATGTAATAGGACTCACGCTATCGTCCATGTTATCGCAAATGCGGTCAAAGGCGGTGCACATTACCAATGCAATGGATGATGCCTGCGCCGGGCAATACCTCATCACCCCATCGCGGATAGTGCAGGCTGCAGACGGAACATCTAACGAGCTTACCGGCGAACTGGCTATTGCCTGCGGTGCGTTAAGCGGTTTTAGTGGGTTTATGAATAAGGGGTTTAGGGTACATGATTATTTTTTGGGCCGATACAACTGTAAGATATTTTTGCGCGATTATTTTACGGTGCCTGCCGGTGCGCTTGCAAATAACCCCATATTTAAAGATGGCTATGCCAATGTTGATCAAACAAAATTCAAGTCGACCAAGGACGATAGCTACCAGATAATACCCGTTTTTGCTGATGCTACGGATTATACTTTTCCCGATTTTAAATTCAGCTCGGGCACAAACTGGCCCGCTGTGCAGGAGAGTGATATTGACCAATTTAGCGGCGCACTTAAAAACCGCATACAAACCATCCTGCTCAACACATCTGAATTAAACTGGTTCACCAAAAGCCTGCTGTGGATGGGCGCCAAAGTAATATTGAACGGAATGCTGACCAAAAAAATAATAGGAACTATTAAAGACGATTTGCGGACATGGCAGTTGCTGCCGCCGGGAGAGGATTGAAACTTACAAAAGGTTTCGGCCCACCGGTTTTGATGCCTTTTGTCGGAATAATTAAATTAAAATAAATCTGCGTACATGGTGCACTCAAAAAAGTATTTATTCTGCGTAATTATCAGCGCGCTTTTTTTATCGCTGGTTTTTGCCGGCCACTGTTATGCTCAGAGCGGGCAATGCCTTATAGTTTCTGATCTTCATTTTAACCCATTTTTTGATGGAAAGCATAATATCGATACCAATTTAAGAAACGAATTAACTACCTCAGACACCCTTGAATGGGAAAGGCTTTTAGGTGACCATATTGCTGCTAACCCACTGGATAGCAATTCGCGTGGCTACGATTCAAACTTTTATCTTTTAAGATCGGCTATAGATGCCATGGGCGCCAAAGTGCCTCATCCTGCTTTTATTGTTATCGCAGGTGATTTTATCTGGCATGCATGGTATCGTAAAGAAAGGAGTAATGACACCGTTCTGTTTGATAAAAATATTCCCGGTCAGGAACAAACGCTGAAGACTAAATCTATCCAATTTATTGCCTACCTGTTTCATAAAAAATTTCCGGGTGTGCCTGTTATCCCCGCGTTGGGAAATAACGATTCTGACAATGGCGATTATACAGTGGGCAGCACAGGTTTTTTAAACTCCTTTGCTACCGCCTGGAAATTAAACAAGCCGGGTGAAATAACTGCCGACCTGTCGCGCTTTGATACAGCAGGTTACTACACTGCTGCCAGGGGTAATTTAAAATTTGTGGTACTAAACAGCACATTGGTTAAAAGAGGCGCAGTGCAATTCCATAGCAGGGGCATTAATATGATGCAATGGCTTGGTACAGAATTATCAGGCAGTAAAAATGTGTGGATAATCTCGCATATTCCACCCGGTAAAAATGGATTTGATGGTGGCGACATGTGGGATACCAGCAATGGAAACCCGCTGAATATGTTTATTGACAGCATTACTAAACACCCTGATGTAGTTAAATTAATAATAGCAAGCCACACACATTTTAATGATTTTAAAGTTATAACCACCAAAAATAACACCCCTGTTACGTATATGCGGATAGTGCCTTCCATTGGCATGGATCACCGTAATAACCCATCATTTGAAGTGGCTGATTTTGATAATGCAGGCAGGATAGCAGAAGAAACTACTTTTTATTTAAACATACCCGATACAAACACAAAGTATAGTGCCTAACCGGATAACTGGAAGCCTCTGGAGCTTATACAGGGCTTAAGTCTGATCAATAAAAACACCTTGCATGCTTTTATTAAACCGGCAAACAATCCGAAATTAAAAAGTAATGTAACCGATAAATATATTAATTGGTATAATGTGGGTACAAAAGTTGGTGGCGACAAGAGAAACATGAGTAAAACCACCTACTCCAGTTACCTTGGTGTTGATATTTTGAAGGAAGAATAGTGGGTTAAAAAAGGAGTGCCGCTATATTCCCCGCCTGGCCTCTATGGATACCTCAAAAGCTAAAGGCAGTTTTGCTTGTATTTTACAGGTGCAATTTACCCGCATAGTGGTTCAAAGGTGCAAACTTCTGGCATCAGAGTTTTATCAACAGCAACTCAAAATATTACGTAAAAACCGCAATTATTTACCGTGTTTTAACCCATTGTTTTACAGTTAGTATGCTTATTTTTATTCAAAAAAATCAATACTATGGCAGCAATCCCAACTCCAGATTCAAAAACATTTTGTATGGGGTTTGGTATGGCCGTCGCGTATTGGTTAATTCAAATTAATTAAACTTTATCATTATGGCAAACACTCCGCTTCCCGGCGCCGTTCAACCAGCCGCTGCCGGTTTATCAGGATTCGATGTAAATTCTATCTTATCAGCTACCGGTGCGCAGAACCTTAAAAATGCAGGTTATGATTTTTGTGTTCGTTATGTGCCGCGTACAGCCGCGCTTGCAGCCGGCAACCTCACTAATGCCGAAGCTTTAAACATTTTGAATGCGGGCCTGGCTCTTATGGCTGTGCAGCACGTGGCGATCGAGGGTTGGGTGCCAGATGAAAACCTTGGAGCAGCCTACGGTAGTTACGCCGCTACTTATGCCAGCGAAGTTGTAGGGCTACCACGGGGTATGAACATTTGGTGCGACCTTGAAGGTGTTGCGCCCGGCACAGATGCTGCAGATGTGATAGCCTATTGCCAGGCATGGTATGATGCTGTGAATGCTGCGGGGTATGTCCCGGGAATTTATGTAGGTTGGGATACAATGCTCACATCGCAACAATTATATAGCGATCTTCCCTTTCAGCATTATTGGAGGGCATATAATGGTCCGGGGGTAGCTACGCGCGGATTTCAGGTTCTGCAAACAACGGAAAAGACAGTAAGCGGGATCACAATTGATCCGGATACTACACAAAATGATAACCTGGGCGGCACAGCCCTATGGCTTTCTACACAGCCAATTTTGGCCGCTGGCGGAACTTCATAAATCGGATAAAATATGCACGTGGGCGCCGGCATAAGCCAAACGCCTGTCAATCGTTCAAATATTAAAAGCTGTTCGGTAATCCTTCCGTTGCCAGCTACTTCAAAAGCCGAAAACCTTTAGCCAAAAACTAAAGGCTTTTTGCTTTTTAAACGGGCGGCTTAATTCCGCTGTGTATGATCTCGTTGTTTGTATCTATTGCTCGTTTATTGTATTATAATATTATATTTAGCTTAAATTCAGTTAGTTAATTTTCGTTATTCACAATTATGCTTTTATTGCACACCCTAACCAAGCTCTCATGAAACAAGTCTGCCTTTTTCTTATTGTGCTATGCACCTTACTTTTTAGTTGCAAAAGCAAATCGAACAGTAATCAGGTTAATGCTGATACCACTGCAAAACTTACCTATCCCTTTACTCCAAAATATTCTATAAACTGGCAGCCTGGGGATGAGAAAAATGCCGTGATCGTACTTAACTGCCTGAAAAAATATTTAGCGGGTGACATGAAAGGTGCCGTGGAAAATTTTGCAGATACGGTAGAGTTTATCGGCGATCAGTTTTATTTCAAAGGTAAAAAAGATAGCCTGGCAACCATCCTTGGACAAATACGCGGCAATATGGTTTCCATTTCAAAAACTTTTGATTCATGGATGACCACCTATTACCCCGATAAAAAAGATACCTGGGTTACCCTTTGGTATGTAGAAAAATGGACCGACAAAAAGGGGAAAACAGATTCTTTATATTATACCGACGATGTTATGCTAAAGAATGGGAAAATTCTGGTATATGATGAAAAAATGCGCCGGTATCCGCCAGCGACGATCAAGAAATAATAGATGCTGCATAACCTATTGAGCATTCACGGATTGCGCACCCTGAGTTGTTTGTATCGCAATACCCTCTTGGTTTTGTCTTTTTTTATCCTCTTTACAATCGGATATTTGTATAATTTTATGTTGTTGAAAAGATCAATCATACGGTTATGAGAAAGTTAATTCTTAAAATGTCCGTTACAAGCCATCACCGATTAAAATCAGCTTAATAATAAACCGGGTAAAATTCGAACCTGTTTATTAAGGATTGAAGTCCTTTTTCAATTAAAAAGTAATGTGCATTCTTTGATTGACTTCTTCTCTTGGTTAATAATCGCCGAAATAAAGTCATACGTTTTTGTATATTTAAAAAGCAAGTTAAATTGGCCTGATGAGCCCAATAGTTCTTTGAACCTGATTTTTATATGAGAATATTTGCTAAAATATTATTAACCTTATTTGCTGTTTACATTATTATCTGTGTAATTCTGTTTGTCAATCAGGAAAAGCTGATATTTTATCCCACCAAACTGGATACCCATTTTCAATTTGCTTTTCAGGGACAATTTGAAGAAGTAAATATTAAAACTTCAGATAATAAGTTATTAAATGGAGTGTTGTTTAAAGCAGATAGCTCAAAAGGATTGATTTTCTATCTGCACGGCAATGCCGGTGCTTTGGATACCTGGGGAGACGTTGCCAAAACTTACACCGATATGCATTACGACGTTTTTATGCTTGATTACAGGGGCTATGGAAAAAGCCAGGGACAGATTACCAGTCAGCGTCAATTTTTAGAAGACGTGCAATTAGCATATGATCATATAAAGAAAAAGTATCCGGAAAATAAGATCATTGTATTAGGATACTCAATTGGCACAGGAGCCGCAGCCAATGTTGCTGCTAATAATCATCCTCGCTTATTAATTTTGCAGGCTCCGTATTACAGTCTTACCGACATGATGAAGCACAATTATCCGATTATTCCCACCTTCATTCTCAAATACAAGTTCGAAACCTATAAGTATATCCAAAATTGCAAAATGCCTGTGATAATTTTTCACGGAGATGCCGATGGTGTTATTTATTATCAGTCGTCCCTAAAGTTGCGGACGTTATTTAAAGCAACTGATACACTGATTACACTGCATGGCCAGGGCCACAATGGGATTACAAACAACCCCGATTACAAAAACGCCATGTATAAAATCTTAAATGGTGCCCCAAAGTTAGAGTCGGTTAATATTGAAAAATAAAAAAGCGGATAACTGTAAAGTCACCCGCTCTTCCAATTTTCCTTACTAAAGGAGCAAACTACCCATCGTTATATCCAGGGCCTTGCCGTCTTTTTAAATACTATTGCCTCTATCTCATCTTTATCTCTTTCAAATGCATAAACAGCAATCAGTATTTCTTCCCGCCAGGCCCTGTCGGCCAGCGTTTCTATTTCCCTGTGCCGGCTTTTGAAAAAGCGCTTTTCGCCGTTGAAGGATTCAAGCCAAAAACCTTCAAAATCTCCAAAGTGATCAAATATCAAACCGGATATTTTGCCTGTGTGCTCATTCCGTTCATGATATTTCCCTTTTTCGGATGTGGCAATATAACCCAGTGGCGATGGCGGAATGAGGGTTGAGTTTCCACCCAGCCCGTCAACTCTGCCGGCAATATAGGCGATGTATCTTTCAAGAACAGGATACCACCTGTTGGTTTTAACCATGTTTTCTAACCGCCACTTCATTATGGCCAGCGTATTTTCTTCGGGCCGCAGCATTATTTCTTTGGTGGTTACCGGTATTTTAACCTGGAAGGTTCCAACCACGTACCGCCAGTTGAAGAATCTTTCAGTAGTTGCTTCTGGTGATACAGACGCGCCACTGCTGTGCTTTGCTTCG
Organism: Mucilaginibacter sp.; assembly: GCA_028288085.1. GTDB lineage: Bacteria > Bacteroidota > Bacteroidia > Sphingobacteriales > Sphingobacteriaceae > Mucilaginibacter. Next base: position 27,079 of record JAQBOK010000158.1, read on the forward strand.
CTGTTTATGTTAGCAATATTATCGCGGTTGCCAGGGAATTTTGTTTGGTGTGTGGATATCCTGCGGACTACAATATTAAACTCCTGTCCTTTTTTTACTGTGGTTGGCAAATCAACCGTAAGCAAGCTGGCCAGGTTTTCTCCAAAGCCCGGTGGAATTGGCACATATGTGATACCCCGGCTCACCGCGCATTGGATGGTGTTGGTATCAGACGCCGAAAGCAAATGCGTGGTGTAAAGCCTGTTTGCCAGATCAAGCACAGTAGCCGAGTTTACGGCGGGCCAATAGATGTGGGCGGCGCTGCCAACCGGCGTATTGCCCCAGTCTATCATCAGTTCATCAGGATAACTAAGAAAGCCGGCACCTGCAGCCAATGGTTTGCTGGGGCGCAGGTCAAATGTTTGCGGAATAAGGTGCGCTGCTGCAGGGCCGGGATTGTCTGAATAGGTGATCTGCAGGTTGCGTTGTGCAAGTTTATCGCTATTTTCCGGCGATACCTCTATGCCGGGGTTAACCAGGATAGGAGCGCCGTTGTAAGCAATTTGCGCCACTATACAATTGTGTGTACCCGGCAATTGAGAGAAAACGGTAGCACCGTTAATATTGGCTGATAAATTAATGAAACAGCCAAAGTAGTGCCATATTTTATCAGACGTGTTGGGTATTGTAATGCTTTGATCATTGGAGCTGGTGCCGGTATATTCGCTGTTGGCGGCTGCACTCAAAAAATCACCTGTAGCAAAAAATGGAATGGTAACCAGGCTGCCGCCGCCATCGGTTCCCAGTTTTGGCGATAGTGGTGTAACCGGGTTTTGTGAGGTATCCGGGTTGCTCTGGTAAGTGGTAGCAGGCTGAAAATCGGTATCGCTGGTTTGGGTAATAAACAGCCTGAAAAATACTTTTACCGGGTTGGCCGTACTGCCATGGCTGCCCGTGAGCCGTACCCTGGCAATAGCAAAATTGTAGTTGTTATACGTAGCCGCCGGACTTACAGAATTATCAATGGTAACAAGGGTCAGATTAGAGTCGTCATCTATCGCCTGGTCTGGAATGGTACCGTTAGTAAACGGGTCCTGACTTCCGTCAGTAAAACCTTTAGTCGGGTCATTTAAAAAGGTAAGTACGTTTTGGATATAGGTATAAGCACCGGCTGCGCTATCGGCGCCAAAAGCGGGTGCTCCGGTTACCGGGCTGCCGTTATTATGGGGTGTTGCTACAAATACCCGCAGGTCCTCGCTAAGGTAAAACACCGCATTTTTGTCGTTGGTATCCACGTTAGTAAAGTAGGGATCTGCACCGGCAATCAGTTCAAATAAAGTGTCGGCAGTTGGGGTAAATTCCGGCATGGCAATGGTGGCATGCAATGTTTTTATATTCGGCTGGGCCCCCGTGCCTGGGAACGTTGAAAAAGGAGGTGGATTAAAAGTGATATCGTAATAAAAAGTAATCTTTTGCGGTGTAAATTTGTCGCCCGGAAGTTCAAATACTACCGGGGTAGCATTTGGCGATACGGTTAAGTCGCCATCTGTTTTAAACGAACCCGACAAGCTGGGTACGGTGCCTCCCAACTGGCTGGCGCTATATCCTTCCAGCGTAAGCCAAAATGCTTTGGGATAGGAGGGGGTATCGCTTACTTCATCAATCCCGAACGTGTTTTTGTTGACCGTAAAATAAAATTGCGGCACTAATGAAGTATAAGGGCTTGAGTTGCTGGCAATACAGGGCGCGGAACCGTTGGTAATAAGGTCATCCCATTTACTGTACATAAGCTGCACGTTCCAGGTATTGGAGCCTACCGTAATGGTGCCTACCTGGCCATTGCAAAGGTCTCCATTTTCGCCTGTGCCGGGGTCGTTATCATTCCATGCATCATGCGAACCTACCTGCGGGTCTGAAAACATTTCAGACAATTCATGCGATGCCACCTGTGTTTGCCTTTGAATTTGTGTTGTAGAGCTTTTATCAATAGAACACACAAACCCGGGCGGGATGGCGCTGCATACCGTAGTAACGCAGGCATCTGTAAGGCCGGGTATAATGGCATAGTAAGCCGAATTACCCGCTGTAGTAGTAAAAAAATTATGATAGCCAAAGTTGCCGTTGGCTTCACAAATTTGCTCGTCTGTTACCACCATACTATCGTCAAGAAAAATAATGTAAGCAATAGAACTGTTTGCAACAGGCTCTGGTAATTGGTTGCCGTTAATTGCGTTTTGAATTACGGTGTGAAAATCGCTGTCAGAAAGTGAGGTAGTAGTGTCGGCAATGGAAACCGAATTAATAAAACTGCCTGATGAGCCAACGCCGTACTGCGAAAGGATGTTCATATACGAACTGCTCAAAAAATCGGTCACAAATTGGTTCAGGTTAGTTAAGCGTGTTTGCTTTGCTGTACCAGACCAATCTCCGAGAAAAACAGTATGAACCTGGGGATTATTAATAAAGGGGCCTCCCTGGTACAAAAAATTAGCAAAGGTTCCGGTACCGGTAGCAATGCCCCCGCTTCCCGCGGTAAGGTTTTTGGGAAACCCGCCGAGTGGTACCTTTTTCTTGGCATAACCAGCCGGAACTATTCCCCTGCGCCTTACTTTACTGCCCGGCGCTTTTACTGCTTCAGCGCTTTTGGGCTCATCTTTTTTAGGATGCTTTGCCATAATCTTATGGTTTATTTTGCCTACTCTATGTTTTTCCTTTTCGGCTGCCTGATATTTTCTTAATAAGTAAATTTAGGCCCGAAACAAAGTACTGTACAAGAGTAGTACTACTGCATTTTCCTCCGTATAATTACGCCTTTTAAATAGTTAAAAGCATTGAAAAATAGGTGGTTAAGGCACTGTTTATGGGGATGGCAAAGGGATTTGATTTCAGTTACCCGCTGCATCAAACGCAAAAAGCCTTTAGCGGGAAGCTAAAGGCTTTTTGTTATTTAAACGGAAGATTTTTATTTCACACGCTCAATATATTCGCCGGTGCGTGTATCTACCTTTACCTTGTCGCCCTGGTTCACAAAAAGTGGCACTTTTATTTCTACGCCATTCTCTGTGGTCGCATATTTGAGCGCGCCAGATGAAGTATCACCTTTAACAGCAGGTTCGGCATAAGTAATTTCTAACTCTACGCTATTGGGGGCCTGTGCCATAATAGGTTCTTCACTTTCAAAAGAAACTATTACATTCATCCCTTCTTTTAAAAACCTTGCAGATGGGCCGAATAATGCTTTCGGAATATTAAACTGATCAAAAGTGGTGTTATCCATTATTACCATGAAATCGCCATCTTCATAAAGATATTGGAAATCATTAGTTTCTACCCGGCAAATTTCAACCTGTTCGTCGGTAGCTAAACGAGCCTCTACAATTTTCCCTGTTTTAATACTGCGGAATTTATCTAAATAGAAAGCCCCGCCTTTACCTGGTGTACGATGCAGCACTTCTGTAACAGATACCAGTTCGCCGTTGTAACGTAATATATTCCCTACTTTAATTTCAGATGCCTTTGCCATGAAAATACGATTGTAAATTTTGGTTCCAAAGATATATTAAGTTATGGAAAACCGTTGTCTTTAAAAAGAAATTCTAACATTGTTATTTCGTGTGTGTTTTATTCTGATAAAATATGTTCCCGAATTTCCCCTGCTTTTTTACGCATATTACCTGCTGTTTTGTCGTAATCATGCCTCACGATATCAAGAACCGTTTGCGGATATTTGTGATAGAAAGAAACACAATCGCTTTTTAAAAACGATTTATATGCGAAAATTAAAATTACAGGTACAAATGACCATTGATGGTTTTGTAGCCGGGCCAAACGGTGAGTTGGATTGGATGTGGATTCCCGGCGAACAGGATGAATCCCTTTTCCGAAAAGTAATTGAACTGGCCGAGAGCTGCGATACCATTTTGCTGGGACGCAAGATGATCCCGGGATTCATCGAACACTGGGAAAATGTGGTCGACAACCTGCCTGACAGCCCCGAACAACCTTTGGCGCAACTAATGGTAAATATGCGCAAGATCGTTTTCAGTCACACACAAACCGCCATCAGCGGCAGGAACCTGGAAGTGGAAAACGGCGACCTGGCTACTGCAGTACAAGCGCTGAAAAAAGAACCGGGCAAGGATATTATTGTTTATGGCGGCGCCAATTTTGTAAGTTCGCTCATCAGCCTGAATCTTATTGATGAATATTTTATTTTCAGTGTTCCGGTTGCGATCGGGAACGGGCTTTCAATTTTTAAGGAGAAGAAAATTCTGAAATTAGATAGTTCAACCCCATACAAAAGTGGAAAAGTAATCAATAAATACCTGCCGGTATAAGCCGGGGTCTATTTGCTTACGCAGGGGCTTTTTGAGAACGCTGCCGCAATGCTCCGCCTTGTGGCCCGCATACTAAATGCCCATTGGCAGGTTGCTCAAATCATTTGCTTTCTCAGGCTTTGCCGGTGTCTATTCACTTCTCAGGCTCTTCACCGGGTTTGCTTTTGCTGCTTTTATTGCCTGGAAACTTATAGTTGCAAGTGCAATAATTATTGAAGCAAGTCCGCCTGTAGCAAATAACCACCAACTGATGTTGATGCGATAAACATAATCTTGCAACCATTGGTGCATGTAATACCACGCAATGGGCGCAGCAATTGCAAAGGCAATAGCAATAAGTATGATAAATTCTTTTGAAAACAAATAAACGATATTGCCTGCAGTAGCACCAAGCACTTTACGAATACCCACTTCTTTTATCCGCTGCACTGCCATAAATGAGGCTAAACCATACAACCCAAGACAGCTAAGGAATATAGCGATTACTGCAAAAATTTTATACAAAGCCGCTAACTGATTTTCCTGTTTGTAAAAATTTCCGATTTTATCATCCAAAAACGCGTATTCATAAACAAAATCGGGAAATGTCCGGTTAAATATTTTTTTAACAGATAGCATGGTAGAAGACATGTTTGTGGTGGTCAGTTTTATCCCGACCTGGTTGTACATGGCAACGTCTGTAGTGATGAGCAATGGTGCAAGATCATTGCGGAAAGACCGGTCATTAAAATCCTTCAATACACCAACAACGGTTCCTTTGATCTGATCATGCCAGGTGGTCATAGGCTTGTTCAATATGTCTTCAGGATTTTTTAGTCCCAGGCTTTTCACCAGGGATTCGTTCACTAAAAATTCTTTTGTGGTATCAGATGGCAGCAAATTTCTTCCCGCTATCAGCGGTAATTTATAAGCGGGCACATATTCATTGTCGGCAAATTTGGTAATAACCTGGAAGTCCGTTTGTTTTACAGCATGGTTATATTTGATGATGCTCCACAGATCAGTGCCATTTTCAACCGGGGTGTTGGAACTGTATGTTACCGCCTGCACACCGTTTACAGACATTAGCTGTTTCTTTAAATAACCCAGCCTGCTGATACGGAGACTATCCACACGGAAAGGAACATTGATGATGGCATCTTTATCAAAGCCCAGTGGTTGGTTCATAAAATAATCCATTTGCTTTACAATGACGAGCGTTCCGATGATGAGCGCCTGTGCAATGATGAATTGAAACACTACCAATCCCCGCCTTAATGAAATTCCCTGTGTATTTGATGTGAGCTTGCTCTTTAGCGCATTAACAGGATTGAAACGCGATAAAACAATAGAAGGATAAAAGCCGGCGAGTGCGGTTACAACTATGGTTACAATCAAAAGGAATAAAATAATTACGGGATTGCTGATTATGTTGAATGAAAGCGAAAGTTCTAAAAGTTGATTTACTGAAGGCAATGCAAGCATTGTTACAACTGCTGCAAGCATTACAGCACTTGTAACTATCAAAAATGTTTCCACTATGAACTGGATTTGCAGTTGAGATTTACTGCTCCCCAAAACTTTTCTTACACCAACCTCCTTTGCTCGATTAACAGCTTGTGCCGTGGATAGGTTGATAAAATTTACACAGGCAATTAACAGGATGAATGCCGCTATCAGCCACAATACATTGAGCAACTGATGACTGATCGTTTTGTTGCTGTAATTACCCACTTGCGTATCATAATGTACCGCGCTTAATGGCTGTATAATATGACTATCCTTATTAAGAGCAGATTCCACCTTTCGGCTGTAAGCTCTTAATTGCTGATTAAAATTGTTGGCAGCAGTATTAGGCGGCAACAAAATATAGCAACCAAAACCAGCTACATTTCCATCCCAATCGGTGGATTTTGCCAGGTAACTTCCGGTAAAACCTGTTCCATAAGCCACAACAACTTTTAACTGAAAATCTGTATTTGCCGGTATGGTGGCCAAAATGCCAGAAACTTTCAATACGTCGGTGCCGTGCTCGAACATATAGCCGCCCATTTCCAGTTTAATGGTTTTGCCCATTGCTGTTTTCCAGTCGCCAAAATATTTTTCTGCAATCTCTTTTGTAAGCAATACATTGTCCGGATCTTTTAATGATTCATACGAACCTGCAAGCAGCGGAAAATCAAATATTTTAAAGAATGAAGGCGATGTATAAAATACCCCGTGCTGCTCTTTAAAGTCTTTTTCCGTATTTCC
>JAQBOK010000170.1 GCA_028288085.1 Mucilaginibacter sp.
AATATAAATATTTCACTTAATACAGTAGCTAATTGCGCTGATGGAGGCATTAAGGTTCATAATGCACATGATATACAAATAACAAATAATACCATTTATAACAATGGAACGCAATTGATAATGTCGCACGATAATGTTGCCCCAAACAGTCCATTACGTAACATCTCTGTTAACAATAATATATTTTTTTCAAAGACTGCCGATCAGTTAACGTTAAGCCTATCAACAATATCAAACGATATTAAAAACACAGGAGATTTTAATAATAATTATTATTCTCGTCCTGCGGATAATGATCTGATAATCGGCGTTAGCCAAGTGTCCGGTGGAGTTAGCACCAATCAAAAATTAAGCTTAAATAGTTGGCAAGCTTTGTTTAGTAAAGATACAAATTCACCAAAGTCATCCTGGAAGATCCCTATAGATACGGTAACTAAAGTAAACGGCACTAACAAGTATGCTAATGGCGACTTCAACACTAACACTAATGGCTTGTATGGGTATGCCAGTGCAGGAAACTTTTCTGCTACATGGAATAACAACGGCACTTTAGACGGAGGATGCTTAAAAGTATCATTTAACTCTGTTTTAAGCAGCTCAAACTTTGGTTCTGTGATAATTGGTATTGGCCAGGTTGCCGCAGGCAAAACTTACCGGCTAAAGTTCAGCATCCAGGGATCAGACAATTATAAAGCCGCAACTGCCTACCTTAGGTATAGCCTTAGCCCTTACAGCGATATATCTGACAGAGTTAGTTGCAGTATTACTCAGGCCCGTATGGAAAAAGAGATTCTGTTTACAGCTTCAACCAGCGTAAGCAATGCAAGTGTTGCGTTTGATATACCAGAACAACCGTCGCCGGTATACCTGGACAATATTAAACTTGAGGAAGTTGACGCCACCAAAGTTGATGCTGATCAATACTTAACATTTGTATATAATAATCAAACAGCTTTAAACTCATTTAACATAGTTCCGGGGGTAGATGTGTATACTACTAAATATCAAAACAGTATAACACTGCAGCCATTTCTTTCTTCAATAATATTAAAAGACGTTGTCAATTGTCCATCCCCTCCTGCAAAACCTGTAATAAAAAGTAATCCCTAATCTCTTGGGTTTCCTGTATATAGCAGCGTTGATGGATGACCAGATTATTTATTTAAAAAACAATTCCCTTTCTGAAATATCTGCCTGATGGAGAGCTCTATTATATTGTAGCTGAAGATTATTTGATTTATAAGCTTCAACTGATAAGCAACCGAAAAATGGGATTGACAGTAAAAGAATAAAGGGAACAGCATTCATAAAAAATGCTTAATAGGCATTTTTTTCGCCTCTGAATACATTAATAATAGTTAGGAACATAATCTTAACATCAAGCATCAGCGACCAGTTCTCCATATACCAAATATCATGTTCTACCCTTTTCTCCATTAACAAGGCATTTTTTGTTTCGCCCCTGTAGCCATTAATTTGAGCCCACCCACTTATTCCCGGTTTTAAAAAATGCCTGATCATATATTTATCAATGATTTGCCGATATTGTTCAGTATGTGATAGCATATGCGGCCTTGGCCCAAGAATGCTCATATAGCCAAACAGAACATTAAAAAATTGCGGAAATTCATCAAGACTCGTTCTACGCATAAAGCGTCCAATCGGCGTTATGCGATCATCATCTATACTTGCCTGGCGAAGTTCACTTTGGTCGTTCATGCGCATGCTCCTGAATTTATAGCACCAAAAAGGTTTGTTATCCTTTCCAGATCTCAGTTGTTTAAAAAGTACCGGGCCCCGACTTTGCATTTTAATAATAATCGCCAGTACGACATATAGCCAGCTCAAAATAAATACAATTACCAATGAGCTAACAACTATATCAAACAGGCGCTTTCTAAGGCGGCAGTCTATTTTTTCTAATGGTTCGTTTCGGGCGCAAAGCACCATAAATTCTCCTCTTTGATCGAATCTTAAATTAGTTTGTAAAGCAGTAAAATCCGGCACAAAACTGAGGCGGATGCACTGTTTTTCGCCTTCTTTGATAAGTTCCGGCAAATGGCTCATTTTATCAGTATCAATACAAACGAATACTTCATCAATTCCCGAATTTGAAGCCGCCCTGAATTGATCAGCAGTAGAAGGAAATATTAATTCACCAGCTTCATTAACACTGGTAGATCCTTCACCTAAAAACCCCACAAAGTTTAAACTGCTTTGTTTGCCTAAGTATTCAGCAAGTTTTAAACCGCCCTGATTCATTCCTAAAATAGCTACTGCTGTACGTACGTCAAATTTCTTGTTAAGTATTGCCTGGAAAGCAGTACCTGTAAAACGGCTTAGTATGAAACTAAGGATCAATAATGAATAAAAAATTATTAAAAAATATTTTGAAAAATCTCCATAATTACTGGCAAACAGGTACATAACAAATAAACAAGTATGCAACGCAACACTTTTCCAGGTTGCTTTATAAATTAGTTCTTCTTTACGTATGATTTGCTGAGTATATAATCTAAAAAAACCTGAACATATAACCCATATAAGATTACATAAAGCAATGTTATGAAAATAGAGATTTTTGTCTATGCTAACGAAGTAATGATCAGTCAAATAATAACCCAGAAAAAAACATAAATTAACC
>JAQBOK010000175.1 GCA_028288085.1 Mucilaginibacter sp.
TGGATACCAGGTAAAGTGATTATAGTCTGAACACTATTCAAATCCGGATTTGACTGTCATTTTATTTTTTATTTGCATGAAAACGTTTCAGTTTTGCCCTAAAAAACAATGATACGCTACATTTTACTGATTGCATTATTTATAGCAATTCCCTGGCATCTTAAGGCGCAACAATTAGATGACAATAGAATTTTTGCGCCGTCCGATATGCAAAAGGACTTTAATTATTTACGTGAGAGATTAGAAAATACGCACCCGGGATTGTACATGCACGAAACTAAGGAGGTGATGCAATATAAAATGGATAGCCTGTATTCACTGTTGAAAGTACCTCTTTCTTTTTATCAATTTTACGGCATTATAACCCAATTAATAGCGGATGTAAAATGTGAGCATACATCGTGCAGCCCTTATAAAAACGATGAGTTTCAATCTCGTATACAGCAATACAAACTGTTGCCGTTCAACCTGTATTTTAGCCAGCATAAAGCTTATGTTTTGGTAAACATGACTAAGGATACCAGTATACATCTAGGTGATGAAGTGTGTTTTATTAATCATCAGCCTGTAGACAGTCTTGAAAGAATATTGTTAAAGTACATCCCATCAGACGGAGACATGGAAACAAGTAAGGAAAGGCTGCTATCTGGCGGGATGGCTTTTAATGTTTGGTATTATCTATTTATAAATCATCCTGAATCCTTTGATATTAAATTTAAATCGCTCGACGGGACTATAAAGGAAAGAAAGTTGGGAAATATTTCAAGCTTTAAAGAAAGCAATCGTAATGCGTTAAATAACCTTGCCAATAAAAGAATCATTGCAATCAGTAAGAAAGGCAAGCGAGATGCTGCTAACCCCTGGAGGCTTGAATTATTAAAGGAAAGGAAGGCAGCTATACTAACTATAAGGACTTTTTCAGGCGATAAAAAAGCGATGTTTGAAAAATTTGAGAAGTTTTTCAACAGGATAAAAACGGACAAAATTGCTAACTTAATTATTGATTTGGGTGATAATGGTGGCGGGGACGAAGCGGCAGCGGCAGAATTATTCAGCTACTTAATTTTAAAGCCAACATATTTTATAACTGACGAGTATTTAATTACCGATAAGGATAGCTATTTAAAACAAGCAGATTTACCGGCTGATATGCTTGATAATAAAATGAAATATATTAAAAAAGAGCAAAATGGTAAATTCTTTGTCCAGCAAGAAACTCAGGCAGAACTTAAACCATGCGACCCGAGGTCAGATCGCTATACAGGTAAAATTTATTTATATGTTAATGGCGGCACGTGCTCGGCAGCATCTACCTTTGCCGCATTGGTACAAAGTAATCACCTTGGAACAATTGTCGGACAAGAAACGGGTGGTTCTTATTTCGGTGGAGGCAGCTCAGTGGGTTTAAATCTCACCCTTCCAAATTCAGGTATAATAGCGCATACCTCCATTGTTTATTGCGATTTTGCCGTCTCTGGTAATCATGATAAAAATAGAGGTGTAATTCCAGCGTATTATTTTGTCCCCGCTTTTAGCGAATTAGTTCACGGGAATACGAGTTGGAAAGATTACATTTTCGAACTAATTGAAAAGAATTAACAGAAGCACACTTTTATGTCCACCGCCCCTTGGGGAATCGAACCCGGTTGAAATTCAAATCAAATTTGTGCCAGAATGCGTAAGCCATCTACGATATGGGTCGACTTTAGTCCTGTTGGGGCTACCGAAAGTAAATCAAAAGCCGCAAGTCGAAAGATTTGAGGCTTTTTTGTTCCTAATCCGTTGCTGTTTACGCGAGTGTGGACACTCGCAATTATTTCGCGGCTAAGCGTGGACGCTTAACCGGGCGGGGCAAACCAGGCAATAGGCAAAGCAATTAATATGGCTATTAACACCAACTTAATAAAATCCCTGGCAAACAACCCCCACAATGCCAGTTACGCTGGCGCCTAATACCATGGCAACACCAATTCCTGCGGCAAAATATTATTGAATTGTCAGTCTGTCCGCAAACTCTTCACTGGATTACTGATAGCTGCTTTGATCGCCTGGAAACATATGGTCAGCAATGCTACAAAAATGATTGCTATACAGCCTAGGCCAAAAACCCACCATTCAATAGTTATCCTGTATGCATAGCCCTGCAGCCATTTATTCATTAACCACCATGTTATTGGAGTTGAAATGAGAAAAGCTACTACAACAAGCCTTAAAAAATCTTTTGAAATCAGGCTGATGATAGTCGAAACCGATGCACCCAGCACTTTGCGGATGCCGATCTCTTTGGTGCGATTGACAACCGCAAGCGCTGAAAGCCCCAGCAGGCCCAGGCATCCCAGAAAAATGGCAATCCCGCCTGCCCAGCCAATAATATTGCCCAGCCTTGTTTCTGCTTTATAGAAGCGGTTAATATCTTCGTCGAGAAAATTGTATTGTAACGGGTAATCGGGCGCAATTTTTCTCCATGCGGAATGTATCGCAGCCAAAGCTTTTGAAGGATTGCCTGGCTGCAGGCGCACATAAAAAAAATTGGGACTTTCCCCGCCTCTGGCAAACTGATGAAACAATGCCGGTTGTACACGATCCGTAAGGGCCTCATAGTTAAAATCGCGAACAACGCCTATTACCGTCGGGTTTTTAAAGCCGAGGTTACCATAGCCTTCCAATTGGCGGCCGGTGCAGTTTTCGGACTTCCATCCCAGTTCATTCATCATGGATTCATTAATGATGACAGCGTTCACGGTATCTGAAGCAATTGCCCTGTCGAAATTTCTTCCTGCAAGCAAGTGCATCCCTAGCGTGGGTATGTAGTCGGGATCAATATGAAATTGTTTTGTATTTATAGACTTGCCCTGGTAACTAAAGCCTGTGAAACTCGTCCCTTCATGCCCACCGAGACCATTGTCGGCGCTGGCCAAACCCGAAATGCCGGAATGCCTGGAAAGTTCCTGTTTGAAAACCGGGTATAAGTGCTTTGTGTCCGATACGCCTAACGTTTCCACAATAAGCACATTCTCTTTATCAAAGCCAGGATTTTTTGATTCCATGTAATGTAATTGCTGCATGATGATTATTGCAGAAACAATAAGCGCGGCCGAAAGAACAAACTGAAAAGTGACCATTGCCTTTGTGAAAAAATTGGCGCCACCTAATTTTATTTTAGCCTTCAATACGTCCACTGTATTAAAGCCTGATAATACCAAAGCAGGGTAGCATCCGGACAGCAGGCCAACAATCAGCACTAAGCCGGCAATGAGGCCGGTTAACTGCGGGAATTGCGCGAAAGAGAAACTCAGCTCCCTTCCGGACAATTGGTTGAAGTAAGGTAAAAGCAGGTATACAAATGCCAGGCCTATCAGCGTCGAAAAAAAAGCAAGCAATAAAGATTCTGTCAAAAACTGAACTACCAAAGCCTTTCTGGTTCCACCAATAACCTTCCTGACGCCGACTTCTTTTGCCCTGCTTGCTGAGCGACCTATTGAAAGGGTGGTGAAATTGATACAGGCGATTAATAAAACACCGGCAGCGATACTCAATAATATCCAAATTGATTTTGGGTCGACAGGCGGAATCTTAATGCCCATCAGTGCCGGACTGGTGTGCATATCCCTGATTGGCACCAGGTCATACCCGCCTGATCCTCCGGTTGGGAAATGCCTGTGCCAAAAATTGGTTAACGACTTGTTGTCATTCGCCAATGTGCTTCCGGGCTTTAGCTGAACCAGGGTCATAAACAAATTCATCCACCAGTCATGGGCGCCCATTTTTCCTGTTGTAGTGTTGGCAAAATAATCAAAGTTGAGAAGTACGCTGTATTGGAAGGAAGAATTGGATGGCGGATTTTCCGCTATTGCTGTAACTATAAAGGTTTCAAACACATTCCCGATCATTACCTGGAATGATTCGCCAATGGCATTTGTTTTACCAAATAGTCTTTCAGCAGCTTCTTCAGTTAATACCATGCTGTGCAAACCACTGATAGCCGATTTGGCATTCCCATATTTAAATTTGAACGAAAAAATATTGAAGAACGATGGGTCGGCATAGGCGATATTTTCCCGTCTCGCCTCATTTTTGATTTTTACGAATGTTTCATACGGCTGAATATAACGAACATAATTCTCCACCCCCGGTAACTCCTGTTTCATAGCAGGCCCCAGGGGCATCGGGGTGAAAATGACTCCTTCAAGCGCTTTTAGGTTTTGTTTTCCATTTTCGTCCAACACAATGTAGGTGTTATTTGAATTTTTATGGAAACCATCAAATCTAAATTCATTGATGGCATACAACATCAAAAGGCTGAAACAGGCAATTCCA
>JAQBOK010000176.1 GCA_028288085.1 Mucilaginibacter sp.
ATTAAGCCCGCCTACTTTAACATTGCCAATAATTGGCAGTTCAATTATTCCATCGGCATCTACTAAAAATCCTGCTGAGGCGGGTTGAGCAGCCCCGGATGACGCACCTGATCCCACTATTCCGGAACTGTTGTCTCCTGCACCCAGTGCGCTTGAAAATGGATTAAAAAAGCTGCTTGCAGCCGGGTTCAGTGAACTAATGGGGATGGAGAGAATATCTCCCGGCTGTATTTTAGGAATATATGCCTTTGCTACATTAATAGTATCCGATTGATTATTCCCCTTTTGAAAATAGATGTATTTTTTTTGATCGACACAGGAGGTTATAGTAATAATAAAGGCCAAAAACAAAAATATGTTTAGGTAAATGCTTTTTTTCATGCTTTAAGTTTAACATAGATGATTGTTACTTTTTTAAATAACGTTCGGGGCTAAAAGTATATATTTTTAAGGAAACACAAAAATTTTATTGGGTACACAGCGGGGATTACCTTTAAACCTAGCCTATTTTAAGGCTACCCGTTCTATAATTATACTTTTTCACATCAAATATTTAATACAATGTTTATATACATTTAATACATCGCTTTGTTTTAAATAAAAAGCACTGATTATATATATTTGTACCATAAAGACTGTTATTTAAACAACTAATTTTCAAATCTGCTTTAGATCAGTTTCTCAATTTAGCAAATTTAACAGAGTGGTTTTCGATAGGGAATTCAAGAAAGAATTGTCTGTATTAATCAGGTTATTGGCCAGATCCTGTTTTGACTCCTGCATCAACTGGATTTTTTCTTCAACTGTACCGGGACAAATAAGCCTTATAGCAACAATATTTTTGTTTTGCCCAATCCGGTGGCAGCGGTCAATGGCCTGGTTTTCAACTGCGGGATTCCACCAGGGGTCAACAAGGTAAACGTAATCTGCTTCTGTCAAATTAAGTCCGGCCCCCCCTGCCTTTAAGCTGATGAGGAAAACACGAACCCCGGAGTTATTTTGGAATTCCTCAATAACCGCCTGCCTGTTGCGGGTTTGGCCCGTAAGGTAAGCAAAAGCTATCTGTCTGCTGTTTAATTCCTTTTTGATCAGATCAAGCATTGATACAAACTGGGAAAACACAAGAATTTTGTGTTGTGGCATTTTACCTTCAATTTCTTCAATCAACGTTTCAATTTTTGATGAAGCATGGCCTGGCAGCTTCTCACCTTTTATCAGCAATGGCGAATTGCAGATCTGCCGAAGCCTGGTTATTCCTTTCAGCACATTCATCGGCGTTTTTTTCAAAAGATCATCGGTTGTTGCCGATATATAATCCCTGAATTCTTTTTCGTACGCATCATAAATAGTTCGTTGCTCCGGTTTCATCTCGCAATACAGCACCATCTCTGTTTTTTCCGGCAAATCAGGAGCTACCTGCTGCTTTGTTCTCCTCAAGATAAAGGGTTTAATTTTATTTTGCAGCTCCATAGCCCTTTTGCTGCTTTTAAACATATCAATAGGTGAAGAGTAAATCTGTTTAAAATACAATTTGCTGCCAAGTAAGCCCGGGCAAGCGAAAGAGAGCTGTCCGTAAAGATCAAATGTATTATTCTCAACCGGAGTACCGGTAAGTACCACTTTGTTGCGGGATTTTAACAAGCGGGAAGCCTTATACCTTTGAGATTCAGGATTCTTAATCTGTTGTGACTCATCGAGGAAAACGTAATTAAACTCATAATCCTTCAGGAACACTATATCAGCAAGCAAAGTGCCGTACGATGTAAGTACAACTTCATATTGGCCAAAGTCAGCGGTACTCTTGATCCGGTCTGCGCCATAAATAGTGCCCACCCTTATAGATGGTGCAAATTTTTCGATCTCCTGCTGCCAGTTGTAGATCAACGAAGTTGGCACAACAACCAGGTTGGTATTATGCTTAACTTTTACTCTTTGCGAAAGGATGAAAGCAATAACCTGTACCGTTTTTCCTAAACCCATATCATCCGCCAGGCAGCCGCCAAAGTTAAAATCATCTAAAAAATTGAGCCAGTTAAGGCCCTGTTGCTGGTAATGGCGCAGGCTGCCAATAAATCCATCAGGAACATCAAGAGATTTAATCGAGTTAAAATTCTCCAGCTTTTTATGGTAGATACTAATCTCTTCTTTTACTTTTTCATCAAGCATGGCAGCATCAAACAGCTGCTCAATAGCTATAAAATTACTTTTTGAGATTTGCAGGGTTTCCTCATTCGAAATTTCACCCGAATTAAAGTAATTATTAAATTTTTTTATCCATTCCGCAGGTAATATGCCTAATGTGCCGTCATCCAGCTGCACGTATTTTGTTTTGTTTTTTACAGCCCTGTAAATTTGTTTTAAGGCCGCTCTCTTTTTCCCAAACCGCGCACTTACAATGGCATTAAACCAGTTAAATCCGCTTAATACTTTAATACTTATTGTTACTTTATGCGGGTTAAGCTTATTCCTTTCAAGCTCGTTAAAACCCAGAATAGTTATCTTTTGCCGATGCCATTCTTCAAACACGTTTAAAAACCAATCCTCATCTAAAAACCGTTTTTTATGCAGGTAGAAGTAATGTAAATCATTATCGAGTTGCTCATCAAAATAAGGATGTTGTTTAACCAGCAAAGCAGTAAAATCAATCTCCCCCGCATTATTACGCTTCACCAAAAATTGTTTACCCTTTTTGTCAATCGAGTAGATCTGCTTTTTGGTTCTTACCGAGATCTCAACCTCGCCATAACGCATCACGGGGATGATCATCACGTGGGCGCCAAAGTCCGACAGATAGATTATTCTTTCCGTTTCGTTATCAAAGCCCTGTTGTTTTAGCTGAACCGGCGTAGCCGTTGGAATATGTTTATAATTAACAGCTACCTTGTCTTCAAGTTTTGATAGCAAATGTTTTTGAAATTCATCAAATTTTGAAGCATGTACCAACAAGTTAACCTGTTTTTTAGTTAACAGGCTGATTACGTTAAGCTGCTGTAAATTATTTACCAGGTACAACCCTTCATTATTACCGACGAAGTAAGTGAACTTTAACTTCAGTTCTTTTACATCATAAACTTTATCGTCAATTCCCAGGGTGCCTGATAATTCGAAAAACTGTTTCTTTGGTTCAACGGCTAGTTTTACCTCTTCGCTAAGCAAACCCATTTTAACAGGAACAATTGAACCGGCAGTTATATTTTCGGATACGCCACTATCATGATAATAAAAATCATAACCCATGGGGTTTTTAATAATCGCTCTTAAAGCGATGATATCCGCCTCACTTGCAACTTTATTCAAGTGAATCTGAAATTTATGAACTCCGGTAAAGAATTTGAGTTGCTGAGGATCTTCGGTTTTCCATATAAAATCAACTGGAGGAAGAGCAGTAAGGGGATTTTTCAACTTCCCCTCCTTACTAAACTCGGCTTTATAAAGTTCGACAAAAAGGTATCCATAGTATTTGTGCTGCTTTAACACCACACAAACTGTACTTTCTTCAGTATCTAAATCTAAAGGCTCGACATCAGAAACAATTACAGCCTTTAACAGGCCCATGCTTTCCTTTGTTACCGGCATTAGTGCAGATAAATGAGGGCTTATGATCAGTTGATTATTGGCATATTCTATCTTAAAAAAGCTATCCAGGTCAGGTTCTTGCTCCAGGCCATAATCAATAGCAAATCTTCTTAGTTTTTCATACCGTAGCTTTTTATCAAAAAAAATACGGAACTCATCTCTTTTAATTATAGCAGATAATATGGCGGACTGGTGTTCGCATAGTTTTTCGCCATGTTCGCGACATTCGCAGATTAAATCTAATTGATCCTGTTTCTGTATAGCGGTTACATCCGGATAGGCCGTCTTTAAGTATTTATTGGTGAATGTGCCCTGGTTAATTGCCAACTCTACAGGAAATATATGGCGGCTATCTATGTGATCAGTATAAATACCCGCAATACTGTGCTGTGCAATGATCGTTTCAGTCAAGGTATCAATCATGACACCTTCAAAAATAAGAGCATGATCTCCTGAAGAATTATCCTTGTCTCTGCGTAGCTTGCTCAATAGAATTTATTACACCTGTGAAGGGGTAAATATCCGAACAATTATTAATAGTTGAAACTGCTGATTAGTGGAAACTTTGGGTCAAATTTATAACAGCAGCTTATTATTACTAATATTAAACACACTACCGAAGCAATTGTCCGGATCTGGTGGAACAATAGCCAGGGGCGTTCAAATTGGATTCTTTGGTCATTTATACTTTTAACTGATGCATGCTCCAGGTTAAAGTTTGCCAATGCTTCATTTAAAGGAACGTTACCAAATATAGTTATGCCAAATACGCCAATTGCATATATTACAGCAGCTGCAAGTAAAAGGAAAAACCTGATCGAAAGCGGTTGCTCATAATTTAAATAGGTACTTAAGGGGAGCAAGAATAACGTTCCTAAAAAGCTCAAAAAGAATATATGGTTCTGTATTGCACTATTGATGGATTGCATGGCAGCAAGATATTCCTTATCAGATAAACTGCCTAAAACTATA
>JAQBOK010000190.1 GCA_028288085.1 Mucilaginibacter sp.
AATAGTTCCTTTTTCTTGCATAATCTATAATTATTTAGGAATGAATGTACTTAGTCAATGCCCATTCATCAAGGCTTGTTCCAAAATCATTATATTGTCAAATTGGCAGACCTCATAGAGGTATTGCCCAAAATGAACAAAGCTTGATCGGGGTATGCTTTGAAAGACCTATCATTAAAGAAAATTTGAATGCCTAATTTTAATTTTTAATATTAGCATAACTAATAAATGTTTAAATGATCAGTGTAAACTCCAAAATCCACCCAAATTGCATCCGCTACATTGTGATATTTTTATTTTTTTCTGCTTTGGTGGTACAAGCTAGGGCACAGAAGGGCTCAGATGCTCATTCAAAGCAAGCTTCAATTGTTGCGGCAATGAAAAATTCTGAGAATGACTGGAATATGGGTAACCTTGATAATTTCATGAAAATGTACACCGATTCATCAACCATGATGATGCCAACCGGGCCGGTTGGGGTAAAGGATATCAGATCATTATATGAAAAGAAGTATTTTAACGGGAAGATGCCTAAACAAAATTTGTATTATGACGAACTCAAAGTGACATTACTAGGGACTAATTATGCCCTTTTAACGGGTAAGTTTACCCTATCTGGCAATAACTTACCAGAACGTTCTGGTCGCTACTCTTTAATTATGATCTACACAAAAGATGGCTGGAAAATTTTGCATGATCACTCTGGTTAACTAAAAATTCTCCGGTTCTGTCTAAAAATTCCAAATTGAAGCTAATTCCGCATATTAATATACTGCAACGGTTGCCCAAAATCCTCGCCCCGGCATAAACTGATCACTGCCTGCAAGTCATCTATTTTTTTTGCCTGCACGCGCACCTGATCATCCATAATAGACGCCTGCACTTTTAACCCACTATCTTTTATCTTCTTAACTATTTTTGAGGCTGTTTGCTTGTCTACCCCTTCTTTAACTGTTATTTCTTTGCGGATCATGTTACCCGAAGCATATTGCTCTTTACCATCGTCCAGGGCCGATGGATCCAAATTTTGTTTTACCATCCGGCTTATGATTGAATCCTTAATGGCCTTCAGTCTCATATCATTTTCGGTCACTATAGTTATCTGGTTGGTTTTTTTATCCAGGTCGATAGTGCTTTTCGAATCATTAAAATCATAACGGTTCAATATTTCCTTTTTGGCGGTATTAATAGCGTTATCAAGGGTTTGTCCGTCTATCTTGCTTACAATATCAAATGATGGCATAATTGGTTTGTTTAACTTTACAAAAGTATGTTCATTTAGGCTAGTATTATAAACTTACTAAATTAAATATGCATACCACTTTTTTCAACAAATTATGTTAAAGATAAAACATGCTATTTAAAGTTTAGTTAATATTAACTTAACAAATAAATAAGCAGTTTTGTACGCACGGCTTTGCAAGCCACATTTATATGGATATTAAAAGGATACCTTTAATTAACAGGGAAATCAGCTGGTTATATTTTAATGACAGGGTTTTGCAGGAAGCTTCTGATCCTACTGTCCCTTTAATTGACAGAATACGGTTCCTGGCAATTTTTTCATCCAACCTTGATGAGTTTTACAGGGTAAGGGTAGCCACCTTAAGTCGTTTATCTAACCTGAATGAAAAAGCTAAAGAAATATTGGGCTATAATCCCAAGAAAATATTAAACCAGATAAAAAATATAGTTGTAAGGCAGGAGCGCAAGTTTAATAACCTGTATGAGAATATTATTGTTAAGCAACTGGCAGAGGAAAAGATATTTATTCTGAATGACAAGCAGCTTAACGTAACGCGTGGGGCTTTTGTAAAGGGATATTTCAGGGAACGGTTGCTGGCTACTCTGGTGCCTATTATGCTTGATGATAACCTTCCACTGCCTGAACTGAGGGACAGGGCCATCTATTTTTTTGTAAAACTCACCAAAAATAAAAAATCGCGGTATGCATTGATCGAAATACCGGATAACCTTTCGAGGTTTGTGGTACTTCCTGATACTAATAACCTAAAATTTATTATTTTACTGGATGACATTATCCGTTATTCCCTGGAAGATATCTTCTTTATTTTTGATCATGATACGATAGAAGCGTACTCTTTGCAGCTTACAAGGGATGCAGAACTTGACCTTGATAGGGAAGTAAGCGAGAAATTTATTGATGCATTAAGCAAAAGCCTGCAAAAAAGGCGCAGGGGCAAGCCCATGCGTTTGTTGTATGATACCGAAATGCCAATGGATATGGTTGGCTACCTGGTAAATAAAATGGGTTTACATTCAGAAAGCCTTATACCGGGAAACCGTTACCACAATTTTAAGAATTTTATTTCATTTCCAAATGTAGGCAGGCCTGAACTTGAATATGCTTCGTATCCACCTTTGCCTGTGGAGGGCCTCTCATTTGGTAAGAGTTTGATGGGTATGATCGCTAATAAGGACTACCTGGTAAGTACACCATATCAATCCTTTGATTATATCATCCATTTTTTACGCGAGGCGGCTATTGATCCAAAGGTTAAAGAAATTAGTATTGCTTTATATCGTGTGGCTGATAACTCGCGGGTGATCCATGCTTTGATCAATGCTGCCAAGAATGGTAAAAAGGTTAATTGCCTGGTGGAGCTACGCGCCCGGTTTGATGAGCAGAATAATATCAATTACAGTAGCCGGTTGGAAGAGGAAGGTGTAAATGTGCTGTATGGCTTAGGCGGGTACAAAGTGCATTCAAAAATATGCCTGGTTTCACGAACTGAAAAAGGAAAGCTCGTTCATTATGCCTGTTTATCAACGGGTAACTTTAACGAAAAGACAGCCAGAATTTATGCTGACCACACCCTGTTTACAGCAAGTAAAAGGCTCACTAATGACCTGGTAGAAGTTTTTAAAGCTTTAAAGCAAAATGCTATACCAAAAGGTTTAAAGCATTTGGTTGTTTCACCTGTTGATTCACGTCCTGCTATTTACAAACTGATAGATACTGAAATAAAAAATGCAAAAGCCGGAAAGCCTGCGTACATGATCTTGAAAATGAACAGCCTGGCAGATGAGCAAATTATTGCAAAACTATACCAGGCCAGCAATGCAGGGGTTAAAATTAAGATGATTGTTAGGGGAATGTGCTGCCTGATACCAGGAGTAAAGGGTTACAGCGAAAATATTGATGTGATCAGTATTGTAGATAAATACCTGGAACATTCGCGCGTGCATATTTACTGCAATGGGGGTAATGAATTACTTTATCTTACTTCGGCTGATTTTATGACAAGGAACATTGATAATAGGGTGGAGGTAGGATTTCCTATTTACAATGAGGAGCTAAAAAAAGAGATCCGCGATATTATTAACCTGCAACTGGAAGATAATACGAAGGCCCGTGAAATAAACAGCCACAATACTAACAAATATCATAAAACTAACAGTGAGATACCTCACAGGGCCCAAATAGAAATTTACAATTACCTGAAAAATAAAAATTAACTCAATTGAGATACGCCGCTATTGATATAGGTTCAAATGCCGTAAGGCTGCTTATAGCTGATGTTATTGAAAACAATGGATCAGTTTCGTTTAAAAAGAATACACTGATAAGGGTTCCGCTGCGTTTGGGGGATGATGCATTTTTACAGCAGCATATATCAGACAGAAAGGCGACAGACCTGGTTAAAACAATGAGTGCTTTCCGTAACCTGATAGACGTTTACAAAGTGAGCGATTATATGGCTTATGCTACCTCGGCCATGCGCGAAGCAAAAAACGGGCAGGATATAGTAAGAACAATAAAAGAAGTTGCTGACCTGGACCTTGAGATCATCGCCGGTCAAAAAGAAGCTAAAATTATCTATTCCAATCATTCCGAACAGAATATTGATAAAAGCAAAAACTATCTTTATATTGATGTTGGCGGTGGCAGTACAGAATTATCGGTGTTTTCAGAAGGTAAATTACTAGCTTCAAGATCATTTAATATTGGAACGATCCGTATTTTGGATAACCAGGATAAGGAAGAGACCTGGAATGAAATGAGGGAATTTATACGTGATCATACCCGCCAGTTTAAGGTCATCAGCGGTATAGGCACTGGTGGCAATATTAATAAATTATACAAGCTGGCGGAAGAAAAAAACGATGCGCCGCTGACCTTTGTTAAGCTAAAATCACTTTACAGCTACTTAAATTCATTTTCGTTAAAGGATCGCATCAACGTGCTGGGCATCA
This sequence comes from Mucilaginibacter sp., assembly GCA_028288085.1. Taxonomy (GTDB): domain Bacteria; phylum Bacteroidota; class Bacteroidia; order Sphingobacteriales; family Sphingobacteriaceae; genus Mucilaginibacter. The sequence goes on from JAQBOK010000190.1 coordinate 4,219, forward strand.
ACCAGGATAGGGCAGACGTGATCATACCGGCCTGTGAAATATATATATCGGTAATGAAATGGGCT
>JAQBOK010000201.1 GCA_028288085.1 Mucilaginibacter sp.
CAACATTAAATGCCCAATAGAAGAGTATTTATAAAAGATGCCGGATTATTAACTATCGGCTTTGGATTATTCCCCTCGCTTATAAGTTATAGCCATAATAATATTTCGGCTCCATTCACACTGCCAAGAAGCACACCGGAGATGCAAGGGATATCTTCAGCCGGCATCAGCAGATTTCTTGAAGCCATTAGAGAAAGCAAACAGGAATTTCACAGCTTGATGATCCTTCGGCATGGATATGTAGTTGCAGAAGGATGGTGGCAACCTTACTCATCAGAACATAGGCAGCAGTTATATTCCCTGAGTAAAAGTTTTACAGGTACGGCCATAGGTTTGGCAGTTGCAGAGGGGTTGTTAACGGTAGATGATCCGGTTATCAAATTCTTCCCTGATCTGCTGCCCAATGAGGTCAACGACAATCTTGCTGCTTTAAAAGTAAAGCATCTGCTTTCTATGTCTGTTGGCCACGCCAAAGATTCAATTCTTATATTAGAAGCCTCAGCTACCGGTGTTCCCTGGGAGAAAACATTCTTAAATCTGCCTGTTGTTTTTAAACCCGGCAGCCAGTTTATGTATAATTCGGGTGCCAGTTTTATGCTTAGCGCCATTATTAAAAAAGTAACCGGACAAACCGCTCATGAATATTTGAAGCCAAGATTGTACAAACCCCTTGAGATAAACAATACAACATGGGGCGAAAATTGGGAAGGGATCAACATGGGTGCTTCTCATTTGCGTATGCCAACAGAAGACATCGCTAAGTTTGGGCAGCTATACTTACAAAAAGGCATTTGGAATAAGAAGCAAATTATCAGTAAAGAATGGGTAGCAGTCGCATCAGCAAAACAAATTGAAAATGGCAAGAATGATAGCAGTTGGGGTTATGGCTATGGCTACCAGTTTTGGCTGAACCCCCCAGGCGGTTTCAGGGCCGATGGCGCCTTTGGGCAATACAGTATGGTGTTGCCGGAGTTGGATGCAGTGGTTGTAATTACAAGTGAAAGTATGGAGACAAAGAAAACAATGCAGGTAGTATGGGATAACTTACTGCCTGAAATGAAGGATGCCCCTCTTCCACAGAATATCAGCGACCACAATATACTTTTGAAGGAGTTGAAAGATCTTAAATACAACCCACCTCAACTGGCTATCATTTCCCCGATGGCAGCAAAAATATCAGGAAAGGAATTTATCCTTGATAAAAATGTTTTTAATATTAAATCTGTCTCTTTCCGGTTTATTGATAAGAGCTGTATTTTCACCCTGAAGGAAGATGGAAAACCAGATATTATTATCACCAACGGAATAAATAACTGGATTAGAAAAGGAAATCTAAAACCATCTGCCCACTCCCTGTTCTCTTTGCGGCGTATCGACTTTGATTCAATTGTAGCAGCAAGCGCTGGCTGGCAAAATGATAACACGCTGTTGCTTACCTGGCGCTTTATAGAAACTGTACATGGCGATAGTATTACATGCCTATTTGACAATGATAAACTAACCATTAAATTCCTGTTCAGCGTAAACCGTTTACAAAACAAACCGGATGACCGAAGTGATATTACGGGTCGGGTAATAGGCTAAAAAGGATTTCAATGGCAATAAACATACACTTGATCAAAGTCACATTAACCAATTAATCAACAATAAATTATGTACCAGGCTAAAATGCGAGCATTTTGTACTACTCATTTCTCATCCTTCTCAAGCAAGTTTTTTTGTTTTCTTTTTCTGATGGTTTTTGCCTCAACGCATTACCTTAAAGCCCAGCAATACACACGTGGCATTGGAGTATATCCGGGCAACCCGAAAGAAAATTTCGGCCCTTCAATGAAAATTGATGCCAGTCATTATCGGAACCTTGCCCTGCACAGAGCAGTTTATCAATCAAGTTCTTATGATTATAACCTTACAGCGCAATTAATCACCGATGGTATAATTGATACCGTTTTGCCGGGATGGATAGTTACCAGCACCAATAACATGGGCATTTTGGAAAGAGACGGCAGAGAGCACGTGCTTGATAGGCATGCCAGCAGTCAGCAACCGCTTGAAGGAACAAATGCATGGCTTCAGGTTCAAATGGCGGGCAATTATCAAGTGCCACCGGTAGATAGCTTAAGCCTTTCGGCCAGTTTAACCGTTGACACACTTATAGTGAAACCCTGGAGCATAACGGTCAGCGGATCAAACGATGGTGTGCAATGGAATGAGCTTGGTAAAGTAAACGGTGATAAACTGCCCGGCACAGATGCTTTAACAGATTTTCTTAAGAGGTTTCCACGCCCTGCCGGACAAAAAATGACCGCTCAGCAAATGGGTTTTATGCGCAGATTTGCGTCTCCTAACAGGCGTGTATTAAATTATGGCTTCAAATTAAGCCAGCCAGTACATTATAAATATTATCGTTTTAACGGGGATGACCCGGGTGCAAAAAACTGGTCAATAAGTGATTTCGGTTTATATAATAACAATAAGGCGGCTCCGGTTGGAGGCCCATATAGTTTTACCAGCGCCTGGAAGAGTGGCAGTAACGGCGAAGAATGGGTTTATGTAGATCTGGGTGCTGAGTGTTCCTTTAATATGGTGAAGTTGAATTGGATACGACCGGCCTTACAAGGTTCATTACAAGTGTCTGGTGATGCTAAACATTGGAAGGATATTGCGGAACTGCCAAAGGATGCAGCAAATATTGCAACCATTAGCCTAAAAGAGATAAAAGGCAGATACGTGCGTGTATTAATGAAAAAACCAGTCAATGCGGATGAGGGTTATATTTTAAGCGAAATGGAAGTGATGGGTACCGGGGGGCCAATACCTGTAGCACATCCACAAGCTGCAATACAGCCAAACGGCAGCTTAGACCTTGCTGGTGGTGCATGGAAAATACAACGTGCATCGCTTGTTAAGGCGGATGGCGCTGCTTTATCGAGGCCCGGATTTAATGATGCTCAATGGCTTACAGCTACAGTACCGGCAACCACCCTGGTGAGTTATCTGAATGACGGAGCTGTTCCTGAACCTAATTACGGTGATAATAACGTAATGATATCTGACTCATATTTTTATGATGATTTTTGGTATCGCGATGTATTTGCTACCCCTGCGTCCTATAAAGGCAAACGTGCGTTTTTAAATTTTGACGGCATAAACTGGGAGGCCGAAATTTATCTTAACAGCCATTCCATTGGGCGTATTAATGGCGCTTTCATTCGTGGAAAGTTTGACGTTACCGATCTGCTAATTCCCGGCGGGCAAAATGTTTTGGCCGTCCGTGTTATAAAAAACGAAACTCCTGGCTTCCCTACAGAGCAAAACAGGAATAGTACTGACGCCAACGGCGGCGAATTGGGAGCTGATAATCCTACATTTCATGCTTCCATCGGCTGGGATTGGATACCCACCATTCGGGGGCGCAACACTGGGATTTGGAATAATGTATATCTATCCCTAAGCGGGCCGGTTACTATTGAAAACCCGCTGGTTACCACTAAGCTTCCTTTGCCCGACACCACTTCGGCCGATGTACGTATGGAAGTTACGCTCAGCAACCACAGTGCCAGGAGTGTAAAGGGCATATTGCAGGGCAAATTTGGCACTGCAGGCTTTGAGCAAAGAGTAACGCTTGCCGCTTCAGAAACGAAAACGATCGTTCTTGATCCCTCAAACCATTCTTCATTAAAATTGCAACATCCGGCTTTATGGTGGCCCAATGGCTATGGCAAACAAAACCTGTATAAGGTTTCTCTATCTTTTGTAACAACTGGTGGTAAAGCATCGGATACCAAAACATTTAAAACCGGTGTGCGCCAAATGACTTATTCAGATACCGGAAATTTGAAGATATGGGTAAATGGCAGGCGCTTTATTGCTCGTGGAGGTAATATGGGTTTTGCTGAAGACCTGTTACGATACCGGGCAAGAGAATATGATGTTGCAGTGCGTTATCACAAGGAAATGAATTTTAATATGATCAGGAACTGGGTAGGCCAGGTTGGTGACGATGCATTTTATGAGGCCTGCGATAAATATGGCATTATGATATGGCAGGATTTCTGGCTGGCCAATCCCGGTGATGGGCCAAATCCCAATCACCCGGATATGTTTATCGACAATCTTAAAGATTATGTAAAACGAATCCGTAACCATCCATCGTTAGGAATATTTGTTGGCCGCAATGAGGGTAATCCTCCTCCTGTGATCGAAGATGCGATCACAGGTTTGTTACCGGTACTGGCTCCAGGTATCAAATACATTCCTAACTCCGCCTTTGGCAGCGTTAGCGGTGGCGGTTTCTATGCTTTACAGCCTCTAAAATCTTATTTCCAGAACAGGGCCACGCCTAAACTTCATAGCGAAATGGGAATGCCCGATCTGATGTCGTATGAAAGCTTTAAACTGGCAATGCCTGATTCAGCGGTTTGGCCACAATCCCGTTTGTGGGGAGTACATGATTTTACCCTGCAGGGTGCACAAAATGGAACCACATTCAATAGGACGATAGAACAGGCGTTTGGTAAAATTGATAATGCCAAACAATGGCTATCGCTCGCCGCATGGACAGAATACCAGGGATACCGGGCTATGTTTGAAGCGCAAAGCAAAAACAGGATGGGGCTATTGATATGGATGAGCCATCCTTCCTGGCCGTCTCTCGCCTGGCAAAGCTATGACTACTATTTTGAGCCAACAGGCGCCTATTTCGGCGGAAAAAAGGCTTCGGAGCCCTTGCACATACAATGGAACCCCCTAACCGACAGCGTAGAGGTGGTTAATTATAGTATTCTAAATGGCAAAGGACTTAATGCAAAGCTGCAAGTCCTGGATATGGAGGGTAAAGTAAAACTGACAAAACAATCTGTAGTAAATAGTCCAATAGATAGCCGTGTTGCTGTTATGCCTGTAACTATCCCAGCAGAAATAAATGGGTTATACTTTGTAAGACTTGAACTTACACAAGGTGGTACAGTTATATCTAAGAATGATTATTGCCGTGGTGCTTTGCCTGACTCTGCAGGAGGCATAGGCAATTTGAAGGATATTACAAAACTTCCGTCTGTAAAATTGGCGACTCAAACCCAAACAATTAAACAGGGTAACCATTGGGTTATTACCACTCAATTAGCTAATAAAACTAAATATGTGGCCTTTAATATAAGGCTGAAAGTTACCGGAGTTAATAGTGGGAAACGGATATTGCCTGTTATTTACAACGACAATTATTTTACAATATTACCGGGAGATAAACGCACCATTGAAATGACAGTGGAGAATGCCGATACCCACGGTGAGAAGCCGGATGTTAAGATAGAAGGATTTAATGTTGAGCAAAAGTAAGTACCATTACGATTAAGAACAACAGGTAGGATAAAGTGTAATAATGCCTATCTTGTGTCAGCATTAACCATACCTGGTAAATTATTTATCAGATTATTAAACCATTAACCAAATCAATTACAAATATTTATGAAAATTAAATTTTCACAATACAGCCTTTTGGGTACCCTCATATTTGCTGCATTTAATATTAATGCGCAAACAAAAAGTAACCAGGCAACCAAAGCTAAAATTGCATCAATTGTTAAAAAGTTAACACTTGAAGAAAAAATAGACATGCTGCATGCAAACGGCATATTTACATCTGCGGGCGTTCCACGCCTGGGTATACCTGAAATGGTTACCGACGACGGTCCGCTCGGCGTTCGCGAAGATGTTAAAGAAGGATGGGGATCGGCAAACCTCACAACCGATTCTGCTACTTTCTTTCCAAACGGATCTGCTTTAGCGGCTACATGGAATCCTGCTCTCGCCTATCGTTACGGTCATGACATGGGCGAGGAAGCACGTGCACGCCACAAAACAATTATGCTTGCGCCGGCATTTAACATTGCCCGTACACCGCTTTGTGGCCGCACCTATGAGTATTATTCCGAAGATCCCTTTTTAAATGCACGCCTGGCTGTACAATCGGTAAAAGGCATACAAAGCCAGCATGTAGCTGCCTGTGTAAAGCATTATGCAGTAAACAATCAGGAAGTTGAACGCAACCGTGTAAGTGTGGAGATAGATGAGCGCGCGCTGCGTGAAATATATCTCCCTGCTTTCAAAGCTGCAATAACTGAGGGTAATGCCTGGACCATAATGTCTGCCTACAATAAATTGCGCGGTGTGTATTGTTCTGAAAATGATTATTTACTTAACCAGGTTTTAAAAGGCGAATGGAAATTTAAGGGTATAGTAATAAGTGATTGGGGTGGCACACACAGCACTGTAAACGCTGCCAACCACGGGCTTGATCTGGAAATGGGTTCGGGGCCAATTTATAACAGCTATTATTTTGCCAAAAAGCTGCTTGACTCAGTGAAAGCGGGGAAAGTAAGCGTGAAGGTAATTGATGAAAAAGTGCGTCGTATTTTATGGGTGATATATCGCACCTCGATGAGCGAGAATCAACCAACAGGAAAACTCAATACACCAGAGCATAGCAAAACCGTTTATGATATCGCATCTGAATCAATTGTATTGTTAAAAAATGATAAACATTTGTTACCGCTAAATACATCAGCCATAAAAAGTATTGCTGTAATAGGCGATAATGCTACCCGCACTTTTCATTTGGGCGGCTTCGGCGCCGGTGTTAAGGCCCGATATGAAGTTACCGCCCTGGCAGGTTTACAAAACAGGTTGGGTAAAACTATAGAAATTAAATATGCACAGGGCTATTCAGGTGTTTATAAACCGGCGAGAAGAAACGGCAATGAAGAAGTATCTAAGCCTGATACAGCTATGATCCAACAGGCAGTAGCTACCGCAAAAAGCACAGACATGGCTATCTTGTTCATTGGTGGCAACCGTGATTATGAAAGCGAGGGACGCGACCGTAAAGATCTGGGCCTTCCTTTTCATGAGCAAGAGCTGGTTGATGCAGTAACTACGGCAAATCCAAATACGATCGTAGTAGTTGTTGGCGGAGCGCCTTATGATATCAGTAAGATCAAAAATAACAATCATACCGTTGTATGGTCGTGGTATAATGGCTCTGAAAATGGGAATGCACTGGCCGATGTTCTGACCGGCAAGGTAAACCCATCCGGTAAACTGCCTTTCACCTTCCCGGCCGAACTTAAGGATTCCCCGGCTCATGCGTTAAATGCTTACCCCGGTGAAAATCTGAAGGTAGATTACAAAGAGGGCATTCTTGTTGGCTACCGCTGGTTTGATACTAAAAAGATCGAACCGCTTTATTGTTTTGGTTATGGCCTCTCCTATACCGATTATAAATACTCCGGCCTGCATACCAATAAAAATAGCTACAAATTGACTGAAAATATTACAGCAACTTTAAAAATAAAGAACACAGGTAAATATTCAGGCAAGGAAACAGTGCAGTTGTATATCAGCAAAGCTGGCTCAAAAATAGAACGCGCTGAAAAGGAATTGAAAGCATTTAAAAAAGTAAAAATAGAAGTTGGAGAAACAACAGATGTCGCTTTGAGCATTCCTGTTAAGGATTTGGCTTACTATGATGTTAAAACCCGGACATGGGTAGTTGAACCGGGTAAATACAAGCTGCTGGCCGGAACTTCATCAAGGGATATAAAAGAAACTGCAACTTTAACAATAAATTAGTAATGATGACTAAAAGAAATGTTGCGGGCAAACCCTTTTTTAAGACATGCATCTTTATGCTGTTTGTTTTTATGCTGCCAGCACAGATGTTACTTGCACAGGCTGAGTTTAAACCCTGGGGTAACATGGATGGAATACGCATAAAAGGACAACTGGTGGAATTTAATAGTCGCATTACTGTTGTGGGCAAAAGCTGGTTAAGTGTAAATTCGACGGATAAGGAACGGCAAAAACCGAAATATATCAGAAACGGCAATGAGCAGATAGTAAATACCCAGATAGATAGTTTGCAATTTACAGAAAGCGTGAAGGATAATGGCAGTGGATCGGTTAAGATAACTGTAAAATGCGTTTCACGTGAAGATACTACGGTTAAGGGAATATATTTCAATGTTTCCCTTCCGGAAGCTGCTTATATTGGCAGTATGGTTAAGATCGGAAATGGAAAAGAACAGCCATTAGATCAATCACATCCAAATAATGAAGGTGATTACCTGCATAACCAGGCAAAAGAGATAAGCCTGACTACATCAACGCAAAATATCAGCATAAAGGCCGATACAACGTTGTCGATCACCATCAGGGCTGATACTGCCGGTACAAAGAAAAGATTTATTCAGCTCTACTTCCCGATCTGTTTAGGCAGGATCAATAAAGGGGATGTATTTGAAAAAAGTTTCGAAATAAAAGTTTCGGACAAAATAAACAATTCACCTGTTACACTAAAACTCGACACTTCTGTACAAGGCAGGGCTTTCGCCGGACTGGGGGGTAATTTCCGTATTCAAAATCCCAAAACTGATCCTGAGGTTATTGATTATTGCCTAAAAAATTTACGTGTTGCATGGGGCAGAGTAGAAATGCCATGGATCAGTTGGCAACCTGATTCTGCCATTAATCCTTCTATTGCCGATACTGCAAAACTAAATATCCGTGTACGCAGATCAATGGAAATGGCTCAAAGGCTTAATCAAATGGATATACCGGTAATTCTCACGGCATGGTTTCCGCCGGCCTGGGCTGTTGTGGGCACGCTGCATAATGGAAAATCGCCTGATGGCGTTTGGGGAAATCCCCTAAACAATACTAAAACACCTTTGATCTATAAGTCCATTACAGATTACCTGCTTTATTTAAAAGACCATTATGGTGTTGAAGTGAAATTCTTTTCATTTAATGAATCAGACCTGGGTATCAACATAAGGCAAACAGGAGCAGAACACAATGAACTGATCAAAGGACTTGGCGCTTACTTCGTTTCAAAAGGATTAAAAACAAAATTATTATTAGGTGATAACTCCGACGCTACAACGTACAAATTTATTTATCCCGCAATAAACGACGCTGAATCACATCCCTTTATGGGAGCTGTTTCTTTTCACTCATGGAGGGGTTGGGATACTGAAACGCTGCAAAAATGGACGGATGCTGCCAAACAAACCGGCCTGCCATTAATGGTGGGCGAAGGAAGTATTGATGCTGCTGCCTGGGCCTACCCTGCTTACTTTGAAGAATCATCCTACGCATTGGAAGAGATCAACCTTTATACCCGCCTTCTGGCTATCTGTCAGCCATTATCTATCCTGCAATGGCAGTTAACAGCCGATTACTCCCCATTGAAGGGTGGTGGTATTTATGGCAACAATGGGCCACTGGAACCTACTCAGCGCTTTTGGAACCTTAAACAATTGGCATCAACACCACCCAATCTGTTCCATATGCCCTTAACTGCAAATAGGAATGACCTTGATATTTCTTGCGCGGCACTTGGCGACAATGCTAAACATATTTACACTATCCACATCGTTAATAATAGCGCTTCAAGGCAAGTACATTTAACCGGGTTGCCGAACGGTGTAAAGGAGTTTAAAGTTTATGAAACTAATAAAGATCTGGATATGAAGCAATTAAAATCCATTAAAGTAAGCAACCACGAGGCTGTATTTAACCTGGATAGCCGGTGTTTTACTTCCCTGGTAAGTAAATAATATTAACACAAAAATTCAATAATAATTATCAAGTTAATTATTTTACTAATTTTTAAATAACATCAACTTCCAATTAATAATTACGTATAACCACATGATCAATTAAACCCCTACATTAATCACTAATGAAGTCTGGAGCTTTACGTATTGCCATAATTTATATCATTATAGCCCTAATATGGATTACACTTAGCGATCGGATCCTTTTTTTATTCCACAATACAATATCCAATAATTTATACCTGCTAATTGGTAGTGGGAAGGGTTACTTTTTTGTTTTTGTTACGGGCTTTTTGCTATTTAAGCTAATATTAATTGACAAGGGCAAACTGGATGAAAGCGAAAGGCTATACCACCGTTCTGATGGTGAATTGAAAAGGCTTGCAGATATTATTACACGGGTAAATAATATGATTATTATTACTGATAAAAATAATTTGATAACCTGGGTAAACAAAGCCGCTGAAGATTGCACCGGATACCGGCTTGAAGAAATATCTGGTTATACCCCGGCAGTTTTCTTCACAGGTATTGAAACCGATAAAGAAGTACTGGCATCTGTTGTGCGTAAAAAAAATTCATTAGAGTCATTTTCTGCTGATATTGGTTGTTATGCAAAAAGCGGACAGCGTTTTTGGGTTTATGGTGAGTATACACCATTATTTGATGATAACGAGAGGAATACAGGCTACATAGCGGTGTACAACGATATTACATGGCGTAAGGAAAAAGAAGAAGAAATTATACTCCAGAATAATAAGCTGAAAGAAGTTGCCTGGCTTAGCTCACACGAGATCAGGCGCCCGCTGGCCAATATCATGGGCCTGATTAACATGATAAAAACTTCGTCGAATATTGAAGAAAAGGTCCAAATTGTAGAGCGCGTTAATCAATCAGCCGAAGAATTGGATAAAATAGTACATATGATCAACTCCAGAATTCACATGGAAGTAAATATCTGAAGTTACAACCTCTTCACAATACCATAAAGCTAACATTCCCGTTATACAAAATGTTGCAATGTATTAACGTTATTAATAGTTAGCTTGATCACGGCCCATAAACGAAACTATCCATTAGCCTGAAAATGAGAATAGTATTCAACTACTACAAAATAACATTAAGTGCCAATGTTCCTTTTTCCTTTGTTTTTGGGTATATATACGGCATTCCAGGCTTCCTGGTATCATTTTGCACATTCGGATTATTTCTTTCTGCATTCTATTTTGAATTGTATTACAAACAGCAATACTACTTTTATCATAACCGGGGATTTTCAAAATTTAAGTTGATAGGTCTTTCATTCCTGGGCAACCTTCTGCTGGCTGCCTTATTCGTCATCCTTTCAAAAATTTTTCATATATGAAGAACCTGCTCGAGGTTGATAGCGTGATGATCTCATTTAATGATCGGAAGATTTTGAGTGATTGCTATTTAAAATGTGAAACCGGGGATATTATAGGCATTTTAGGTCGCAATGGTTGCGGCAAGTCGTCCTTACTAAAGATAATTTTCGGAACGTTGTTTACTTACAATAAATTTATCCGAATAAATCAAAAAGTATATAGCCATCCCTACAAGCACGGCAATTTAATAGCCTATTTGCCACAACATGATTTTTTACCAAAAAATATATCAATAAAAAAGATCATCAATATTTATATAGCAAATGAAACCGGCAAGGAGAAGATAACCAGTGATCCAAGGTTGAAAAATCATCTTAAAAAACGAATTTCAGAGCTATCTGGTGGTGAATTAAGATATCTTGAGATAATGTTGCTGGCAAATTTGGATGTAAAATTCATTTTGCTTGATGAACCTTTTTCTAAAGTTGAGCCCTTATATAAACAGGTAATTACTAATCTGATCATGGAATATCGCTCCACAAAAGGATTTATTATAACAGACCATGATTATACAAATATAATTGCAGCGAGCGACAGGATAATTTTGATAACCAACGGCGTATGCAAACCTATTAATACGCCGTCGGAATTGGAACATTGGAATTATGTCCCCATTGGTACATTTAGTTGAGTTCAATTAATTCAGCGGGATTCAACTATTTGGGTTATCTTCTGTTAATTTGTTACAGTTAATATCAGTAGGTTATGAGCATAATTTCAGTAAATCCTGTCAACGGAAAACAGTTAAGAAAGTATAGGGCACACAGTTTAAAGCAAGTTGAGCAAAAAATAGCCCAAACGCACAAAGCCTGGTTGAATTGGAAAAACACAAGCCACGATGAGCGGAGCCATCTTTTAATCAATATGGCCGCCGTACTCCAAAATCGCAAAAAGGAATTTGCAATACTAATGGCCCAGGAAATGGGTAAACCAATTACCCAGGGAGTTGCCGAAATTGAAAAATGCGCCGCTGTGTGCGAATACTATGCTGCCAATGCTTCCATATTTCTAAGTGATCAGTTAATTGAAACCGAGGCATCCAAAAGCTTTGTAAGCTATCAGCCCATAGGTGTTGTATTAGCTATTATGCCCTGGAACTTCCCTTTTTGGCAGGTGTTTCGTTTCTTGGCTCCGGCCTTGGCGGCTGGTAATTGCGGAGTACTAAAACATGCCTCCAATGTACCGGGATGTGCCCTCGCAATTGAAGAAGTGGTGCAGCAAGCCGGTTTTCCTGATAAGGTGTTCCAGTCATTATTAGTTAACAGCAGTATGATTGAGAAGATCATTGAAAACGAACTTGTACAAGCAGTTACAATTACTGGAAGCACCAATGCAGGAAAACAGGTTGCACAGAAAGCCGGATCACTTATTAAAAAAACGGTACTGGAGCTTGGCGGCAGTGATGCTTATGTGATTTTGGAAGATGCCGATCTTGAAAAAGCAGCAGAAATTTGTGTGAACAGCCGAATAATTAACAGCGGCCAAAGTTGCATTGCAGCTAAACGCTTTATAGTGGTTAACCCGGTACAAAAAGAATTCATTAAACTTTTTCTCAATAAAATGAAGGCTAAGAAAATGGGCGATCCATTAAATGCTTCGAGTGATATTGGCCCGCAGGCCCGTATAGATCTTAGGAATGAGTTACACGATCAGGTAAAACGATCAGTTAAGAAAGGCGCGAAGTGCATTTTGGGGGGAGAATTACCTAAAGGAAAGAACGCATATTACCCGGCAACAATACTCACTAAAGTTAAACCGGGTATGCCCGCTTATGACGAGGAACTATTCGGTCCGGTAGCGGCAATCATTACAGCAAAGGACGAAGCTGATGCCATAAGAATTGCAAACGATAGTAATTTCGGATTAGGTGCTGCTGTGTTTACAGAAAATATAAAAAGAGGAGAAAATATCGCGACCGAAGATTTACAGGCAGGCTCATGTTTTGTAAATGCTTCGGTAAAATCCGATCCGCGATTACCTTTCGGCGGTATAAAGCAATCGGGATATGGACGGGAATTAGGGCTGTTCGGTATTCATGAATTTGTAAATATCAAGACAGTGTATATAACATAACCGCTAAACTATAAGCCCCAAAATCCGATTTTACATAAGGCAAAGCTAGGCAAAAACGAGCATTATTTACATTAACTTATAGTTAATTACTATTAATAATCAAATATTTATGTAAGCTACATAATGTTTTAATTTAAGTGATTAAAATATTTACCCATTACAACAGCTTACTACCAACCCAATTAAACGTTGAGCTGCAATCAACTAATTGCCAA
>JAQBOK010000094.1 GCA_028288085.1 Mucilaginibacter sp.
TTTGCTGGTGCATTTGGAAAGGTGTTTTCATATAGCAGGAGTAATGCGGTCTTTGGTTATTATAGATACAGATACTTTCAGCAACAACTTTTTTCATGGTTGACAAATCCTTGTTAATATCTTCTAAGAGAAACTCCTGTTTTAATATGCCATTTACCCGTTCCGCAACAGCGTTACGGTAAGGATCATATGATTCAGTCATACTGCATTGTATATTACTTCGGGTTAATGTTTTCTGATAATCTTCACAACAATATTGAATACCTCTGTCAGAATGATGAATAAGTTTCTCCTTTCTATACTTCCTGTTTTTTATAGCCATTTCTAACGCTTTTACATTATTTTCAGCATTCATATTAGAAGATACTTCATATCCAACGATCATTTTTGAATAAGCATCCGTTACCAGTGAGAGATAGCAGGGCTTTTCTCTACCGCCTAAATATGTAATATCGGCTACCCATACCTGCTCGGGCCTTTCCATGGTCAAGTCTTCGATCAAGTCTTTATGCTTTCTAAAATGATGATGTGAATTTGTTGTAATGCAATAGCTTCGTTTAGGAATGATCAATAAGTGGTTAGCCTTTAAAATACGGAATAAGCGATCCCTTCCAACAGCCCAGGCCTTTAACGAAGCGCGTAACATAAAATACAATTTCCGGGTTCCGATGCATGGCATTTTATTGCGTATGCCAATTACCAGTTCCACTACCTTGTCAGCTATGCTGCGCCGGTTAGAACTACGCTTTTTATGGCGATAATAAACCTGTCCGCTTACCCCGAACAATCCACAGGTAGCTGTTAAGCTTTCTTTGTAGGTGTTTTGATAATGGTCGATTGTTCGGGTAAGGAGTTTTTTCTTATATCAATATTGTATTCCTTCTCAGCCAGTTCAATCATCATATCAAAGATAATTGCTTTCTTGTCTGCTCTGCTGTTTTGCTCTTTCAGATAAGCTTTCTGTTTCTCTAACAGCTTAACCTTAGCTTCCAACTCCAGGATCTTTTGTTCGGGTGTTTTAGGCATGTGCGACGGGGTTTGATTCTCCCAATCAAAATTACCATATTTTCGCAGCCATGTTACTACCGTTGAACGTGCCTGGATACCATATTTCTTAACTGCACCCACTGTAGATAGTTCGCCGCGTTCAACTTCTGAAACCACCTGGTGTTTAAAGGACAAAGAATAATCCTTTTGACTACGTTTGATGTAATCGATTTTAATGTCTTCTTTCATAACGATCTTTTTATTGTATCGCTATTTCAGGACCAGACATTTGACCATATTAAAAGCGTTATCTGATTATTAGATGGCGCTTTTTGTTTTTCACGAGGTGAAGGACTGTAACCTCATTTTATGTTTTATTCCATTCTTCTAAAACGAGTACTGCGTTTTGAAATAAAGCTCTTTTAAGTAGCATGCTCAAAATTAAGATGAATACCCCGGTCATTAAACGGATGCCGGATAGCTCTTTAACTTATCCTTGTCAATGGCAAAGTATATCCTATCTATATAAGAAAACAAAAGGATGATCAGCGCAGGCATTGCAGGTAAAATAAGACGTTGATACTCGGAGTAGCCGCCCAATATTGCTACAGCTACTTGTCCCGCAATAAGCGACCATAAAACTATTTTAAACCAGGGCGCCTCTTTTCTTTTTGCCCACCCAACAAAAATCATGATCAGATCGAGCACTAAAAAAATATAGAGAATATTGAAAGTGACACAAAACACCAAATACTCTATATTCTCAACCCTGAAGGCTAAAAAGCTAAGTTTGTGCGCAGCATAATTGGTAAATATATTGGTGGCTTGTAATTCAAGCAGCTTATTACCAATATATCGTGTGTAGGCAGCCGGTTGATTTTTTATGCAATTAATGATGAATTTATGAACCCTTTCCGGTTCAAATGGCACTACAATATTTTGTCCGGACTCATTTTTACCAGCACTTTGCTGTTGTTTTAAACTGCTTTTTATTGCTGCGGATATTTCAGGGTCATTTCCATCCCTGTACAGATCGGCATTAACAAGCACAGCTAATTCATTATTATTGCTTACAACAGAAATCCCATTAAAGCCTGCATTCTTTTTATTTAAATTAGAATAACCCAATATTAACAGGATAACAACAATCGATGCTGCTAAACCGGACAAACACATCTTCCGGTCTTTTTTAGAAACTATCAATCTTAAAAGCCAAAATGCTATTACCAAAGGCAATAAGTAAATAAAAGATGGACGCAGCATAATGGCTATAAATACATACAGAGTCAGTATCCAGGCTTTTATGTTTTGTGGTTTTTGCAAATAGCCAACCATCATGTAAATAAAAATCAAACTGCAAGTCACGGAAAGTGATTCTGTAAGGATCAGCTTATCAAAGTTAATAACAGGCAGCATAATCCCATATAATAAGGATGCCGCGAATATTACAGAGCGTTTTCTAAAAAAAGCCTGTACTATCTTATAAAACAGGATGATAGATAAAAAGGAGATCACAACCTGGGCTGTAATCACATGATCAATCAGGTTTTGCTGGCCAAACAATCTTATCAATTTAATAAAATAAGGGTAAACAGGTGTTCTAAGGCCATCCGTTTCGCCCTTTAAGATATTGGCATGATAGTTTATATAGCCAGCACTATCAAATGCCTGTGTGTTTAACAATGCGGTGTAATAAATCAATCTTACAATTCCGCTAATAATTAATATCCAAAGCAGGTGAGCGGATATAATTTTTACCAGTTTATTATTCCAGCTTCCCTTTTGCGCGAAGGATGCCAGCCTTAATTGGAGATCATTTTTTTTACCCATGTTTACGTGTTAGCTCCTATCTGTATAGTTCGTCGCCAATGGGCAAAAGGTTGTTTCGGCTAATACTTTTATATTTTTAAGCTTAATCAGATATTGCGCCGTTTAAAAATTCCAATAAAATTCTCCTAAGCCTTTACGGCGATCATCGATATTTCAATATTTACGTTCATCGGTAAAGCTCCCACCTGTATGGTTTCGCGGGCAGGGAAAGGTTCGGTTACATAAGAACCATACACCTCATTTACCTTGGCGTAATTCTGCATATCTTTTAAAAAGATACTGCTTTTTACCACATTGCTAAAATTAATTCCAGCTTCAGTCAATATTGCTTTTATATTTTCCATCACACGGGTAGTTTCAGCTTCAATATTCTCCATTACCAATTCACCGGTTAAAGGATCCTGGCCTAACATGGCAGATACAAATACAAGGTTACCGGCAATAATCGCCTGGTTGTAACGGGCTAAAGGCGTAGGTGCATTTGGGGTTTTTACTATCGTTTTCATATGGCCTTTTTTTAAAGCTCTAATTGTTCTGAATAAGAGGTGCTATCAATTGCAGGGAAATTTGCTTACTCATTTGGAAACGAACATAAACTTTTGATTCACGACGTTCAAACACTAATTACTGATGAATGAATTTCGACGCTCTATCCCTATCGGTTTTTCACGGAGAAACTTGCGATTCGGAGATATGGGTTTTACGGGGTTACTTGAATAATGTACGGCTGAGACATTGGGTGCAGAGCTACAGGCAAAGCCAACAAGTATTAGTGCTGCATAAATTATTGACTTGCAGCATTTTGTGTTTTTTTATTTTTCTTTTGGCATGTAATGTGCTG
>JAQBOK010000262.1 GCA_028288085.1 Mucilaginibacter sp.
AACTGCGGGCGATATCAGTACGCTGGGGCTTGCAGTTACCTCGGTTTTCGGTAAAAAAGCAGGTACTACTACCATTGATCAGTTTGATGATGCCGCCCTGGAACGCGTGGTTCGCCGTTCGGAAGAACTGGCCCAACTGGCGCCGCCTAATCCGGAGTATATGCCCATGCTTGGCCCGCAAACCTTTGCAGAGTCAATAACTTACAATACCAATACCGCGGCGATGACGCCGGACAGCAGGGCCGAAATGGTGGCAAAAAGCCTTTCGGTTACTAAAGAAGCGAAACTTACAGCAGCTGGGTTCCTTGAAAACTCAACTGGGTTTAGCGCAGTTATGAATTCTAAAGGATTGTTTGCGTACAATAAAGGTACCGATGTTACCTTTTCGGTAACAACACGAAACGAAGCCGGAACCGCTTCGGGCTATGCCGCACGCGGGTTTACAGATGTAGGCAAACTGGATACTTATTCGGCCACAAAAATTGCCGCTGGCAAGGCCAACGGATCTGTAGGGGCAAAAGCCATTGAGCCGGGTAAATACACAGTGATACTTGAACCCGTTGCAGCTACTTATATGCTCGAAAACATGTTTCGGTTCGACGCCAGAAGCGCCGAAGAAGGCCGTAGCTTTCTGAGCAAAAAAGGCGGAGGCACCCGTTTAGGTGAGCAGTTAATGGACGAAAAAGTAACCATTTATTCGGACCCGTTTAACCCTGAACTGCCTTCATCAACCTGGGGCGGCGATGGATTGCCACGGGAAAAAACGGTGTGGATAGACAAGGGTGTAATGAAAAACCTGTCGTACTCCCGTTATTGGGCCGACAAGAAGGGTGTAAAACCGCTGCCTGGCCCTTCAAATATTATTATGGAAGGGGGCGATGCCACTATTGAGGACATGATAAAAAGTACCGAAAGAGGCATTTTGGTTTCACGCCTATGGTACATCCGAATGGTTGACCCACAAACATTATTACTTACCGGCTTAACCCGTGATGGTCTTTTTTATATCGAAAATGGCAAGATTAAATTCCCGATCAAGAATTTCCGTTTTAATGAAAGCCCGGTTATCATGCTGAACAATGTGGAAGCATTAGGTAAACCTGAACGAAGTATCAGTGTGGAAAGCTACCGCAGTTACTTGATCCCGCCAATGAAGATCAAAGAATTTACATTTAGTTCGCTGTCTGACGCTGTTTAAACAGCTGGGGATTTTCAGTCCGCAGTTTGCCATCTATGAGACTTACAAAGTTTGGAAACTTTGTAAGTCTTTGATTTTTATATTGGTTCTTAAATTATGATCTCTTGGAAAACTTCCCGGTAATTAATTCAACTCTTTCAGCAGCACACCTTATACCATTTTTAAAGGAAACTTATAACCTAAGTTCACATACTTTATGCAGCTTACTAAAAACAGGCATTAATGATTCTTACCTGGTTACTGATAATGCCGGCAAATATGTACTTCGCATATACAGTTTGAATTGGCGGACTGAAAAAGAAATTAAGGAAGAAATAAGGTTGCTGAATTTACTTCATAATAATAATATGCCAGTGTCATTCCCTCTCACTGATATTAATAAAAATTATATTCAGCAATTTAATGCGCCTGAGGGTAAAAGATTCGGTGTCTTATTTTCGTTTGCCAAAGGCGAGAAGCTACTCAATTTCCCCGTATCCACACATTATAAAGTGGGTGAAATTATGGCGAAGATGCATCTACTTACCCTTGGGCTGAAGTTAGAACGAGTAACTTATACGCCTGAAGTGGTTTTGGTAAATTCTTTTGAACAGGTTAAGAAATTCATTTCTATCGAAACTGATGAGATGGCCTATATGGAATCCGCTCAAAAATATCTGCTTGGTGAGTTCAAAAAAGTGAATGAAAATAAAATAAGACAGGGGGCTGTGCATCTTGATATTTGGTTTGATAACTTAAGCATCGATAAAGACGAAGTGACCATTTTTGATTTTGATTTTTGCGGAAACGGCTGGCTTTGCTATGATATTGCTTATTACATCCTTACAGTTGCACAGCACCGAAAAAGACGAAAATGAATGTAATTTAAAAGTCGGAGCTTTTCTGAAAGGCTATGAGTCCGTAAACAAACTGAGCAACGAAGAAAAGGGGCTTTTACCCATGTTAGGCATAAGCCTGTACTTTTTTTACCTGGGCATTCAATGCCAAAGATTTGATAATTGGTCCAATACCTTTTTAAATGAAAATTATTTAAAAAGGTTTATTAATCTATTAGTCAAAAAATATTTTGAAAAAAATAAGATTGGATACAGCGGTTGACGTTAACATTAGTTTAACGGTGAAACTTGCCTTTAAAAACCTGGAAATTCTGAATTCCTGAAAATTCTTTCTTATTTTAGGTGTAATTATTTTTTTATGGAAGAAAATCCTATTCCTCATAAAAAATCAAA
Source organism: Mucilaginibacter sp. (assembly GCA_028288085.1). Lineage (GTDB taxonomy): Bacteria > Bacteroidota > Bacteroidia > Sphingobacteriales > Sphingobacteriaceae > Mucilaginibacter. The sequence goes on from JAQBOK010000262.1 coordinate 2,428, forward strand.
AACAACTGCCGAAGTGCGTAAGCCCCAGGTTTATGTGCTTCGCGATTGGAAAGAGTATCTCGGCGAATCGTCCTTGATCGTGTTCAGTGTTTTGCTGGCTTTGGTTTTAACGGAGTATTTTAATAACCTGCACGAAAAGAGAGATACCAGGGAATTGTTGAACAATGTTAGAACGGAACTGATCAGGAACAGGAAGGCGGAACGGGAGCAATATGTTTATCAGCAAAATATTCTAAAAGCGATTGACTCGGCTTTAAAAACCCCTGCCTTTATGCAGAAAATTGTGTCGGACGACGAATTCCATTGGAAATATATTATGCCTGATGGCGTAGTAAACCGCGACCTGAGTACAGTGGCATGGGATGTAGCTAAAGGTCATAATATAACTACAAAAGCCCCCTTCGGGCTGATCTCTATACTCACTGATATATACGCTAACCAAGCCCGGATAGATAAAGTAGAAGAAAAGGTGGCGACAGTACTGCTAAGCTGGGAATCAAGAAAAACAGCCAACATACACGAAACGCTGATATTACTCCGCGACAACTATAAAGGCTGGGCCTTTGACCGTGCGCCGGGCTTGATCGCCAAATATGATGAGGCTATTAAGATGCTGGATGCGGAGAAGTAAAAGCCTTATTTAAAATACCTCTTTGTATGGAGTACTCTATAAATTATTATTTTATTTCTGGATTCTTTATGATGAATGCCATAAGGGAATCGATGCAAAGGGGCTATTCGTATTCCCCTGTATCGTACTTGAAATAATTTAGGCTCATCTTCAATGAAATCCATCGCTTCAAAAAACTCAATAAAGAAATTATCAGTTATAGAAGGTAATATTTATTGTAATAATCCTGTATATCTTCTAAATCTCTTTCAGCTTCAATTCTGAAAATTAGTTCATAGGTCATTTACCCTGAAATCGATTTTTGATATTTTCAAATGATACATAGTGGACTTTGCCACTGCTTTCTTGTTCGAGCATTGTGTCCATCATCGTTTTATATTCATCAGTTAATTCCAGGTTTAAATGATGCTGATGAAGCAAATCCTCATATTCAGTGATCGGAATAATTACCGCTGTTTTTTCGCTTTTGTTGTTCGTGATGAATTGAGTAGCCATTACTCAAATTTAAGAAATATTAGTAACGAAGAAAAATAATTACTTCAATCCATTCATTTCCTCAAAATAAGCCATCGCGGTTTCACATATCTCTAAATCCTTGCCTGTTACCCATCGTAATGATATAGCGATCTGTTTGCCGTAGTCTGTTTCCTCTTTCAGGTCGATCACCATTTTGGAGAAACTTCGGCCCCTTTCCAGGTTAATGTCTTTTACATCGCCCCATTCTATTACAATATTGCGCGTATAATCAGTTATCCCTTCTTTATTTAATTCAAGAGCAACTTCGTTTTTAAACGCGGGTATTAAACGTTTGATCAGGATAAATATAAAGAGTGAAAGGAATATCAGATCGGCGAAAGTGATGATCACCCAGTTCAAGGTGTAATTATTCAAAAATGAATACTTCAGGTTATTAAAAGTGATCGCAAAGAAAATAAGCGGCAGCGCTATCCCTAAAAAAGCGGAGTTTTTACTGTAAGGGAATTCAATTGTTTCGCTCATGATCGTAATGGTCAGGTCATTCAATCTATAAATGTATTTCTTTCAGGCCATAGTTTTCGTAAATTTGCGCAATAAAGCGATCTCTTCTATGAATGCTGATGCTATTAAGGTGCTGCAAGGCCGTTATTGTAATTCACTTATCGAGTATTCCCGTTTTGTGACCCGTGAGGTTGCCATTGGGGATGTGCCTATGGGCGGCAATAACCCTATTCGCATCCAAAGCATGACTACTACAGATACCATGGATACAAAAGGTACTGTGGAGCAGTCTATCCGCATGGTGGAGGCTGGTTGCGAATATGTGCGCATTACTGCACCCAGTATAAAAGAAGCCCAAAATCTTGCTGAAATAAAAAAACAATTGCGTCAGCGTGGTTATACCGTTCCGTTGGTGGCAGATATCCATTTTACCCCCAACGCTGCCGAAGTTGCCGCACGGATAGTTGAAAAAGTACGTGTAAACCCCGGCAATTATGCCGATAAAAAGAAATTTGATACCATTGATTATACCGATGCCGAATACCAGGGCGAACTGGAGCGTATCTACCGGAAATTTTCGCCACTGGTAAAAATTTGTAAAGAATATGGCACCGCCATGCGTATCGGCACAAATCATGGTTCCCTGTCTGATAGGATCATGAGCCGTTACGGTGATACACCGCAGGGTATGGTGGAATCGGCTATGGAATTTATGCGCATGTGCGAAATGCTGAATTACTACAACCTGGTGATCTCTATGAAATCGAGCAATCCACAGGTAATGGTTCAAGCCTATCGTTTACTCGTTGAAACAATGGTTGCCGAAGGAATGAACTACCCCTTACATTTAGGTGTAACTGAAGCAGGCGATGGCGAAGATGGCCGCATCAAATCCGCGGTTGGCATAGGGAGTTTGCTTGAAGATGGTTTAGGCGATACCGTCCGCGTTTCCCTCACCGAAGAGCCCGAAGCGGAAGCCCCGGTGGCTATTGCTTTGGTAAACCGATATGTGGAGAGAAGCCGTAGTACTGAAATCAGAAGCCAGAAGCCGGAAGCAGTGTTAGAAAGTCCACCACTCACCACTCATCTCT
>JAQBOK010000272.1 GCA_028288085.1 Mucilaginibacter sp.
AATAATCGAACGATTCTTACCCTTCCTTCAATACTTTTACTGTTACTATCAGTTGCCCTAAATGCCGCATAGTATGCTCTGCGCTGTGAACATAAAGGCCTATTACGGTTGATGGCAATTGGGCACGCCCTACGCCTCTAATATCCGTCAATGCAGATTCATTGGCTTCATTACTTAACTGTTTTAACGATACATCAACCTGCATGTTAAAAACGGCAAGTAATTCGCTAACAGTGTATATTTTATTAGTCGGTTTACCTTCGGCGGATAAATAGTTTAGTTGTTGTTCGGTCAAAGCCTCGCAGCGCGCATAAGTAAAAAGCCTATCGAGAACCCCGGCTAAGTGCTGTAAATGAAACCCCGGCGATGCCATTCCGGCAACTTTCTTCCACAGCAATTCATCCGGGAAACCGCTCATCAGTTCATTCAATTCCTCTTGTGCCTGTAATAATGCATGCGCAACCGGCTGTAACAAAGCGGGTATTTGCTTTAAAGGCCCGCGCAGCCACACTTCCGGAAGAGGATTATTTGCCATGCATCAAATATAAATTAAAGCAGCGTATCATTACATCAACCAAACTAAATGCTTAAAATAAATGTTTACCCAGCTTTATGGTATAAGGATTGTATATGAGCAGTAATTAACAATTTATGATGATGATACTTACCAATATTAAAAAACCGATCCTACCGGTATTTCTTTCTATTTTGTGTGTACTTGCATTAACTGTCCAAAGCTGTAAAAAAAGCCGTTCGGACCTGGGTGCAGAGCTCTACAAAAAAACCAAAAACAAAATTTTTAAAGATGCCACGCCCGAAGGCCTGGCCGAAGTGTTTAAAAAGGTATTGGTTGATGATAAAGCCAAGATGGCCAACCCAAATCTTATAGCTTCGTTTTACGAGCAAAACGGGTATGACCCCATTTTTGTGGCAGACCATATTTTTAATGGCGACGTAGATATCACTGCGAATTATTTTGAAAAAGCCGGTCAGCATGGCCTTGATCCAAGAATGTTTAAAGCTGACCAGATAAAGCAGCTGGTTGCAAAATTCAAGGATAAAAAAGCGATCAAAACTTTGGATGAAGCATATCATGATATTGCCGAACTGGAGATATTAACTGCCAATTCGCTGATAAATTATTCAAGCGCTCTGGAGTACGGCATGGTAAGCCCACGCAAAATATACGCGCGCTATTATACCGAAACCAAGCGCCCTGATAGCACATCAATGTTAAGGGCCCTTAACGCTAAAAACCTTAAAACTTATCTGGATAGCATTCAGCCGAAAGACCCCCAATACCTGATGCTGCAAAAAGCATTATTGGCCGGTGGTACTGCACAAGGGATGACTAAGGAAGAAACTACCCGTTACCTGGTAGTTAACATGGAACGCTTAAGATGGAAAAACAAGCCGAGCCAGCCAAGATATGTGATTGTAAACATCCCTGATTATCGCTTGGATGTTGTAGATCATGGCAAATCTATCCTGAACATGAAAGTTTGTGTTGGTGAGGGAAGAAATGTAGATAATACAGCATCGCTGGTTGAATATGACGAAAGTGATAAGATCGACCGTCCGTTTACGCGTGAAACACCACAATTGAACAGCGTGATCCATAGCGTACAGGTAAACCCGATTTGGAATATCCCCCAAAGTATAGCCAGTAAAGAAATTATGGTTGAAGCCGCGAAGGATCCGTATTACTTATCAAACAAAAATATTGATGTATACGAAAATGGTAAGAAAGTTGAAGATACGGAAACTATTGACTGGGGCTCTGCATCGAAAGATAAATACGAATTTAAGCAACGCCCGGGTGACGATAATTCGTTAGGTAAAATTAAATTTCTGTTCAATAACAAAAGCAGTGTTTACCTGCACGATACCCCTGCCAAGCAAGCATTTAATCAAAATATGCGTGCTGTAAGCCATGGTTGTGTACGCCTTGGCGACCCACAGGCATTAGCTAAGGTAATATTTGGCGAAGGCACTACATACGATAAAATATCCAAAGCTATGAGCGAGGACAACCCTGACCCTACCACGATAGGCGTACCCAACAAAATGCCGGTTTATATTACCTACATAACCTGTTGGGCCGACGAAACCGGCACCCTGCAATACCGCCCTGATGTTTATGGTTTGGATATAGTACTTTACGCGCACCTGCAAAAATTTTTAGCCAATACCAACCAGATAGCATCCTTATAATAGGATTGCGGTACGCGCTTATTAATGACAATAAAACACTTAACAAAAAAACCGCCGGCGGTATTGCCGGCGGTTATTTTCATACTTATTTAGCTGATTAAAGCGTTGCCATTGCAGCAGTGCCTTAGGCTTTAGGAGCTATAAAATTAGCCGGTGCCGTTTCATCTAATAGCTTAGATGTATAGTTGCTGTCGTTACCGTTAATATATAGCATTGTACCACCTTTAATGGTATTAATAACCTGATCAGATACTTCCGGTGATACCGCAGGGCAACCGAAACTACGGCCTAAGCGGCCTATCTGGTTTATAGTATTTTGACATACATAATCGGCGGCGTGTATAACAATTCCACGGGCACGTGCGGCACTATTAATGCCTGCATCTAAACCATCCAGTTTTAACGAACGGCCGTGCTTCCCAACATAAACCTCACTTGCCAAATAAAAACCTAAGCTGCTTTGGTGCGACTCGTTATTATTTGAAAAGCGGCTTGCTATATCATCACCACTACCCTGGCCATGAGCAACCCATGTGTTTAAAACCAACGATTTGTTTAACAAATCAATGATCCACATACGTTTTTCACGGCTCGACTTTGAAAAATCGACTACAGTGATAATGTTATTGCTCTGAGATATTTTATTGCTCAGTTTTAGGTTCAAATATCCTGTAACAGCTTTTTGGAATACAGCCACATCCATACCTGTTTGTTGCAGGTTTGCTGTGTTGTAAATATCAGAAACGTATTGGGCAAAAACCTCTTTAGCTCCTAACGTTTTTGTAGTAACAATTTTATTTGATTTTATCGCGCTTGTTGGTTTCCAACTGATAACAGTAACAGAAAATAACAATAAAGCGCTAATGATCCACCACAAGTTCTTTCTCATAAAATTTTTGGTTTAATCGTTTAGTTTAACTTGGTCCAATTCCCTAATGATATATTATTAGTTGAAATTGCTAAGACAAATATACGCAAAATAACAAAAATTATTGTCACAGCAGTCTAACATCTACTTTAAGTAAATATTATTACTAAAAAGTTAAGCCGCCTCTATGCTTTGAAAGATTCTATTTATTCCAGGTGATCTTT
>JAQBOK010000299.1 GCA_028288085.1 Mucilaginibacter sp.
ATGGAAAAATAAGTGGCAGCATTGACTATTATAATAAGAAAACCAAAGACTTGCTAATTGACACTCCGGTGCCTGATGGTACTAATTTAACCAATCACGTTTTAGCAAACATTGGCACATTAAACACTAAGGGTATTGACTTTAATATTAATGTAATTGCTGTTACATCTAAAGATTTTAACTGGAGCTTTGGATACAATATTTCATACAATCAAAGAAAAGTAACTAATATTTCTCTGACAAACGATCCTAATTTGGTTCTTAATGTAGGAGCGATTCCAGGAGGTGTGGGTAATACTATTCAAATTCTAAAAGCAGGACAGGCCCCATACGCTTTTTATGTAAACCAACAAGTATATGGCACTACCGGCGCTCCGTTAGAAGGTGTTTATGTTGACCGTAACGGAAATGGCTCGACATTAGATGACAAATATGCCTACAAACAGCCCAATCCTACCGTTTTTATGGGCTTCAACTCTAATTTTGATTATAAGAAGTGGAACCTGGGCTTTACAATGCGTGCTAATTTAGGTAACTATGTGTATAATGCCGAAGCCGCCAGTAACGGTGCTTATGCGGGCTTGAAATTTCAGGGCTATTTAGGTAATTTACCATCAAGTGTATTAAAGACCAATTTCCAGCAATATCAATTATATTCTGACTATTATATTGAGAACGCTTCTTTCCTGCGTATGGATAATGCTCACCTGAGTTATAACTTTGGGAAAATCGCTAGTGGAACGGCAACCTTAAGGGTAACTGCCAACGTATCTAATGTATTTATTGTAACTAAGTATACCGGCCTGGATCCTGAAGTACAGGGAGGCATCGATAATAATTTATACCCACGACCACGTATTTACTCAGTAGGCGTTAACCTGGGCTTTTAAGATATATTAAGATATAAAACAATGAGAAAAAGAAAATTTACAAAACTGGCAACCATTATAGTAATGGGTTTGCTGGTAACAGTAACCTCCTGTAAAAAGGATCTGACCCCAAAAGGCGCGATCACGGCAGCAAATGTCTACACTGATTTTAGCAACTATCAGCAAATATTGGGCAAGCTTTACACTGCTTACGCCATTAGCGGCCAGCAAGGTGGATCGGGAAATCCTGATATTGCATTTTTAGATGAAGGTTTCTCCAATTACCTTCGTGAGTATTTTAATATGCAGGAACTAACTACCGATGAAGCCCAAATTGTTTGGAACGATGGCACGGTACATAATCTGCATGACATGACATGGAATAACCAGAATGAATTTATCAGGGCCATGTACGACCGTATCTATTATGAAATTTCATTAGACAATGAGTTCATTCGTAATACTACCGATGCTACATTAAGTAAAAATGGCATCACAGGCAGCAACCTTACTTTAGCTAAGCAATATCGTGCTGAAGCCCGCTTTTTAAGGGCATTAAGTTACTGGCATGCTATTGACTTATTTGGTAGTGTCCCCCTTGTAACTGAAGCAGATAATGTGGCCGTATTTTTCCCGGCTCAAAAATCAAGAACAGATATTTATAATTACATTGAAAGCGAACTGAAAGCAGTTGATGGCGATCTGGGTGCCCCGCGTTTTTCTTATGGACATGCCGATAAAGCAGCGGCTTATACTTTGTTGGCAAAATTGTATTTAAATGCAAAAGTATATACTGGTACAGATCATAGCACAGATGCAATTACTTATGCAAATAAAGTAATTACTTCGGGCTATACACTTGAGCAGCATTTTAAAAATCTGTTCCTGGCTGATAATAACAAATCAAATGAGATCATTTTCCCAATCGAGTCTGATGGTTTACATACCCAAGGTTATGGCGGCATGACATATTTGGTTCATGCCTCAGTAGGGGGTAATATGGCACCAAAAGATTATGGTATAAATGGCGGATGGTCCGGTTTGCGTGTTACTAAACAGTATGTGGCCCTATTCTCAGATCCAAGTGGTGCTACTGATAAAAGAGCTATGTTTTTTACCGATGGTCAAACTTTGAATATGGCTGACGAATACACCTTCAATGATGGTTATGCTATTACCAAATTTAAAAATGTTACTTCAACCGGCGTAGCTGGATCAGATCCTGCAGGAAATTTTGTTGATACAGATTTCCCTATGTTCAGGTTGGCTGACGTTTATTTAATATATGCTGAAGCTGTTTTACGTGGAGGATCCGGAGGAGATTTAGGAACTGCCTTAGGTTATGTTAATGCTGTTCGCACCAGGGCCTATGATGGGGTTGCTACGGGCAATATTACTTCTGCTCAATTAACGCTTCCATTTATACTAGATGAAAGAGGCCGCGAATTATTGTTTGAAGGCCACAGAAGAACTGATCTGATCCGTTTTGGTCAATTTTCAGGGAGTACATATTTATGGCAATGGAAAGGCGGTGTGCTAAACGGGACAAGTGTTTCGGCTGATCTCAATATCATGCCTATTCCTTCAACACAAATGGCACTTAACCCAAGCTTAAAACAAAACCCCGGTTATAATTAAACCGATTTTTTAAATATTTGGACTTGACCCTTAATAAATTAAGTGTGTTAATTAAAAAAAAATGAAATGAGAACAGTTTTAACAAAATATCTAGCCATCAGCAGTATAGCGCTGCTAATGCTGGCATCGTGCAAAAAGGATGAAACCAAAGTGGTTGCCACCAATAGTAAAGCAGGAACATTTACGACAAGTGCTACTACACTAGCTTTAGCCAAACCGGATTCTAACAATATGGCTATTACCTTTAGTTTTACAAAACCCAATTTCGGGTATTCAGCAGGGGTTACCAATACTTTAGAGATTGATACAGTTGGTGATAATTGGGCCAGCCCGAAGTCAATTGTTTTTGAAACAAATGTTTTATCAAAAAGCTATACTACTGCTGCTATAAATAATTTATTTATTGGGATGGGTCTGCAACCCGGAAAAACAACGCAGTTACAGGCACGTGTTGTGCATTCGCTTTCTTCAGTCAGTGTACCGAATATTTATTCAAATGTGATTAATCTTTCGGCAACACCTTATTCAGTGGTGAATATATCTTATGTATTTGTACCTGGTGCATACCAGGGATGGGGACCTGCTACTGCTGACAGCCTTATCTCGTTAACCAGCAATAGTATTTATACAGGCGTAATAAGCTTTAAAGGTGCAACGGACTACTCATTTAAAGTCACTTCTAATAAAGCTGGGGCTATTTGGTACGGTAACCTTGGAGGTGTAGTAAGCAGTTCAAATTCGGCGGGCAATTTTGTCTTTGTCGATAAAGCCACAGTTGATCCTGCCATAAAAATCACAAGTGATCAAATTGTGTTTGATTTAAATAAAAACACTATCATATTGACTCCAACCCTATGGAGTGTGGTTGGCGATGCGTCTCCGGGTGGGTGGCCTGCCAACAGCGGATACCAGAGCGATACGGATATGAAATTTAACAATGGAACTCAAACATGGAGTGCAGTGGTGGCTTTAAAAGCTGGAGGTCTGAAATTCCGTTTAAATCATGATTGGGGTACAAGCTATGGATCTTTAACTACTCCGGGGGTTCTTGATACACAAAATAATAATAATATTCCTATTACTGTGGCTGGAAATTATTTAGTAACAGTAGATATAACCCATCTTACTTACACCTTAGTAAAACAATAAAAAACAGAGTTGATTGATTGAAAGCCCGCTCCCGGTTATACCGGGGCGGGTTTTTTGTTGTCTGAATCGCTGATTATTGTGATTAAATAATTTTGATGAGTATGGAAATGAGTTGAATATCACTTCCACTTTATAAAAAAAACTTCCGGAGTCTTAAAGGCTTCGGAAGTTTCAATTGTTTGAGAAAATGCTATTTACAATGATGTTATGAACCTGTCAGTCCAAAAACCTACCTGCTCTTTATATCAACATATTCCCTGTTAACAGCACCAACATATATTTGACGTGGGCGGCCAATAGGTTCCTTATGCTCTTTCATCTCTTTCCATTGCGCTATCCAGCCCGGCAGACGACCTAAAGCGAACAACACGGTAAACATATCCGTTGGGAACCCTAATGCGCGGTAAATGATCCCTGAATAGAAATCCACATTAGGATATAATTTACGATCGACAAAGTATTTATCCTTTAAGGCTACTTCTTCCAATTTTTTAGCGATCTCCAATACCTCGTCGTCAATTCCTAACTTCTCCAGTATATCGTCGCAAGCCTTTTTGATGATCTTAGCCCTCGGGTCGAAATTTTTATAAACACGATGTCCAAATCCCATCAGGCGAAAAGGGTCGTTCTTATCTTTTGCTTTTGCTATCCATTTATCGGTATCGCCCCCATCCTCTTTTATCTTTTCCAGCATTTCTATCACAGCCTGGTTGGCACCGCCATGTAATGGCCCCCAAAGGGCAGAAATGCCTGCTGATACCGATGCATATATATTGGATTCAGACGAACCTACTATTCTCACGGTTGAAGTGGAGCAGTTTTGTTCGTGATCAGCATGCAATATCAGCAATGTATTCATCGCGCTTACAATTACCGGGTCTATCTCCACCTCCTCTGTACGCTGGCCAAAGGTCATGTGCAAAAAGTTGGTGACATAGTCGTACTTGTTTTTGGGGTAGATATATGGATGCCCCAATGATTTTTTGTATATCCAGGAAACTACCGTAGCCATTTTACCCAGCATTTTAATAATGCTCAGGTTCAATTCTTCATCAGTTTGATTGGGTTTCAGAGATTCAGGATAAAATGCTGACAACGAACAAACTAATGATGACAGTTGCCCCATAGGGTGAGATCTTGAGGGGAAGCCATCAAAAAACTTCTTCATATCCTCATGCACCAGTGTGTGGCGGCTTATCTGGTACTGAAACTCCTTTAATTGATCTTGTGTTGGTAACTCACCGTAAATAAGCAAATAAGCTACTTCTATAAAACTTGATTTTTCAGCAAGCTGTTCAATAGGATAACCACGGTATTTGAGTATTCCCAGTTCGCCATCCAAAAAAGTAATAGCGCTTTGGGTGGCCCCTGTATTTTTATAGCCGATATCCAGCGTCACATAACCCGTTAAATCCCTGAGTTTAGAAATATCAATAGCCTTCTCACCTTCGGTACCCTCAATAACCGGGAGATCATAAGTTTTGTCGCCTATTTTTAATTGTGCTGTATCCGCCATAGAAGTTTTTTTTTCGTAACAAATGTAAATAAATCCGTGTATTATAAACACGGGCAAAGTTTACTATTTGTAAAAATATAGTAGCGGTTAGATTGAATTGATCGGCTTGGAATAAGTTGATGATGTTATTAAACTAAAACAACCTCCTCAACCACTTCACTTAATCAACCAGCGGCTGGCTAGTTTGACCGTATAGCTTCAACCGGATCAAGTCTTGAAGCCGAATAAGCAGGAATGATGCCCGAAATAAGCCCGATAGTTACCGAAGTACCAATACCGATAATTATATTATTAATATCGAGCACTACCTGTATATCAATAGCTGCTTTTACGGCTAATGTTCCCAAATAAACCATTCCAAGACCAATCAGGCCACCCATCAGGCAAAGAATGATAGATTCGATTAAAAACTGCAATAGAATAAAGTAGTTTTTAGCGCCTAATGATTTTTGGATACCAATAATATTGGTACGTTCTTTAACCGATACAAACATAATATTAGCTATACCAAAACCTCCTACCAATATGGAAAACCCACCGATGATCATACCTGCAATATGCAGCACCCCGAACACCTTATCCAGCTGTTTAGAAACTATGGATGCTTTATTCAAAGCAAAGTTATCTTCCTGGTTTGGCCTTAATCTTCGTATAGAGCGCATTATACCCCTAAGCTCGCTTTCCACATCATCATCTGTAAGCCCATTTTTGCCCTTTACAATTATTGTCGGCTGATATTTTTCATTTTGTATATCAACAATATTTTTCGAAAAATTCAATGGTAGCAGCACCACTTTATCATCTGAATTACCTAAAATATCTTTCCCTTCTTTTGCAAACACGCCTATTATGGTAACGTAACGTCCCATCACTTTTATCTGTTTCCCAATCGCACTTCCATCAGGGAAAAGATTCCCGGCTATATCATACCCTATTATAGTGACAGGAGCCCCTGTTCTTGATTCAATTTCAGTGAAATATCGTCCATCCTGGAAATCAAAATTCCATGTTTTATTGTGATCTTGTGATACAGCACTGATCTGCGCGCCCTCAACCGTATGGCTTTGGTATTTTATCGTCCGGTCATCAATGCCTATCTCATATGATATTGCTATTGCTGTTTGACTGCGCCTTTGCACTTCATCAAAATCCCTTAGCCTGGGAACCGGGCGTTGCAGGTATTTCCACCAGGGAAAATCCTCACCGCCTATCCAGGGCCATTTTTGGATATATACACTGTTATTTCCCAGTTTATTTACACTTTTCTGCAAATTATTACGCAGCGTATCAACCGCAGAAAACACGGCTATGATGGTAAAAATACCAATAGTGACACCAAGCAACGACAACAAAGTGCGCAATTTATTTTGCCGTAAAGCGTCATAGGCAAACAAAAAGCTTTCGCGGAAAAGTTTTAAAAAAATCATATTATTGATGATTATTCATGTATTGTCGTTTTTATTTTCAAAGGTGTTCCTGAGAGTGTTACGCTCAGTTATACTGATTGATTATTATGATCACATCGATTTTAACAATCAGATATACTTCTTAACAGCGCAACCAGTTTTTAATTATATTTAGTAAGACTATAATACCGCAATTAAGTTACACTATTTAATCACACTATTTTTAATATGATGTGTTAATCAAGTAATCAATGTGATCCATAAAAAAATCTATGAAATCAACAAACTAATTCGTACATTTGCGCCCTAAAAATTCATATCTTTTAACATGAAATTATCTCAATTTAAATTCAACCTGCCCGATTCACTGATTGCACATTCACCATCAAACATCCGCGACGAGTCGCGTTTAATGGTTCTCCATAAGGATTCAGGCAAAATTGAGCATAAAATATTTAAAGACATACTGGACTATTTTGATGATAAGGATGTAATGATCCTTAATAACACTAAAGTATTTCCTGCTCGTTTGTATGGCAATAAAGAAAAAACAGGAGCCACTATTGAAGTATTCTTATTACGTGAATTAAATAAAGAACTTCGTCTTTGGGATGTTCTTGTTGATCCGGCCCGTAAAATACGTGTTGGCAACAAACTTTATTTTGGCGATGACGACCTATTAATTGCCGAAGTTGTAGATAACACCACATCACGCGGACGTACGATCCGTTTCCTGTTTGATGGTACCGATGAGGAATTCAGGCGTAATGTGGAGATCTTAGGTGAGACTCCGCTGCCAAAATACATCAAACGTAAAGCCACAGCAGAAGATAAAGAACGCTATCAAACCATTTTTGCCAAGCACGAAGGAGCAGTTGCTGCCCCTACGGCAGGCTTACACTTTAGCCGCGAATTGATGAAACGTCTTGAATTAAAAGGCGTTGAATTTGCAGAGGTTACTTTGCACGTTGGTTTGGGTACTTTCCGCCCGGTTGAAGTAGAGGACCTAACCAAACACAAAATGGACTCTGAGCAGTTTATTATTGAGCAAAGACAAGCTGATATTGTGAACAGCGGCATCGAAAGAAAAAGCCGGATATGTGCAGTAGGTACCACATCTATGCGCGCAATTGAATCGGCTGTATCTGCAAGCAAAACGTTAAAACCTGCTAACGACTGGACGAGTAAATTTATCTTTCCTCCGTATGATTTCAGCATAGCTAATTCAATGATCACCAACTTCCACACACCCGAGTCAACATTATTGATGATGGTAAGCGCATTTGGGGGTTACGAACACGTAATGAACGCCTATGAAGTGGCTGTAAAAGAAAAATATCGCTTCTTCAGCTATGGCGATGCAATGTTGATTATATAAACGTTGTAAGTTTGATGTTGTACGTAATACGTTTTTTATAAATTTTTTACCTTATTACGTACCATGTATTACGTACAACTTTAAACATGAAATACTACGCAATTATAGTAGCCGGCGGCTCGGGCAGCAGGATGCTATCAACAGTACCAAAACAGTTTTTGTTGCTGAATGGTTTACCGGTTTTGGCGCATACTATTAACGCATTTTTTTCCTGCCAAACAAAACCGCAGATAATTGTGGTTCTCCCTCCTGATTCTCACGATTACTGGACTACACTATGCGTAGAGCATGATTTTAACATTCCACACCAATTAGTAAACGGTGGTGAAACCCGTTTCCATTCTGTTAAATACGGCCTGAGTTTAATTGATGATGAAAGCGCGGTTATCGCGGTTCATGATGCTGTAAGGCCGCTGGTCACAAAAAAGGTCATTGATGAATCCTATGAGTGTGCAGAGCAATATGGGAATGCCATCGCAGCTATAAAAAGCCGCGATTCGGTAAGGCAGATCAGGGATAACCGGTCAATCAGTTTAGTTAGGGATGAAATTTATCTCATACAAACACCCCAGACTTTTCAGTCGGCCCAATTAAAAAAAGCTTATCTACAGCCTTATCATGCTAATTTTACGGATGATGCAAGTGTTGTAGAGCAAATAGGGGTTAATATCAACCTCATAGATGGAAGCTATCAGAATATTAAGATCACCTTTCCAGAAGATATATCAATCGCTGAGTTTCTATTAAAACAATAGCCATGCAATACTCAAATTACATGGCTAAGAAATGTCAATTGCTAAAAAAAGGAATTAGTCAGGCCCGCCTGATCACTCCTAAAATCAAAGCAATAATTGCTATCACCAGCAAAACGTGAATTATTCCACCTGCCGAATAAGCAAAAAACCCGATGGCCCATCCTATGATCAGGATAACAGCAACTATGTACAATAAATTTGTCATGGTATAAATATTTTTGGTTTGATAAATGTTCATTTATAATAACCAAAAACGTTCCAAAAAGTTGCTAAAATAAAAAACCCCGAAAAATCAGGGTTTTTTTATCGAATATCAGATTTTAATACTCGTCTTCATTAAAGAAGAAGTCATCTTTTGTAGGGTAATCAGGCCATATTTCTTCAATGTTTTCATATGGCTCACCGTCATCTTCCAGTGCCTGTAGATTCTCAATAACCTCAACAGGCGCTCCTGAACGAATTGCATAGTCAATTAATTCATCTTTTGTTGCGGGCCATGGCGCATCCTCAAGGTGTGATGCTAATTCAAGTGTCCAATACATATATTTTTATTTATTCGGTAAATTAAATTTTTGCAAAAGTATAATATTTTTAATTTGATTATCAAATTAATTTTTCTAAAATTTCACACACGCGGAATCCATTGATTTTCAGGTATTTTATGTTCGTTCCCAATTTTCCGTGCAAGGGTAAAAAGGTAATCGCTCAGCCTGTTCAAATAAATATTTACTCTTTCATCCACCTTACTCTCTTCAGACAGGTGTACAGTTAAACGTTCGGCGCGCCGGCATACACACCTTGCAATATGGCAAAATGAAATGGCATTATCGCCCCCG
This sequence comes from Mucilaginibacter sp., assembly GCA_028288085.1. Lineage (GTDB taxonomy): Bacteria > Bacteroidota > Bacteroidia > Sphingobacteriales > Sphingobacteriaceae > Mucilaginibacter. The sequence goes on from JAQBOK010000299.1 coordinate 9,548, forward strand.
GGTAAAATAAAATGACGCAATTCGGGCAATTGCACGTTCATCAGGTCCATTTCCTTTTCCAACAATTCAATATCAGCCAGGTGCAGATCGGGGATTACCATTTTAGACCGTTCAGGATCAGAAGCCAGTGATGAACCAATGGTAAATAGTCTGTCCTGAATTTCCTTCAGTACTTGTTTATTGTGTATGGAAATATCCTGGTCACGTATCAACCCAATATACGAGTTCAGTTCATCAACAGTGCCATAACTCTCTATACGCAGGTGGTGCTTGGGTACCCTGGTCCCCCCTATTAAAGAGGTAATCCCCTTATCTCCCGTTTTGGTGTATATTTTCATGTGCTGCAATTTCGAATTTCGGAAGTTCAATTTCGAATTTATTTTTGATTTTTTTTATTACTCTTTCCAATATACAAACACTTAGCTGTCGCGAATGTTATTAAATTTGATGCCGTATGATGTAATCATATAAATTCTCTGTACGGAATTAAATTTTAGCCTATGAGATCTACTTTTGTATCCACCAAGATCATCCTTATCATATTATTTATTTTTTCACTTCAAAGCTTTAAATGCGGGGGGACTAATACTAAACCTTTTGGCAACAACATACAGGTAAATAGCTTTTTAAATGAAAAACAATTTAACGACTTTTTTCCACAACATGATAAGTTTTACAGCTACGCGGCATTTATAAAAGCCATTCGCCAAATGGGACTTATTAGGGTAAAGGTTGTAAGACGTGCGGTATCTGTTTATCAGATCACCCGAACTGATAAAAATACCGGAAAATCGGCGGTAGTGCGCCAGGATGAAGATTGGAACGAGGATTGGGCAAAGAAAAACCCTGATAGTGCATACACGATTGATTATGGCGATTTTTGCAATGAAAAAGATATTTTGACCAATAAAAAAGAGTTAGCGGCATTTTTTGCCAATATAGCACACGAAACCAGGCATGGCGAGAACGGAAAATATAATGACGGGCTGATGCTGATCCACGAAAGCAATACTTCGCTGCCTTATATTGCTGATAATGATAACTACCCACCTGTTGCTGGCAAAAAATACTATGGCCGCGGGCCTTTGCAACTAAGCTATAACGGGAATTATGGATATGCCTCTGACTGTATTTTTGGCAATAAGATGGTTTTGCTAAACAATCCTGAACTGGTTGAAATGGATCCTGTTATTGCGTTTAAGGTCGCCATTTATTTTTGGATGACCCCACAGACGCTAAAGCCATCAGCACATGATGTAATGATTGGCAAATGGCAACCAAGTGCAAGCGATAAAGCCAAAGGCCGGGCCCCTGGTTTTGGGATGACGATCAATATTATAAACGGGGCTGTTGAGTGTAACCAGGGTGATACTATGTTTAGCATGAATGACCGAATAGGCTTTTACCAGCATTTTCTGCAAAAGCTTGGGATAAATGATCCGAATTGTGCTTGCTCCTGCGGGAAAATGCAAGTGTATCAATAATTGGACTTACCTGTTGGCATACAGGGTTACTGATTTATTGAATTACAAATTAAAACTTTTATCATTGTGAATGGATTACCCGTTTGATACTGTAGGTCTTGACAGTGAAACAATCGATATACTCGATGAAACTCATAAGCTATTAAAATCAAAATTCCGCATTGACCTTACCGGGAACATCGATTTCCATTTAGAGGATTTTGAAGTATTCAGAGACTGTACCGATGTCAATCTAAGAGGTTCATATGTCATCAAAAACACGCGCTCCGATTGTTACGCGCTTTTCGTTGAAATTCATAAAGTTAAAAAGGACGGTAACACACGGTCGTCTTCCTTATATGACCATTATGAATATCAGACTTGGGCTTTAGCATACGTAAAAAAAGACTTTGGCAGGGTATTGATCAGGCCGGAAACACTTGCCGATAAGATCATTGAACTATTGCACCCTGTCGAACTGGATTTCGAAGAGGATAAAGCTTTCAGCGATACTTTTTATGTCTTGGTGAATGATCGTTGGAAAGCTGAGGCATCGATGGACCGCAATTTCAGGAACGTTGTAATGGATATGCGGCATGAAGATGTGGTAATCGAGATCATTGACCATACCCTCATTATTGGTCATCGCAAGCCGGTATCTCCCGAACGTTCGGCTCAACTGGCAGAGTTTGTGGTGAGGGTGTGTTCGATGTGCTGATAAAAGCAACTTATCCCCTGCGATAATAAGTACATAGATACTGAACAAACAGCTTGCTTAGCACAAATTGTCTCAAAAATCGCCTCTATAAGCTAAGTATTGCTAAACAGCTGTAGTATGCCTTTCAACCGTTTGTATATCGGTATTGGCATAGTCATTTTCTATCAAACCATCTCGCATACGCACAATACGGTGGGCATGTTTCGCGATGTCTTCTTCGTGAGTTACCAGGATGATGGTGTTTCCTTTAGCATGAATATCTTCTATCAATCCCATTATCTCAATGGAAGTTTTAGTATCCAGGTTGCCTGTAGGCTCATCTGCAAGGATAATAGAAGGATTATTGATTAACGCGCGTGCCACGGCCACACGCTGGCGCTGCCCGCCCGAAAGTTCGTTTGGCTTATGATCCACCCTGTTGCCCAGGCCTACGTTTTCAAGGGCCTTTTTTGCCCTGTTTTGCCTGTTTTCCTTGTTGATACCGGCATATATAAGTGGTAAAGCAACATTATCCAATGCTGTATTGCGGGGTAGCAGATTAAATGTTTGAAAAACAAAACCAATTTCAGAGTTACGCACCTCAGCCAACTCATTATCGGTCATATGGCTTACGTTTATACCATTTAGGATGTATTCGCCTTTTGTTGGGGTATCAAGGCAGCCCAAAATATTCATCAAGGTTGACTTGCCCGAACCAGATGGCCCCATCAATGCCACAAATTCGCCTTTGTTGATGGATAAAGTTACCGATTTAAGCGCATGAATAATTTCAGCACCGATCACATATTTACGCCCGATATCTTTAATAGTAATTAATGGCTCCATCCGTTTTTCTTGTTTTGACTATTGTGATAGGGTAAATGTTACAGGAGAATAAAAATTCTAAAACTAAACTCCAAAACCGGATCCTAACCCTCAAATTCGAAATCCGATATACAAAATCATTTATCAATCACCTTTGCTACTAAAAAGTAGCTTTCATCATGCTTTGGCGCATTTTGTAGTGCCTCTTCATGAGTAATTTCCTGTTTTACCACATCTTCGCGCAAAACATTTATTTCATCCGTCATATAAACCAGTGGTTCAACACCAGATGTATCTATCTCATTCAATTTAGCCATAAAACCTAATATCTTACTCATATCGGTTATCATTTTATCCTTTTCATCTTCAGCAAGCTCCAGTCGTGCCAAATGAGCTACTTTTTCTACTGTCTCTTTATCAATGGTCATTTTCGTCCAATTTATTCTTAATCACCTTATAAACCTCATCTTTAAGCACATCTGCATCATCAACGGTCATACCGCCTGTTTCAATGGGCTTGTGTACAAATATATTACAAATCCCCGGCCTGCTACCATATTTGCGACCATCATCCCACATTACCTTCCAGGTATCCAATGATGTTATTGGTAAAATAGGGATCTTCAATTCAATAGCCAGCCGGAACGGCCCATTTTTAAACTCCTGTAATTGTGGCGGATAGGTTTTTGATATGGTCCCTTCTGGGAATATAACCACACTCATGCCGTTTTCCAACCGTTCGCCGGCATATTTAAATGCCTTGTAAGAGGATATTTTGCTTTCTCGATTAACGGGGATATCAATAGTCCTGAAAAATATGCCCAATAAAGGATTGTCCAGCAATTCATGCTTGCCAATAAAACAGAAATTGTTTTTAATGAGTAAACTAACAGACATGATATCCAGGTTGGAAGTATGATTGGGGCAAATTATATAGGCGCGCGACCAATCAACAGGCTGTTCCATTTTTACCTTATAAAATATCCCCGATACGGATGAACTGAAAAAAGCACAGGCTTTTCTGAGCACGTTCATCATTTGATAGCGCGAAGGCTTGCGCGAAACAAAATAAATAAATGGCCATAGAACGCAAAAAATAATAGCTACGCTATACCGGTAAAACAAACGATGGCCATTTTTTAAGGTTTGTTTCATCGCATCCCTCAATATAAAACCAACATTAAAAATCGAAAATCATTTGATAGAATGTGACTCATAAAAACAAAGCTATTGTTCTTCAAATTTTTGTTGAATAATGCGATATACCTCATCGCGTAAATTATCGGCATCATCAACAGTTAAATTGACCGTTTCAATAGGCTTATGCACAAATACGTTGCAAATCCCTGGCCTGCTTCCATGTTTTGTACCTGTATCCCACAATATATCCCAGGCATTTAACAAAGTGACTGGCACCACCGGTATTTTCGCCTCAATAGCCAAACGGAACGGACCATTTTTAAACTGATGAAGTTTGG
>JAQBOK010000303.1 GCA_028288085.1 Mucilaginibacter sp.
AAAGAGTTTTTATAATGGAGTTTATTGAAATGCATTTTTTCGCCTTTGTTGGTGTTGTCACCAACAAACTCGCGCCCGGCTAAGCGAAGAAGTTAAACGAATTAAAAGTGGAGTGTAGACACTCAAAACATTATTCCATCAAGTGTTGGGGCCTTGGCCGTGCGAGGAGTTTAAGTATCTAAATTACAGGTTGATTTACCGATTGTCAACCCGTTAAAAGACCTTATTTTTGTATAGCTAAAAATTTGTAATTTCATATAATGTCAGATTAAAAGAGACTCAAAGAAGCATCAAACATCTTTCACCGCATTATGAAAGCCAGCGTTAGTGAAACGGCGACTGAAAAGAAAGATAAGCCAAAAATTAAACCGAAACCTAAAAAGTAAACTGAATTGTTATGAAGAAAATCCTAATCCTTTTGTTTTTAATGCCAATAGCTTACAAGGCTGCGGCTCAACAATCAACAGCCATCGCCGATACCATATTAGTTGGCAGTATTGACAAAAATTGCCCCGGTGGGTTCGACGCTTTTAATATGTTTATTCGTAAAAAAACACATCCGCCTGCGATAGCACGTGAAAATCACAAAGTCGGCACGACCTACGTTAGCTTTATTATTGAGCCAGACGGTAGTGTAAGTAATGTTTTTACTATTCTCGCAATTGGATTCGGCATGGACGAAGAGGCCGTTAGGGTTATTCGCAATACTGGTAATTGGACACCTGCAATGGTAGACGGCAAAGCGGTAAGATGTTTTTGTAGAGCCGCGATTCAGTTTTCAGCAGATGAATCCAAACACGAGGCGTGGATAAATGCAAAAAGAATCGATTAGTATCCTTTTTTTTGACAGGGATGGTCTAACACGTATATAGTCTCCTGACAATGCCAACAAGGGCGGGGAAACATCAACCAATCAGTTAAATAAGAGTGAGATAATAACCCCGTACATGGCGCGAGAATGCGGGGTTGGACTAAAGCGTGGCGTTCTCGTGACTACTTTGCAATCCAATAAGTCACGAGAAGCCTTGTCCGCTTTCCCTGCCCGTCATTCTCGCGCCAGTTTAGGGGAAATAAAAAAAGGAAAGTTTATTACCTGTCCTTTTAAATAACGAAGGCTAATAAAATTATTGATAGAACGCAACATGCAATGAGCCTCTAACGCCCAATGGGCTGCTTGTTGGGTTTATAATATTAACGGTAACGCCAGTATTGTTGGGGTTTGCAAAATCAACACGTGGGTATCTACCAAGCAAAGGCACCCCGCCCGACTAAGCCTGCCGCTTGGCCGTTATAACGAAAAGTTTGTGAGAAACGAAACCAAACTGAGCGTGGCTACTTCAAAAGCAAAAAGCATTTAGAAAAACGCCTCGCCCAGCTAAGCCTGCCGCTTGGCCGGGATAACGAGGAAATTTGATTGCGAAAACGGAAACTGATCTGGCGGGTGCCGTTTAAATATTCTGCACCTGGGGCTTGTTGTTGACAGCACCACAGGGGGGGGGTGAGAAACACCCATGAAACACCGTGAAAATACTTTAAAAAATAGCGTGGAAATACCTTACCAAATGCCGTGGAAATACGCTATTTATTTGCGGTACAACATGTTAATTTTGAGTAGATTATATAATCAAACTAAAGAGAAATTATTATTTAACTTATTTTAAAATTAAAGATCATGCAATGGCACAATGACATTTTGATACTTGGCGTATTTGCCGGACACGAGCAAATGAATGCCTGGATTTATTTTAGAAATTCCATAGGTGTTGTGGGGTGGAGACAAGTACAGCCTAATAGCCCTGATGGTTGTAGTAATGTGTTGCAGGTAGCTATTGCCGCGCAACAGTCTGGCAGAAATGTTTCTTGCCTGGTTACAAATGCGGGCGAAATCGTAGCAATTCAAACTATATAAAAAAGGAGAGTCCAGCCATGAGTGAAAAGGAAAGTAGTTCGGGAAAGAAGGATTCAACATCCAATTCTCAGAAAACCAATAATATTCCGCAGGAGCCCGGAGAGAGGAAACTTAAATTTCTCTCGGGAATACCAAATAACGCTCCGCGTGAACCGGATGAGGAAAAATTGAAACATCTTTCAAATGTGGCCCATAGTGGTCCCCGTGAACCGGATGCAGACAAATTGAAGCAGCTTTCGAGGGCAATATATAACACTCCCCGGGAACTTGATGAAGAGAAACTCAACCATCTTTCGAGTTTAAAAAGGAGCGTTCCGCTTGAGCCCGACGCAGAAAAGTTGAAACACCTTGCTAACGTACCTTATGGTATTAAATAAAAGGTCGCGTGGTAAGGTCAGGGGCCAAAAACTATCTCATTTAAAAAAACGAAGTCGTTAGATGTGTATCTAAAGACTTCGCTTTTTGGTGCGATGGTACGGCGAAAAACATAGGCCATAGACTAAAAAACCCAACCGCCCGGCGAAGCCTGCCGCTTGGTCGGGATAACCAAAGGCTTGTAAGAAACGACGCCTGGCTGAGCGTGGCTACTTCAAAAGTAAAAAAACTTTTAGGTAAAAGCCTAAAGGTTCTGCTATACGGAGCTGGTAAAAATTCCTCCCGGTATTTCTATCCCAAATAAAAAACTTATATATTAGCCTAACAAAAAAAGTCCTGCCTCTTATGATCACAATCAAAAAAAACGTGCTGCTTTGCATTTTTGCCGCAGCATCTGTTGTGCCTGCTTTTTCTCAAACTGCTAAACCAAAAAAAGCCGCACTAGCAAGCAATCCCGCCCCGGTAAAAGTTACCGCTGTTGAGGGTATTACTGAATATAGATTAAGCAATGGTTTGCGTGTTTTATTATTCCCGGATCAAAGCAAGCAAACTGCTACGGTGAATGTTACCTACCTGGTAGGTTCGAAGTTTGAAAACTATGGCGAAACCGGTATGGCCCACCTGCTGGAACATATGGTATTTAAAGGGACACCAAAACACCGCAATATTCCGCAGGAACTTACTTCGCACGGGGCAAGGCCAAACGGAACTACCTGGTTGGATCGTACCAACTATTTTGAAACCTTCAATTCAACAGATGAGAATTTAACCTGGGCGCTTGATCTGGAGTCTGACCGTATGGTGAATTCGTTTATTGCCAAAGCTGATTTTGATAAAGAATTTTCGGTAGTGCGCAATGAAATGGAAGCGGGTGAAAACGATCCCGAAGGCATGCTGATGGAGCGCGTACAGGCAACCGCGTTTTTGTGGCATAATTACGGAAAATCAACTATTGGTAACCGCGCCGATGTAGAAAATGTACCTATTGACCGCTTACAGGCATTTTATCATAAATATTACCAGCCAGATAATGCGGTGCTTACCGTATCGGGCAAGATCGACCCTGAAAAAACCTTAAAACTGGTTAATGAAAAATTTGGAGTAATACCAAGACCGGCCCGTGTGTTGCCGACTAATTATACTGTGGAGCCTACGCAGGATGGCGAGCGCATGGTTACTTTGCGCCGTGTGGGTGATATACAACTGGTAGAAACTGCTTATCACGTGCCATCGGCCTCGCAGCAGGATTCGCCCGCAATTGATGTATTGATAGGCTTGCTTACCGATCAGCCATCGGGTCGTTTATATAAAAACCTGGTGGATACCAAAAAGGCAACCGAAGAATTTGGTTTTAATTTTGAACTGAAGGATCCGGGTATTGTGTTTTTTGGCGCTAAGGTGGCAAAAGATAAAAACCTTGATGAGGCAAAGGATATAATGCTGAGCACGGTGGAATCTTACACTACTGAAAAGCCTACCGCGCAGGAGGTTGACAGAATAAAAAACAAACAACTGAAGGATATAGAACTGGAGTTAAACTCATCTGAACGTATTGGACTAGCACTAAGCGAGTTTATAGCCCAGGGCGACTGGCGGTTATTATTTTACGAACGCGATGAGTTAAAAAATGTAACACCTGGAGATGTAGTGCGCGTTGCTGATAAATATTTCAAACAATCAAACCGCACTGCCGGTATTTTTATCCCTACCGAAAAACCAGATCGCGCCGAAATACCTGCCATGCCTAACCTTACAGCCATGCTGAAGGATTATAAAGGCTCGCAAACCATTGCCACCGGGGAAGCATTTGATGCTTCGCCGGGCAATATTCAGAAGCGTTTGGTGAGCGCTAAAAGCGGTGGATTAACCATGAACCTACTTTCGAAACAAACACGCGGCCAATCTGTACGCGCGGTGCTTACCCTTAGGTTTGGAGCCGAAGCTACCCTACAAGGCAAGGGCCCTGCAGGCGATTTCACGTCGGACATGCTTGACAAAGGCACAAAGGATAAAACCAGGCAGCAAATACAGGATGAACTGGACAAACTGAAAGCGAAAGTGAGTTTCAGCGGCAATGCGCTTTCTACCACGGCATCTATAGAAACCACGCACGATAATTTGCCTGCCGTGCTTAAACTGGTAAGTGAGATGCTTCAGGAGCCATCGTTCCCAAGTGAAGAACTGGATAAATTAAAACAGGAAAGAGCCGCCCAACTGGAAGCACAGCGCAGCGAGCCAACCAGTATTGCCCAACTGGAGTTGATGAGATATATCAATCCGTATGATAAAACCGATCCACGCTACGTGAGCTCTATAGATGAGTCTGTTGCTGATGCCAAAGCGGTGAGTATTGGCGATGTAAAAAGTTTCTATAAAGATTTTTATGGTGCATCCAATGCTTACATAAGCATTGTGGGTGATTTTGACGCCCCGGCCGTGCAGGCATTGCTTACATCTGAATATAGCACATGGAAAAGTCCGCAGCCGTTTGTTCGCCTCGAATCGAAATTGAAAACCTACACTGCGCTGAACAAAAATATTGAGACACCTGATAAAGCCAACGCGTTTTTGTTTGCTATGCAGCCAGTAAAATTGAGCATGAAAGATGCCGATTATCCGGCGCTTACTATGGCAAACTACATACTGGGTGGTGGCTTTTTAAACTCAAGGCTGGCAGCACGCATCCGCCAAAAAGAGGGGATAAGCTATGGTGTAGGTTCGGGGTTCCAGGCTGGTTATTTTGATCAGATAAGTGGTGTATTATACATATACGCTATTTATGCCCCAGAGAATTTACCACGCCTTGAGGTTGCCTATAAAGAAGAAATTGACCGGGCTGTTAAAGATGGCTTTACCGATCAGGAAGTAGCCGATGCTAAAAAAGGGTTCCTGCAATCAAGGTCGGTATCACTGGCACAGGATAATGCGCTGGCAGGCACACTGAACAACTATGCTTACTATGGCGAGAATATTGCATTTTGGCAAAAAATGGACGATGCCGTAAGCAAGCTTACCACTAAACAGGTAAATGAAGCAATGGCGAAATATATTAACAGCAGCCAGATCAGTATAGTTAAAGCCGGTGACTTTGCCAAAAAGAAACCCGCCACCCCTGCTGC
>JAQBOK010000307.1 GCA_028288085.1 Mucilaginibacter sp.
ACAAACTGGTTTGTGGATTTTTCACGTCGACTGCATTACCATGATTAATGGCAGATGGCGACGCTCCACTCCCCGCCACTGATTGTGGTATATGATCGGACCCTAAATTATTAAACTCTGGCAAAGCAGACTGCGGATTTCTCAGATCGATTACATTCTTATAGCTGCTTGCTGATTGCGAAACACCCACTCCACCCATCGATGGTGGTACCTTCCCGAAACCGACAGATTGCGACGAAGGCGCGTAAGACTGTACATTGAGCAGATCAACCCCACTTAAAACATTCAAGCCTGAAGGTGATATACCACTGCCTGCAACAGATGATGGTATACTTCCAAAACCCGGAGAACCTGCCCCAGGCAGATCAACAGGGGTTTTATCAAAACCTAAACTGCTATATCGCGGCAGCAAATCCAGATTGAAGGGCTGTTGTGTAAATTGCCTGGAATTCGGATCAGCAGAAGCCGTACCCGGCAAAGCAGAAAAAAATTGATTGGCGAGTTTCTCTAAGGTTGCCAGATCTGGAAGCTCGCCCGGATAATTATTTGTACTCATGATAATTTCCTATTTCAACATCCTCAAGTACTGCAATTGCATCATCAACCAATACAGCCAAAGAGCAATAAAGCGAAACCAGGTAAGAGGCAATTGCTTTATTATTGATGCCCATAAATCGCACTGACAACCCCGGCGACTGTTCGCCAGGTAAACCAGGCTGATAAAGGCCTACCACTCCCTGGCGGCTTTCTCCTGTTCTGATCAGGATTATCTTAGTTTTCCCGCCTTCAATAGGAACCTTATCTGATGGTATAAGGGGGATTCCGCGCCACGTAAGGAATTGCGACCCGAATAACGAAATAGTTGGCGGCGGCACTCCCCTACGGGTACATTCACGTCCAAATGCTGCTATAGCAAGCGGGTGCAAAAGGAAGAAACCAGGTTCCTTCCAAACCTTACTAATCAAATCATCCAGATCATCAGGTGTTGGCGAGCCTTTCCGTGTTTTTATATGTTGTGAAGGGGCAATGCTGTTCAATAATCCATAATCTTTATTGTTAATCAGTTCACTTTCCTGTCTTTCCTTAACAATTTCGATCGTAAGGCGCAACTGTTCACTGATCTGGTTATAAGGCTTGCTATACAAATCTGAAACACGGGTATGCACATCAAGGACTGTATTGACAGCGCTCAGATTATACTCGCGCGGATCCTCAACATAATCCACAAAAGTTGATGGCAAAGCCCGTTCATCACGTGAAGAGCAATCTACCTCCACATTATCGGCATCTTTAACCTTATTCAGGCGATAAACACCAGATTCTACTGGTATCCAACTCATTAAATGAGTTAACCACCGGGGAGTAATTGTTGATAATTGTGGTACAGTACGTGTGGCGATAGCCAGTTGCCTTGCGGCTACATCGCCAAGAGCGGTTTGTTTTGGTTTTTGTTCAGCCATTGATTGAAGGAGTTAAATATAGTATCTGATAATTTTTTCTAAAGCTCAATACTGCAGGGGGAACACAACCTTGATTATCCGGAATGCAATAAAGAAATAAAAACAATGCAATATAGTATATAAAGTATATGGATTATATATACTTTATAAAAAATATTTTTAAATTATTGGTGTTTAGAAAAAGATGCGATGTTTTTAATTCAAAGTCACTGCTTCAACGGGTACATCCCAATGGGCAATAACCAACTCGAAGCGATGCTCCTCTGCTTTAGCATAGTTTTCAGAGTCGGGAAAGAGCAGTTTTTTAAAAGGTTCAATAACGCTGTAATCAAATGCCAGATGTTCAGTTTTAAAGGTAATAATTACTTTAAAGTCCCACCGGCTATCTTCACTGCTATGAATAATTGGTGTTTCGGCCTTTATGCTGATGATGTCACCTTTCTCCTGCAATTTTTTCAATAATGGATAATGATTCTTTTTCCAGAGTGCAATAAATTCATCAGCGTGCCCCCATTTTACCTTATAATAATTCTCAATGGTAATAGGTGCTGATACCGCCCGATTTGTTTGCGCAAATGTTTTGTTGCCAAATAAAGTGATAGCCAACAAAAGAAGAACCCAAATATGCTTTCTCATGAGCGTTTTTTTTCTATTAAAGATACATATTCAATATTAAAGCTTGTTTTAACTAATTATCCTGTATGCATCTGAAACCAACATGTTCCATGCCGCTATCCTCAGTGCTTTTCATCCGCCGGGCTACCCGGTAACCCGAACAGTAACTATCATTGCACAGGAAGGAACCACCCCTGATTACTCTTTTTTTAGCATAGGGCTCGTCGGGGTCATAGCTATTTGCGGGCCCTTTGGGGTTTACAGCTCCCTTGGCTATAGTTTGATAATAATCAGTATGATAATAATCCGCACACCATTCCCATGCATTTCCTGCCATATCATATAAGCCGTAAGCATTGGGGGCAAATGTCGCGACAGGTGCCAGGCCATAAAACTTATCCCTTAAAGTATTATGATCCGGAAAATGCCCCTGCCAGGTATTCGCTTTAATCTTCCCAACATCAACAGGTTCATCCCCCCAGGGATAAATTTTATTTTGCAAACCCCCTCTTGCTGCCCACTCCCATTCGGCTTCTGTAGGTAAACGTTTACGCGCCCATTTGCAATAAGCGACCGCATCATACCACGAAATATGTACAACCGGATAATTTTCTTTTCCTTTTATGCCACTACCTGGACCTTGCGGATGGCGCCAGTTGGCCCCCTTTTTCCATGTCCACCACTGGCTATAATCATTTAACGGAACTTCATGATTTGGCGGGTCAAATACCAGTGATGCAGCTACTAAAACGCTGTCATCAGGTTTTGGCGTGCCTGGTGGCAACTGTTTTTTGAGTTCGTTCCAATCCGGTTTGCGTTCGGCAGTAGTAATATAGCCTGTCGCCATAACAAATTTGGCAAACTGTGCATTGGTCATTTCAGTAGCGTCCATCCAAAAACCATTTACCGATACCCTATGTTTTGGATATTCATCCGGTGCAGCTTGCTTATTATCCCCTCCCATCATAAAAGTCCCTGGTTTAATCCAAACCATCCCAACATGAGCGTTCCCTTCTGCTTCTATTTCATTCAAACTAACAGTTTTTGTAATGGTTAGGGATGCAAACCGTTTAGGAATATTGGATTCGCAGCAAATTGCTTTTTTTAAATGCACGGGAACTATTGCCGACCCCGTGTTTTTTGAAGATGTTGTTTTCTGTTTGCAGGCAAACATCCCGACGAAGCAAATAAGTACAGGCAACAATAATTTAAATTTCATGGTTTAATCGTATTTACCTGGACTTGCTTAATAAAGCCGGTGCTGTTTTTACTGCATTTATAATCTCACTTTTGGGGAACAACCCATTTTTTTGCCAAATAAGTACGCCATCTTTATACAAGGCAATATTTGGTATAACATTGATTTTAAGCTGATGTGCCAGTTGAGTATTGTCAAAAACTTCAACTTTAATAAGCGGGGTGCCCGTTTCGGTACTTGCTGAGTCTACAACAGGTGCCATTTTAATACATCCCGGGCAATATTTTGAGCCAAAATCAACTAATACTAACTTTTGTTTCACGATTATATTTTGAAATGCCACTAAAGTCAGGCCTTTCTTTACAAAAGTTTCTACCGGCTTACCTGATCCCACCCAATTGGCAATCCCACCAGGAATTTCATAAACGTCATCGAACCCCTGTGCCCTTAACTGTTTAGCTAATATCCCGCTACGCAGATTACCGATCGCATATACAAATACAGGCTTTTGTTTGTTGAGTGCATTTAATTGTGAAGCAGCCTTTGCTGGATCAGTACGTAAGAAAATTGCATTTTTAAGGTGTATTTGAGCAAATTCATCCGCCGAACGGGCATCTATTATTTGCGGTTGTTTGGATTGATTTATCCTGGCTTCAATATCATCAATAGATAGTTTAGCCTTATTTTCCTGCCCCTTTACCTGAATACCCAGGATCATAAGAGCGATAATAATAATTGAATTTAGCTTTTTCATATTTTTATTGATTGAGTTAGTTATTGTGCTATCGAGATGGAGCGGTTTGCAGGCCCTAACAATTCGCGCTTAGGCTTTACCCTGTCAAAATCAACAACTCCGGTTTGCTTTGCCCATTCAAAATATTGGGCCGACAGGTCATTTACCACAGCCGGATTTTTATCCGCCAGATCGTTGGTTTCTCCTCTGTCTTTTTCCAGGTCGTATAGCTCCCATTTGTACCGGGGATAAATTGATACCAACTTCCATTTGCCACTCCTTACCGCGCGGTTACCAGCCCTTTCCCAAAATATGGGTTTTGTGCGAGTGAAGTCCTTGTCCTGGAATAACAGACTTGCAAGGCTCTCTCCTGCCAGGGGGAAAGGCGTTACACCTTTGTACTCTTTCGGATACTTCGCTCCCGCTATTTCATAAAAAGTAGGCGCTATATCAATCAAATGAGCAGTCCCCTTTTTAATCTCCCCAGCCTTAATATGCCCGGGATACCAGGCGATGAAGGGCGAACTTATACCGCCTTCGTACATAAAATCTTTAAAGGCCCTGAAGGGCGTATTGGATACAAAAGACCAGTTTTTGCCCTGCGATTCAAAAGACCCGGCCGTTCCAACTGGGCCTTCATTCCGCGCGGCTTTCTTACCCGCATGGGCAACATCTTCTGCCGGGGCGCCATTGTCCGAGATAAATATGATAATCGTATTATCATCCTTTTTCAATTCCTTCAATTTGGCCAGCACCTTACCTACATTCTGATCCATACGGTCAACCATGGCAGCAAAAACTTCCATCTTTGATTTCCATAACTGGTGTTCATCATAGGTAAGTTTATCCCAATCTGGAACTTCCCCGTCGCGGTATGCCGGAATTTGTTTAGGATCGATCAATCCTATCTTTGCCTCGCGCGCCAACCGCTCCTTTCTTAAGGAGTCCCAACCAATGTCATACCTGCCTTTGTATTTAGCAATATCTTCGGGCAAAGCCTGCAAAGGCCAATGCGGTGCATTAAAGGCCAGGTACAAAAAGAAAGGCTTGTTATCTTTGCTTTGGTTCTCCAAATATTTAACAGCGTGATCGCCTATCTCATCGGTGAAATAATAACTATTGGCTTCGGGATGAAGTCTTTTGTTGTTTTCTTCAATAATTACAGGGTACTGGCTACCCCCAAGCGGCAAAGGTTTGGCATCAAAATAGTCGGCGGCACCACCAATTACCCCGTAATATTGATCAAAGCCACGCTGATTTGGCCAGGCCAAACTATCATTACCCACATGCCATTTGCCCGACATCAGTGTACTGTAACCGTTTTGCTTTAAAACCTCGGCAAGCGTGAGGGATTCCTTATTCAAGTAACCCTGGTAAGCAGGCAAACCTAAATTGACATCGAAATAACCAACACCTGCTTTATGCTGATACTGTCCTGTTAAAAGCGAAGCACGTGTAGGTGCACAAATGGAGTTATTATAAAACTCGCGCAGCCGCAGCCCTTCTGCCGCCAGCTTATCAATATTTGGCGTATGTATTTCCGACCCATAAGCACCAACGTCAGAAAAGCCCATATCGTCCACAACAATTAGTATGATATTGGGCTTTTTACTTTGGGCCTTTAACTGCTGCTGAGCCATAACAGCCAGCAGCAGAAATAAAATTCTT
>JAQBOK010000315.1 GCA_028288085.1 Mucilaginibacter sp.
GATTCCGCATTACCAGATGTGAACCGGGGGAATAATGGGATTATTATAAAATAACGGCGCATTCAGCCCTCCCTGATAGGGAGGCTTTTAAAAATTGTAAAGTCTCACCTGCTTGAAAATAATATTCATTATTGCTTATTCTGGTAAATCATGAAGATCTCTCTATTTACGGGCGACTTATAACAGTCCAACAATAAACTGGAATATTCCGGCGGCAAACAAGATCAGGCTGATGTACCAAAGAGATCGTCTTTTAGATAAGATGGAGATTGCCGATATTGAAATAGCGATCTGAAAAAAGGTAACCGATCTGGCCAGTATCATATCTTTGTGCAGGTGCCTTTCTGATTCCTTTTCAAGCTCTTCCGCCTTTTCCTGTATCTTTTTTTGATCTTCCTTTAATTTAGCTTTTCTTTCTTTTGCCGCATTTGTACTATCATTAGCCTTAGAAAAATTTATCCGGGTAACTGCATCAGCAACTTCCGCCTTAATGCCTTTAGCATTATAATATGACCATTGATCAGACGCTTTTATTTGTGTTATCAAGGCCTCGTTTGATTGATGCCCGGCCATTAAACTGCTTAATGCCGCAAATGCAGCCATAAACGCAGTAGATATAGCTACCAACATAGACCACCTATCATGGCCCTCGTGGGCAGCTTCGTGTATATGTTCGTGCAAGTGTTCGGTGGGTACTTCCGGATCTTCCATTAGTTAATAATTAGGTTATCAATATAATGATAAATTTAAAGACAAATCTTAAAGTTTTTAAACCAATCTTATCAACTGCTGGTATAATTTTTCGGTAGGTAAGCCAACCACATTAGTATATGAGCCATTGATCCTTTCGATACCTATGAGACCGATCCACTCCTGTATACCGTATGCACCGGCTTTGTCTAAAGGATGGTAATTATTTACATAAAAATCAATTTCCTCAATCGCAAGCTTGCGGAAAAACACCTCAGAAACGTCATGAAATAAATTGTATTTATGTTTATATAGTAAGCAAACGCCAGTTACCACTTTGTGTACCTTGCCTGAGAGCATTTGCAGCATTTCGGCAGCGTGTTCTATTGTTTCAGGTTTGCCAAGTATATGCCTCTCAATACTTACTATGGTATCTGCTGTGAGCACTATCTCATTATCAATTGATTCATCAAAAGCCTTTGCTTTTTTTTCAGCCACATAAACAGCAATTTCTTCCGGGCTTAAATTTTCCGGGTATGACTCATCTACTTCCTTTAAAACAATACGGAAATCAATGTCCATTAAGCGCAGCAATTCCTGCCGGCGAGGAGATTTTGAGGCAAGAATAATTTTAGGAATTCCGGTCATAAAAAATGTTAAAAATGAATGGACATTAGACTTATAAGTTTACCAACTGTAGGCTTGTTCACTCATCCACTTGCCCTGTATCTTTAACACTTTTTCTATTACATCGCGTACAGCTCCTCTACCGCCAACATTTGGAGAAATATAACTGCTGACAGCCTTTATCTCTTCCGCGGCATCAGCAGGACAAACAGCTAAACCAGCCAACTTCATCACTTCCAGATCGGGTATATCATCGCCCATAAATAATACGCTGGCAGGGCTTACCCTTTTCTCTTCAAGGTATGCCCTAAAGTTCTCTGATTTGGTGTGTGCGCCAACATACACATCTTTTACCCCTAAACTGTTTAAACGGTGAATGGCAATTTTTGAACGGCTGCCAGAAATAGCACATACATTGTATCCGCACTTAACTGCCAGTTGGATAGCATACCCATCCTTAATATTGAACTGACGGGCCTGATCCCCATTTTCCATCACATAAACAGAACCATTGGTGAGCACACCATCAACATCAAAAATGAAGGTAGAAATATCTTTTAATTTGTTTAGAAATGATTCCACAGGTTTATTTTATGATTACTCTGATTATTTTATTTGATTATATCCATTGGATAGATGGCTGCACTGATTACCAGCTAATATACTAACTGCAAACCAACTATTGATTATCCCGCCATTCGTAAACCCAGGCTGATTGTATCTGTTCCAGGTGCCCCTCATTGGATTCTTCGCGTTTACCTACAAAGTTGGGCAGGTTAAGCACCCATTCCAATAGCTCAGTGAAGCGTATGCGATATATTTTCGATTCATCAAAATCATCACCAAACTTCTCGTAAAGTTCAATAGCAATATCTTCATGGTCTTTCCAGTAAATGGGCAAGGCAAATTTATTATCTGTCATTCTTTTAGATTTTTCGTACTACGCTATACGTTGTAAGTCTTATATAATATTATAATAGTCAAACATTAACACACAACGTTTAACATATAACCTCTTTTAATGGCCCATAAAGTTAGATTGATTGGGCAAGGTAACTTCAATATCGCCATCAATGATTACGCATTGACATCCCAACCGCGAATTAATCCGCGGATTAACCGCTCTGTCGATAAAATCTTCTTCTTTATCTGAGATTTCCTGGATGTTGTCCATCCCTTTATTCACATAGATATGACAGGTGCTGCAACCGCATACCCCACCGCAGTTGTGCTGCAATTCAATGCCATTCTCAAGGCAAACATCCAATACCGACTCGCCTTCGGCAATAGGCAACTCAACTGGTTCGTGCCTCTTTTCCTCAAAGCTGATCTTTACTTTAAAAATATTCATTTCGGCAAAAGTAACAAAATTAAACAATGCGATTAACCCGCATCATTCATTTTGATAATACCTTGACTTAACAACTTGTATAAAGCCTCTAATTCAGGTTTTTCATGGAGTTGATACAGGTGAGATTTCATTGTTTTCTCGTCATTCCTTATAGCCGGACCTGTTTGTACGCTTGCAGGGAGGTGTTCTTGTACCTTTTTGGCCGTTTCCAATATCAATGGTCGCAGCAGGTCGAAAGGGAGCTGTTGATCCGCTAATAGCTGCTGCGAGATATGATAAAGATAATTGGGGAAATTAGCTGCAAAAACAGCAGCCAAATGCAGAGTTTTTCGTTCAGCAGAATTAATCTGGTAAACATTTTGGGTGATAGTATAAGCTAATTCTTTCAGTTGTGCATTAATATGCTCATCGGCGCCCTCTATACAAAGCGGTACTGAATTGAAATCTACTTCCCTGGTTTTGCTGAAAGTCTGCAGAGGATAAAAAACACCTGCATTTTGAGTATATTTTAATAAAGTCTGCAAATCTGTAGCGCCAGAAGTATGGACTATTAATTTTTGGTATTGGGCCAATGCTGCTGAAATGGTTTCAATAGCATCATCCTTAACCGCGATAACAAACAGATCGGTATGTTGGTTTATCAGTTCCAGATCATCAATAGCGTCAGCTCGAACATGATAAGCAAGAAGGGAAGCATTTTGCAGATCACGACTGTAAATCTGTACAATAGCGTGCCCGGCATTTTTAAAAGCCGCAGCCAGATGGGTAGCCACATTGCCCGAACCGATAATGGTAATGCGCATAGGTTTTCAAATTTCTTTCACATACATTGTCCGTGTCCTTCCAGACAATAGATTTTATGTTGATAGCTGTTGGAACAGCAGATAATATTTTAAACCGTCTTCAATTCCTTATTCCTTCTAAATATCGATAGCAAAAACCCGATCACCATAATGATGGTACCCGACCAGAAGAAATTGATATAAGGGAACTGAATGGCTTTCATTACAATATAAGGCCTTTTGTTTTCGGGCTGCTGGTAAACGCTAATCTCAACCTTACCCTTATCGGGGATGATCTTTGAAAAACGCAACTTTAAACCGGCATCTTCTACCTTACGGGCAAAATCAAAAGCGCTCCCGTTTTTGATCATATATACCGGCTCGGCCTGGTAAGTTTTACCATGCGAAACCACTTCCATTTGTGCACCTACGGCTACATCATTACCTGTTAATGGAATATTCTGAACCTGGGCTTTTTTATTCAGGCCCTTTAATACCATGTACCCCTCACGGAAACGAATAGTGTCTCCTATAACAACCTCGTGCAACAACGGCGGATCGTAGTTTTTATCGTCGTCTGCTTCACTATGGCCGTCACCGCTCTGTGGCTCATCATCAAATTTAAGTGGCGCCATGGTAACATGGGTATAAAGATCATGAAACAAGTAATGTTTAGTATCTGGTGATGAAACCAGGCCCATTTTACGATTGGCCTGTGAATTTGGCCTCAGCATAAACTCCTCCTTCACCTTGCCATTGGCGTCCATGAGTTTATAATCAACCTTAAAATAATGATTGGGCATCGACAGTGAATCACCCATATAAGTAACCATATAATCACCCATTTTTACGGGTTGATTTTTATATAGCAAAATATTTTCTTTTGGATCATTGCGTTTTGCAAACTCTGCCGAATATTGCTCACCGGTAATATTCTGAGAGACCACTTTGCTTGTTCCTGCCGATATAACAGCACCTACCAATATCAATCCAAAACCAATATGAGCCACTGCCGAACCGGCAAGTTTAATTTTACCTTTAAATGCATCGGCTAATACTTTTGCGTTAGCCAGTACTGAATAAACCGCGCCCAGCATTACTAATGTAAATACGGCATGCAGATGATAAATACCGGTTACATAAACTATAAGGGCTGTAATTAATGCGGCGAACACGAAATAAACCAGAGCCGTAATGAAGAAACGTGTGGTATCCGTCTTTTTATATTTTAAAAACTGGGTAAAGCCAGCAAGTAGTGTAACCACCACCGCAAAACCCGCCTGGAACACGTTGTATAAGGTTACGGGGTTATTTGGCGGAGCGATGTTTGTTTTAAATATCGAATTCCATACAGGTATAGAAGTAACGATGATCAATTGCAGGCAGGATAAAGCTAAAAATACAGAACCTACAAACATCCAGAATTCACGTGAGTACGTTTCCTCTTCCTTTTTGCTTATTGGCAGCTCTTTCCATCGTGTAACTACCAGCCATACCGATATGATAAGAAATATCGCCACATCCACTACCAGGTGCCAGAACATTCCCAGGTCGGTAAATGCGTGCACCGAAGTGTCACCCAAAATACCGCTTCGGGTGAGGAATGAGGCGTATAATACGAGCACAAAGCTAATAAGCACCAAAAATGTAGCAGTAAAATAAGAATGTCCGGTATTTTTATAAACAATGAGTACGTGTACGGCACCTATCAAAGTGAGCCAGGGAATTATCGCGGCATTCTCTACTGGGTCCCATGCCCAAAAACCGCCAAAGTTAAGTGATTCATAAGCCCAAAACGACCCCATGATAACTCCTGTTCCCAGTACCATAACAGCAAATAGAGAGTACGATATGGCAGGCTTAACCCATTCTGTATAACGTTTTTGCCATAAACCGGCAATGGCATAAGCAAAGGGTACTACCATAGAGGCAAATCCCAAAAACAACGTTGGCGGATGTATAACCATCCAATAATTTTGCAGGAGCGGGTTTAACCCGTTTCCATCGGTGATGTAGGTAAGATAGTTTTTATACAGATCTGGCCTTGAGGCAAAAATTGGTGTAGATGCTTTCAAGTCGATCGCATCGCGCAGCAAAATAAAAGGAGAACTTCCTATCCGGTTACCAAACATCTCCACACCAATAAGCATAGATGCCAGTAGCACCTGCGATAGGCAGACGATGGTCATTACCGGCTTTTCCCATGACTTAGCTTTCCATATCAGGATATTACCTAAAACCGCTTGCCAGAAACCCCAAAGCCAGAAGCTGCCCTCCTGTCCTTCCCAATAGCTTGAAATAATATAGTAAACCGGTAAGCTTTTTGATGAATGCTCCCAGGCATAATGATATTCAAACAGGTGAGTATAAATGATATAAAACAGGCAGGTTCCTATCCCTAAAACAGAGATGGTATTGATATAAAAGCTAAACCTGGCTATGCGCTTCCATGAATCATCCAGTTTATTGGCGTTTGTGGTAGCGAAATAATAACTTATTGTCGATAGCAGGGCTGAAGCGAATGCTAGAATAACAAAAAATTGACCTAATTGGCCAGGTAAAAGGTGTTCGCCCTTAAAAGCTGTATCCATTAATATTTATATATTGGCCCGTTTGGCCTTGAATTCCGAAAATTCGACTTTATCATTGGTATATTTCGAAGGACATTTCATCAGGATCTTAGAGGCATGAAACTCGTTGCCTATCATTTGCCCGGTCAGTACAATCTGCTCTGAACGTTCAAAATCCTGTGGTTTGGTGCCTGTAAATACTACCTTGCATTCCTCACCCTTTTTATCTTTCATGAAGAACGAAAAGTAGTTTGCATCTTTGGCCGCATCATAAAACAGTTCTTTCTGCTTATCCAGATGACCTATAATATGCAATTCGCTGCCGCTACTTTTAGCTTCGTTAAAAGAACCGTATGTGCTTGAACCGGAATAGGCGGCAATAATAATTGCGATCGCGATTGCTATTGTTACTAAACCAAAAATCGAACTTTTCTTCATCAGCTTTTTTAACCCCCATATTTCGAATTACAAAAATACAAAACGTAGAGCTAATAATATTTATTACAAGATATTAATCTTATTTAGAATTGTTCTTAACACCTTTTCCGAAATTCCATTTCGCAAAAAAGAAGTAAACAGAATGGCAAATAGCTGAAACTAAAAACAAAGCCCGTTTGCATAATGCAAACAGGCTCAATTAAAATAGTTTTGAGATCAAAATATCACGGCCAAACACCCAAATTTTGGTAGGATACCGCAATTTTATTGATAGCGCCCACAAATGCGGCTGTGCGCAGGGTATCTATCTTCTCAGTATTTTTATATGTTTCCCTGATCTCGTGGTATGAGCGGATCATGGTATCTTCCAGTCCGGAGTTTACCAGTTCCAGTTCTGATGCGCCTTTAACAATACTTGAACGTTGCATTGGGCTTAAGGCTACACCTGTAATACCTTCAACCATGTTTACAAGATTGGTATTGGCTGTTTCCTCAAAGCGCCTGTTCATACGGCCAAAAGCCACATGAGAAAGATTTTTCAACCATTCGAAGTAAGAAACAGTTACACCACCAGCGTTGGCATACATATCAGGAATGATAATTCCGCCCTTACTGTAAAAAATTGCTTCAGCTTCGGGTGTGGTTGGACCATTAGCGCCTTCAGCGATGATCTTTGCCTGAATATTTCTAACGTTATCTTCAGTTATTTGGTTTTCCAAAGCTGCCGGAACCAATATATCGCATGGCTGTTCTAAACCTTCCATTGAGTTTTTAAACTCTTGCTTCGCACCCGGATATCCTAATATGGACCCGGTTGCTTTGCGGTGCTGAAAAACTGCTTCAACGTCCAATCCATCAGCATTGTAAATAGACCCTTCAAATTCACACAGGCCTACAATGATTGCACCAAACTCTGCAAGAAATTTACCGGAATGATATCCTACGTTACCCAATCCCTGCACAATCACTCTTTTACCTGAAAGGCCAGGTAGCAAACCTATTTTCTGCATATCCTCACCCACGCTTACACATTCGCGAATTGCAATAGCCACACCTCTTCCGGTTGCTTCCCGTCTGCCGGCAATACCATGCAAAGCAATAGGCTTACCTGTTACTGCCCCCATTGCATCCAGTTGACCCGGGTTCATAGTGGCATACGTATCAGCTATCCAGCTCATTTCGCGCTCTCCCGATCCATAGTCAGGTGCGGGCACGTCAATGCTTGGGCCGATAAAGTTTTTCTTGATCAGTTCTACTGTATAGCGGCGTGTAATGTTTTCCAGCTCGCTAACAGTATAATTTTTAGGGTTGATCTTGATCCCCCCTTTTGCGCCGCCAAAGGGTACGTTCACAATGGCGCATTTGTAGGTCATAAGGGCTGCAAGCGCCATCACCTCATCTTCGTTAACCATTTCACTATAGCGGATACCGCCCTTAGTTGGCGACTGATGCTGCGAGTGTTCTACACGCCATGCATCTATCACTTCAAAACCATTTCCTTTACGGATAGGGAAGCGAAAACGGTAAACGCTGTTACATGATTTTATCTGGTCTAATAAACCAGCATCATGTTTAGTAAATTGCGCCGCATAATCAAAATTCTTACATACATCACTAAAAAAGTGAACATCCTGATCGTCAAGCAAAATATTATTAGCCATAATTTTGTATTGAATAATTATTACATTCTTAAAAAAGTGCACAAAGTTGGCACAAATTTTATCAATATTGCAAATTTAATCTTGATAGTGTTTTACATACACCAGTAAGTAAACATCATAAATCCATGTTTAAATAGCATAGCTTTATTTTTTGGACTATTTTTCCCTTTCGATTTTCTTTAACCTTCTGTCAATTGCAAACAGATAAATGGCAATACCCACAAAAATGGTAGAGATAATTGCTATAACCACGTAGATTTTGCCCGAGCTACGCATGGTATCAGCCATCTCAACATTTGTTGTCTGTTGAGCGAAAACTGCCATATGACATACAATCAAACAGAATAAAACTAAAAATCTTTTCATTAATTAATTCACTTTAAAATGTTGTTCAAAAAATTAATAGATACCACAATAGTATTAGTTTATGTTGTTTCTTTTATTTTCAATTAAACGTATGCGGTATCGAATAGTTGCTATCCACAGAGCGAATAAACACCATCCTAATGTAGCCGGATAAAACACAATGCGCATGTGACTATCCAAATCAAACTTACCAAAAGCAGGATTACCACCATTGCCGGGGTGAAGGGAATCCGTCATACGAGGCAAAATAAATAACAATACGATCATAATGGGGAAAGCAAAAATATTGTAGATAGCAGCTATTTTTGCCCGTTTTTGTTCTTCGTCTATGGAATTGCGCAACACAAGGTAGGCACAGTACAATAAAAAGGCAATGGCCGCGCTGTTTTGTTTGGGATCGCCGCTCCAAAATTCGCCCCAGGTGTATTTGGCCCATATCATGCCGGTAACCAAACCCAGTAAGTAAAAGACCATACCGGTATTTACGCACTCAACAGCTGCAAGGTCATCCTCCTCCCGGCCACTGTTCAAATATCTGATGCTAAAGAAAACTGAAATTACAAATACTGCAAGCATGGCAAACCACATAGGTACGTGGAAATAAAGGTTGCGAATAGTTTCGTGAAGTATAGGTAATGTAGGAACATGGAACAGAAAGCCTGCTATTAGGGTGTAAAAGATCAACACTACGGCCAATACTTTCCACCAGGTTTGATAAATAAATTTCATCATTGATTTGTGCCGGTAAAGGTACGTTGTTATGGCGAAAGGAGAAAAGTTTTTAATATCGAATAATGAATTTGGATATTGAATGATGAAGTATAATGAACAAGGATAAATATCAATAATTACTTCTCGTCATCCGGGGAATAATTTAAAGGCAATAACTCTGCTAATTTGGCTTTTGACCATGTGCCCTCGTTAAGTGGCGCCCCATCAAATACAACTCCGTTCATATCAAACACTGCGAAAGGTTTACTCAAGGTAAGTATACTGGTTTCAAAGTTCTCCATATCCAAAGGACGATAAACATCTTTAAAATCTGTTTCCTCGTGCCTCTTTGTGTATACTACGTAAAGGCAATCTGTGAAGTTAAAAACAAACAGTCCGGGCTTATCAGTTTTCGAAAAAACCTGGTAAGGTTGAAGCGGGGCCTTTTGCAGGTTTTCTTTATAATATTTTGACATAGTTGCCTTGCCGATCCAGAAATTTAATGAATCGCGGATATAATGCTCTCTGAATTGTTTTATCTTTTGGAATATCACATCCTGCTGTGGCCGGTCAGGGTTAACTTGCCTTGTTAATTTGCGCATAATAAACCCTTCCTGTGTAAGCGTACCCTTATACAATGACTTGAAAAAATGACGCGATGATCCATAATAAGTATCTTCCCGTTTCTGTTTCCATATCTTCTTCTGTTCGGAGCTTCCCGGAAGCTCCTGAAAAACCGCCTTCCCTTCCCATGATATAATATTGGTGAGCCCGTTATTTGAAAAAGTATCCACCAAAAACTTTACCCTGTAACCCAAAGCCCTATTTTCCATTACTAAAAAGTCATCAGACCAAGCCTCCAGTGTATGTTTTCTGCTATGATTGATAAAATTCATAACATGGGGGTTGTTTACCACACAGCTTTTTGAATTTTCTGATGTGCCGATAAAATCCTTTTTAAATTGGTCATAATTCTTTTTCCAATCGGCATTGCTGGAAATCACCACTCCCCGTAATTGATTGATCTTGGACTTTAATTCAATATTTATGACGATAGGCTCCCTGCCCACCAATATGGTTTTTGTAAAATCCTGGTACCCTACCGAGCTTGCCACCAGGTCATACTGCCCTGGTTTAACCCCTGTCAACCTAAAGGTTCCGTCTTCTGTAGTTTCTGTACCAAAAGATGAATTGCTCAAAAAAACGCTCACTTTGCCTATACCAGTTTGAGAACCAGGATTGGTCACTTTACCGCTAATGATAGTGGTTTGCGCATAAACGGCGAATGGAAACAGGAGCAAAAGCAGGGTTAGCCTATAAAGACGCATTTGCAAAAATACTTTTAAATCAGTTTTTAGCTACTAAGAAAAGTAATTCTAATGAATTTTTAATGTAACCCAGCCCGCTGAGGATAATAATGATTGTAAAAACTCTAATACATCACTATGGTGCGTTATTGCGCGCGCAACAATGCACCACTTGCACCACTTGCACCATCTGCACAAAAGCACTAACCATTCTTTGTTATTGTTGAGTTTCATAAAGATAACAACCCTCAAACCAAAATCAATCCCGCCACAAATAGGGAAACAGTAACAGAGAGGTAGCAATAACAATAACGTTGATGGCGCACAAAACACCAATATTGCCATAATTCAAGCTTCGCTCCAGTCCGTCCATGGCACTTTTACTCAAGCGGATAAGGACCAGGATAACGGGAATGATGACCGGGAAACTCAAAATGGCCATCAATGTTCCGTTGTTACCGGCCTTTGATGCAATGGCCGATATCATGGTAAAAACTGTGGAAAAACTAATACTCCCAAGCAAGACAGATAAAAAATAAAACAATGGATCACCTATAGTATTTGTAAAGAAAAGCAGGTAAACCAGTAATGCCAGAATACTGAGTAATGACATTAGTAAAATATTGTAAATAGTTTTCGACAGGATAATAGCCTGCGGACTGGCTATCGAGTAATAATATAGCAATCGGCTTTTGCTCTCCTGTATAAAGCTTTTGGCAATAGCATTAACGGAAGCAAATAGCATAATGACCCAAAACAGCACATTCCAAACAACTGGGTAGCCTGTGCTCCCTGTAAAGCCAGGCGTAAGGTTAAAAGAGATGTAGCAAACAAACACGGTTGAAACCACATAAAGCAGAACCCCGTTGAACGCGTATTTTGACCGCCATTCGAGTAATATCTCCTTTTTAAATAGGTTCCAGGTTTGGTTGAACAGTTCCATTTTTGCAAAGATACCTTTTGTGAGGTTAAAGACGAAAGGATAAAGGCAAACCTCATTATAACTACTTATAAGTTCGAGATTGCACCTGTGATAATCGAAATTAAAAACCTTTTTTCTTTTATCGTTTTACCTTTATCCTAATTCGATAACCTTTTATCTTTCGCCCCAATTCGTATCTTTACTTATGCTAATTGCCCATTACCGCACACCTGTTGGTATAGCCCGTATTACCGAAGAACAAGGGTTTATCAGTTCCGTAAATGTATTGGATGATGAAATTCTACTTGAGTCTCCTGAGACTCCCCTGCTTGAAACGGCGATAAAGCAATTGGACGAATATTTTGCAGGGATTCGACAAATATTCGACCTCCCTATAAAACAGCATGGCACCTCTTTTCAACAGGAAGTATGGCAATGTTTGCTAACAATAGGCTACGGAAAAACGATTAGTTATGCGCAACAATCAAAATTAATGAAAAACCGACTGGCTATCCGGGCTATCGCGTCAGCAAATGGGAAAAATAACTTGTGGGTAGTTGTGCCATGCCACCGTGTAATTGGCTCGGACGGAGGATTGACAGGTTATAGTAGTGGCATTTGGCGCAAAAGGTGGTTGCTTGAACATGAGGCCCACACTATTGGAGCAGGGCAGATCAAATTATTTTAGACAGATTTTAAAAGTTCGCATATCTCCTCAGTCCTTAAAATATATTCGGCTGCGTTGATATTGATAGCGGCCTGCGGCATATCTGGCATTTCAGCATCACCGGGGCTCTGTACAATGGTTAATGCACCACTGTTTCGCAGTTTAAGCAAGCCCTCCGCCCCATCCTGATTAGCACCCGAAAATAATATCGCTGTGCATCTCTCCTTATAAACATCTGCAGCACTTTCAAAGGTTACATCAATAGATGGTTTCGAATACCAAACAGAATCAGACACATCCAGGCTGAAGTACCCCCCTTTTTCGATCAGGGTATGATAATTTGCCGGGGCTATGTAAATGGTATTTCCGTTGATAGGGTCCTTGTCACTGATCTCCTTCAGCTTCATTTTGCTGTTGTCAGCAAAGAGTCTTTCTATTTCACTGAAAAAATTTTTCCTTCGGTGGATAACTATAATAACAGTTTTATTCAAACCAGGCAGAAAGGCTTTTATTACCCTGAAAAGCAATTTAAATGAACCCGCAGAGCCCCCAAGCAACACTATTTCAGAGTTGTTCCAATGCTCAATGATATTTTTATTGATCGCCAATTTTCTGGTATATATTTTCCCGGGAATTAATCACTTTAAATTTACTTTTAAAATCCGGGAACCTGATAGTTTCTTTACTTCCTAAACATAAAAACCCAAATGGGCACAAACTGTTGTAAAAAACGTTCAATATTTTTTCCTGTAAGGCAGATTCAAAATAAATAAATACATTTCTGC
The DNA here is from genome assembly GCA_028288085.1 of Mucilaginibacter sp. Taxonomy (GTDB): domain Bacteria; phylum Bacteroidota; class Bacteroidia; order Sphingobacteriales; family Sphingobacteriaceae; genus Mucilaginibacter. The sequence goes on from JAQBOK010000315.1 coordinate 12,878, forward strand.
AGCTTATTAGCTGAAATTCATTGAAAACATTGTCAGATACCAGGTTATGTACAGAAAATAAGGTATTCTGCTTTAGCTCACTGTGAATACTTGCTGCATCATACATAATTGTAAAATGATCGGTCAAGGAACCGGGCATATCAGATAGCTGGTAATTTTCAGTATAGCTTTTTATTTTGCGGAGACTGTAAATCCCTTTGCGGGCCTCATTTAATACTTCGGTATTGATATCGGTCCCATAAATAAATGATTTTTTATTTAATTGAACTTCATTTAATAAAATAGCCAGAGAATACACTTCTTCACCTGACGAACAGCCAGCGCTCCAAATCCTGATATGCTGAAAACTTGATAAATAAGGAAGTACCTGGGTATTTAAAGCTTTATAAAATGATGGGTCGCGAAACATCTCGGTAACGTTTACTGTCACCTCCTCTAAAAACCACTGAAAAAAAAGCTGATCATTAGCCAATTGATACTTAAGCTCGTAAAATCCAAGTTTTTTAAGCATTACTATCCTTGAAAGCCGTCTTTTTAACGATGCCTTTGAGTAATCTGAAAAGTCGAAACCATGTACCTCTTTTATCAGGTCAATGAGTTCGTACAGCTGCGGCTCTGTAAAACCCGGTGCATCGCTCATAAATTAGTTTTCCAACCACAATTGTATTAATGAAATAAGCCTGTCCATATCCACAGGTTTAGTAATATAATCATTGGCTCCGGCTGCAATACATTTTTCACGGTCATTACTCATAGCCTTGGCAGTTAAGGCTATTACCGGCAATTTGGCCCATTTGCTTTGTTTACGAATATACTTTGTTGCCTCGTAGCCATCCATTTTAGGCATCATAATATCCATCAGTACTATATCAATATCATCCATGCTTTCAAGCAGGGCTATGGCCTCTTCACCGTCATTTGCTGTTTCAACTACCATGTCGTATGTTTTTAAAGCACTGCTTAAAGCAAAAATATTACGCATATCATCGTCCACTACCAGCACCTTTTTGCCTTTCAGAGCGCTTTTGCCTGTATTGATGGTCCTATTTTTATTTGTTGAACCTGATATATTTTGCTTTGCCGATTCTGAATTGATTTTGTTTAAAAACAAGTTTACCTCGTCAATTAGCCTGCTTGATGATTTATTAGTTTTTATTACCATGGCATTAGCATACTTCATCAATCTGCTTACCGATGTTTTATCCAGTTCCATTGCTGTATTTATTATTACCGGTAATGATGCCAAACCTTCCGTCTGTTTAATTCTATCTAAAAGATCAAGCCCGGATATATCAGGAAGACTAAGATCAAGTATTAAACACTGGTAATGATTTTCATTCAACATCCTAAATGCCGATTCGCCATCAAATGCCTGGGCTACCGCAATTCCGCGTTTTTCTAATAACTCTTTTAAAGCATGGCTTTGAACCTCATGATCTTCAGCTAATAATATTTGTTTAAAGTTAATACCTGTTTGCTTTACCATATCGCCAAACAGCTTATCTAAAACATCTGTATCTGTTGGCTTTTTAAGAAAGCTAATGGCGCCTTCCTTACGTATGCGATTGGATTCTACATCACCTGCTGACATTAAATGAACCGGGATAAGTGCTGTTTTTTCATTCAGCTTAAGCTCCTTCAATATTTGCCAGCCATCCTTACCCGGAAGTTTTATATCCAATATTACCGCATCAGGCAAGTGCCCTTTAATAATATCAACCGCGTTGGTCCCATCAGTTATCATTACAGGCTTGAAACCATGATCACGTGCGTAATCCTGCAATACGCCAGCAAAATTTTTATCATCTTCTACAATCACCACCAAAGGCTCCCTATTAGCCGGAGTTGCTTTGATCTTGGCTTCATTCAAAAATTCCGTTGTGGGGAAAAATGAATCAACTGTTGGAAGTTCATCAACAACCGTCACTTCTTTAGCTTTTACCGGTATGGTCAGTATAAATTCGCTGCCTTTGTCTGGTTCGCTTTGCATTGTAATTGCACCGCCTAGCAAAGTCGCCAATTCGCGACTAATGGACAAGCCTAATCCTGTACCACCAAACTTACGGCTCGTAGATCCATCAGCTTGCTGAAATGCTTCAAATATTACCTTTTGCTTTTCCTTCGCAATGCCAATTCCCGAATCTTTAATGCAGAAACTTATAATATCATTTGTACTGCCAGGTATTACGCTGATATCAATTGAACCCTCTTCTGGAGTAAACTTAAACGCATTGGAAAGCAGGTTTTTCATCACCTGTTCCACACGTAATTTATCAGTAAATATGTGCTGCGGTACACTGCCTATATTGGTAGTATATTTTATTTTTTTATTCTGGGCAACTTCGGCAAAAAGCATTTCCATATCATGAACTATGTCGGCAACACCTATTTCCTCGTTGTTCATTTCCATTTTGCCCGACTCAATTTTTGACAAGTCAAGAATATCATTGATCAGCGTCAACAGATCATTTCCCGCATTAAATATTACGCTTGCATATTTGATCTGGTCTTCGGAAAGATTGGTGGTTTTATTATCTTTCAGTATTCTTGCCAGCACCAATATGCTATTAAGCGGGGTTCGCAGTTCATGGCTCATATTAGCCAAAAACTCCGATTTATATTTTCCGGTAGTTTCCAGTTCTTCTACCTTAAATTTAATGGCCTGGCGAGCCTCTTCAATTGCCTGGTTCTTCTCCTCCAGCAAACTTGCCTTCTCTTCCAATTCGGCGTTGGTGCTTCGTAATTCTTCCTGCTGGGATATCAGTTCTTCTTCAGAGGTCTGCAGTCTTTCAGTTTTAATCATCAGCTCCTCATTGGTTACCCGCATTTCTTCCTGCTGCGCACTCAATTCCTCTGCCTGCTGCTGGGTTTCCTCAAACAAGTCGCGCATAATGGTGCGTGACTGGGCTGTATTTACCGCAATGCCAATAACGTCAGCAATGGCTAAAATATAATCCTGCACGTTCTGTTTCAGCTCATTCTTAAAAGCAACCTCAACAACTCCTTTTAATTTTTTTTCAAAAAAGAACGGAAAAACAAAGGTTTCAGTCAAAATTTCACGGATCACTGATGTTTCCAATTCAAGTTGATCATTCAATTTCCCCTTCACTATTGAAGCCTTTTGATCGGCCGCGGCCTGCCCCAGCAAGCCTTCAGTTAATTTGATTGATTTTTTTATTGCGTTGAGATCATTGAAAGCATAGGATGAACAATACTCAAGCTGCTTATCAGGATCATTAAACAAATAAAATGTCCCTGTAAGCGCATCGGTATAATTACATATTTCAGTAATAACATTTTTTCCCAGTTCTTTTTCGGTTTGTTCTCCCTGCATTCTTTCGTTCAGTTGCCTTAGGCCGATAAGCATCCAGTTTTTCGCTTCATTTTCGGCCAATACTTTTCCAAGTTGTACGTTGGCCAGGTTGATCTCTGCTTCAATTCTTTTCTGAGTATCGAAAGCCCCCTGTATGTAATAAAACAATACAATAATAATCAGCAGGAATACGACAGACCCTGTAATAATAATTATTATTGCCTGGCTGGATGATGCCTCTGAATTTTCTTTACGTAAAACGAGTAGCTTGTTTTCTGTGTCACTAATATTACCAATAGTTTCCCGTATCCTATCCATGTTATGTTTTCCATTAACAAACATGTGGTTTTGCACCATATAATCCAGCCCTTTGGATGCTCTTGCATCCACATCATCTTTCAGGTTATTTAATTGAAACCCTACAAGAGACGTTAATGTATCAACCCGTTTAACTTGTATAAAATTATCCTGGATAAGATTCCTTATTTCGTCCAGATCACCATTAATTTGAAGCAAGGCGGTGTGATAAGGCTCTAAAAGTACCTGATTATTTGTAGCGGCATAGCCTCTCATCCCTGTTTCAGCATCAATAAGCAATTGCTGTATATTGGCAGCTGTTTTGAGTACTTTTTGGGTATGATCAACCATTTGAGCATCATTTTTAGCCTGATTGATGCTTTTATAGGATAATAACCCAACCATGAAAACGAGTATGACTGATACGGTAAAGCCTGCGAATACTTGCTGGCGGAAGGAAAGGTTTAACATTGTATAGGCTGATTTATCGCTAAATATATTAATTACTTGCAATTAAATAAAAAGATTAAACAATCCTTTAACCCCTATTTATCAATATTGTTTACAGCATACTGCTGATCTGACATTTTAAATTTCGATTTTTCGGTTAATGCACCAACTAAGGCCAAAACCGGCCCTGCAGCCAATAACCACCACCCCCATTTAAACCTGATTTGCTTTGACAAAAACCTCTCAAGAGAATGAAATGGTATAAAATTGAATGAGGTGTGAATTTTAAGAAGACAAAGCAAATAAAACAACACCATCAAAATTACCGATAGCCATGCAGCCATGCGCGCAATTTTCATCTGCATAAAAACTACACCCAAAATACCCACAACCCCTACCAATAAAACTACAATACCATAGGGCTTGTTACAATCATACATATCCCAGTTGGTGATGTGCAAAGGGCGCAACAAGGGGCAATAAGTTGCAGCAATAAGCATTACAAAACCTGCAAATGAGATAAATGATGAGGGTCTCACTTTATTTTTGGGTTATTTCCATTTTATCGGCAAAATGTGCACAGTAATCGCGCAGGTCTTCTACAATATTTTTTTCGCCTGTTGCACGTAAAAAGCTATCACCCATAGTTTGCAGGGTTTCGTAAAAGAAACGCTTCATTTCGTCAACGCCCATATCTTTAGTCCACAGATCAATGCGCAGTGTGTTTTTGTAGTTATGGTCCCACAGGGCCAGCATAATAGATTTTACCGGCAGTGCCTCTTTGTTCTCGGCATCGGTTGATTCCCAGGTTATGCTTTCGGGTACATTGTTGTCATCCAGGTCTATAGTGAGTTTTATTTCAGCTTTCTTCATGTTTGTTATTTAACCAGTAAAAATATAATAGTTGCCAAAGTTATAAAGCTTAGCTCTACAATCCACAAACTTTTGGTTTTCGGGAAAAAATTCCTGAGCATAAGATCAAGAAATGACACTACAAGGGCAAATAGTATAAATACCAAAGCGATTGTGCCACTCCAGTGCTCATATTTGCTGCCGGTAATTTTTGCTCCGTTTATCCAAATATAAACTGCCAGAAACAAAAAAAATGCAGTACCAAAGTTTAATGGGGTTATTCTAAATTTCATTTACTTAACTCAGTAATAATATCATTTCGATCAGGAACCTGCCAACTGCAAACGAGTGAGAATAGCTTATCTCTATAGTTCGAAATGATATGGTTCTTTTTATATTTTCACTTTCAGCCTTAAGCTTAATCAATGTTTTTTTCTAAAACTCTTTTTGGTGCGTGGTTTACCGGGCCGCGCACTGGGATTTGATTTGCTTTTTGCCGCATCAAACTTTTTACGCTGATTAAGGGTCTTTTTTTCGTGAAAAGCACCTTTAAATTCAGGGTCATCCTTACGCTTTTGCAGATCAATCTCCCGGGCCTGGTCTTGTTTTTCTTCGTATGGTGTTTCTTCAACAAACACCTCTGCAGGCAACGGAAAAACCGGGATAGTTTGCCTTATGAGTTTTTCAGTTTTACGGATATAATATTCTTCAACAGGTGTGCAAAATGTGATTGCCTCGCCTGATTGCAGGGCCCTGCCCGTTCTGCCAATACGGTGCACATAATCCTCAACAACAAATGGCACGTCGAAATTGATCACATGGCTCACATCGCTTACATCAATGCCCCGTGAAGCCACATCAGTAGCCACCAGTATTTTCACCTCGTCATTTTTAAATGCGTTGATAGAATTAATACGGGTATTTTGCCCTTTATTAGCGTGCAAAACCTTTACCTCTTTATCACCAAATTTACGGAGCAAAAATTTATAAACATCCTCGGCTGTAGCCCGGGTCTTGCAAAAGATCATCAGTTTTTTGATGTCATCCGGTTCTGCCAGTAACACTTTCAGCAAGTTGATCTTGGTTTTGATATTGGGCACATGGTACAATCGCTGGTTTACAGTTTGCGCCGGAGTAGCCTGCGGAGTAACTTCGATCACTGTAGGGTTTTCCAGGAAATTACCTGCCAGCTGGTGTATTTTATCAGACATGGTTGCCGAAAAAAGCAAATTCTGGCGTTTACGTGGCACTACCTCTAAAATTCGGTTTATCTGGGGCATAAAGCCCATATCCATCATCTTATCGGCTTCGTCCAATACCAGCACCTGCAGCAATTTGGTAGGCAAGTGCCCAGCCAGGTAAATATCCATAAAACGGCCAGGGGTGGCTACTATGATATCAGTCCCTTTTGTTACCTGTTCTATTTGCGTTTTTGGGCCTAAGCCACCATATAAAGCCACCACCCGCAAATCGGTGTGGGCGGCGTATACCTTTACATTTTCCTCTATTTGTATAGCCAGCTCACGGGTAGGCGCTATGATCAAGGCACGCGGATAATCACCCTGGGCATATTTAAGGCGCATAATAATAGGCAAAACGTAGGCAGCGGTTTTCCCTGTGCCGGTTTGGGCTATACCCATCACATCCTGACCATTCAATATCGGTGGGATGGCTTTTTGCTGCACAGGGGTAGCTTCGGTATAACCAGCATCTGCAATGGCATTTAAAATTTGCCGGTTAAATTTAAAATCCTCAAAGCTTACACCCATGCGGCAAAGATAGGTTTTTATTTTAGGCGAAGGATAAAGGTAAAAGCCTAAAGCTTCTAATTCATCTATAAATAACCGGTTTTAAGACTAATAATTTATCTTGCAACAAATTTAATTCAAATGAAACAACACTTACTTATTTTATTCATTTTTATACTGGGCGTAATCGGCTCAGCATCCGCGCAAGTCAACAAAGGCAACTATTATATTGGTGGTAGCCTCTATTTTAATTACGACGGAGGTTCAGGCACCACCACCAATTACACCTATGCAAACGGAGTTACGCAATATAATGTAAGTAAACTTACAACTTTCCAGTTCAGTCCGGAGTTTGGTTATTTCCTGTCCAAAAAATGGGCGATAGGTATTCAGCCTAATTACTCACGCTCATCAGGTACTGAAACCAATGCTTTCACTTCTTTTACCGATGCTACACATAACTATATCAGCAGCGACACTTATCACACAGACATTGTTGGTTTAACAGTGAATTTCAGATACTACTGTATGCTTACTGAGAAAATAGGCGTGTTCCCGCAATTTGGCATCAGTACCGAAAATGACATTAAAGACTTTAAGAATGGCGAGATCACATTAGGAGGAAGCCCGAATATTGTTTTCTTTGCCACTCCTAAATTGGGTATTAACCTTGGCTTTGGCAATATCAAATATGCCACCGATTATCATTTCAAAAGCAATCTGATCAATGCTGGCTTTAACAATGCGATCTCTTTTGGGCTTAATTATTATTGGGGTAAGAAATAACATCAGATTTACTATGACAGATTTGAAAATTGTTTTTTGGGTGATTTGAATTTATTATAGTTTAAATTTGCCTTATTACATTAAACCCGAAATTTAAAATCCGACATCCGAAATTCCTCATGACCATTCTCATTAAATCAGCCAATATCGTAAATGAAAACCATCAGTATGTAAGTGATATATTGATAAAAGATGGGTTGATTGAACGTATTGACGGACAAATTGATGTCAAAGCAGATAAAATTATTAACGCTGAAGGCTTACACTTATTTCCGGGCTGCATTGACGACCAGGTGCATTTCCGCGAACCAGGATTAACTCATAAGGGCGATATTTATTCCGAATCAAGGGCGGCAGTGGCGGGTGGCATCACTTCTTTTATGGAAATGCCCAACACTGTTCCTAATACTTTAACGCAGGAATTGCTTGAACAGAAATATGAGATAGCCTCACGCAACTCGCTGGCTAACTATTCCTTTTACATGGGCGCCTCGAATGATAATTTGGATGAGGTACTGAAAACAGATGTAAATAATGTTTGCGGCATAAAGGTTTTTATGGGTTCATCAACCGGGAATATGCTGGTGGATAATCCTCACACATTGGAAAGTATTTTTGCTAAATCGCCGATGCTGGTTGCTGTGCATTGTGAAGATGAGGCCACTATTAAAAGTAATTTAAATGTTTATAAACAATTGCTTGGCGAAAATATCCCTGTTAGCCTGCACCCTAAAATAAGAAGCGCCGAAGCTTGTTACCTGTCCTCATCAATGGCGGTTCATTTGGCTAAAAAACATAATACACGCCTGCACATTTTACACATCTCTACAGAAAGGGAAACTCACCTTTTTGATAATCAAATACCCTTAAAAGATAAGCGGATAACAGCTGAGGCCTGCATCCATCATTTGTGGTTTACAGACAAAGACTACGAAACTAAAGGCAATCTGATTAAGTGGAACCCTGCGGTAAAAAAGGCAACCGATAGGGACGGCATTTTAAAAGCGGTATTGGATGGACGTATAGATGTGATCGCCACTGACCATGCGCCGCATACTATTGAAGAAAAATCACAACCTTACCTTCAGGCGCCATCAGGCGGACCTTTGGTGCAACATGCCTTGCCGGCTATGCTCGAACTATATCACCAGGGTAAGATCAGTTTAGAGCAGATAGCCGAAAAGATGGCGCACAATGTGGCAATTTGTTTTCAGATAGCAAAACGTGGCTTTATACGTGAAGGCTACTGGGCGGATATGGCGCTGGTAAACCTGAATGATCCATGGACCGTTGATACGAGCAATATTTTATATAAATGCAAATGGAGTCCGTTTGAGGGTACAACTTTCAAATCAAAGATCATTCACACGCTGGTTTCCGGTAATTTGGCTTTCAGCAATGGAAGTTTAATTGAAGGCAATGAAGGTAAACGATTGATTTTTAACCGCATCTGATACAGATTTCGCCAATTAAAGAATTCTCTGGATCAAAATTATCCCTGTAACATTATATAACTGCCAGGTAAACTTCTACCTCCGTTTCTTCAAATGATTTTGCTCCGGCTTTATAACAATCATAATCAGCATTATATTTTCGCTCAATCGGTGTTTGCCATATCTGTCTCCAGGTATTAGCTACATTATCCGGGAATTTACCCTGTGGCTTATAAACATGATACCCCCCTGCAGGGATAAAGGCGGTAAAGAAGTTGCTATGCACATTGCCAGGGTCATCCACACAGCAACCCAATACGGCAATATACCAACCTGTATGATCGCTTTCGTAATCGGTATATACACAATAAACATCGTCAGATAGTTTTCCTTCAATTTGGTGAGCTATGTTTTCGGTAATGAATTTTGTCCACAGGTCACCAATATCCTTTTGTGATTGCCCATTCTGATTAATGGTCTTTACAGCTATGCCTGCAACAAAAAATCCAGGGACATTTACACGTTCAAAACTCAAGTTTTCACTCATTACATTTGGTTATATCGTTATATAATACTTTATTAGTCAGATTTTTATGACAATTATTTAAATAATAGGTTTATACCTGGTTATTTTCTATCATCTCTTTCATTTTCCCAAAAACAGATTGCCAGTTTTGTTCTGAGTGCTCCTTTGACTCCTTATTTTTAATATTATTCTGCGTGACGGTTAATACAGTTTTGCCATTTTCTCCGGATAAACTATAGCTAATATCCGCATAATTTTCGGGCGTATCCTCTGTGCCAGACATGGAGCTCCAGTAATCGTACTTTACAAACTTGCCCGTTTCAATATCTAATATGGTACCTTTATCCTGATAGGCTTTTCCCTCCCACTCGCCTTCAAAGGTGATAGGACTGCCTACTTTCCAATCCGATTTTACATTGGTGCCAAAAAAATATTGTTTCACAATGGCAGGGTTTGTCAGTGCTTCCCAAACTATAGCCGCGGGGGCATTAATAGTCATTGATGTGCTTAAGCTTTCCATAATTTTTTGTTGAATTAATAAATAATTGGATTATAATATTTCTACAGGCATTTTGCCTAAAAGTTTTTCTTTCAATAATTTAAAGTCGTGCGCCCCTATCTCAAAAAAGCCAAATCTAAACGGATAACCCCATGAACTTTTATTTTGGATAAAATCAAGGTCGTTAACCAATGGAATTATAGGAGTCTCAGTACATTCATAAAATTCCATGTTTCTTCTGTATGGGATAAAATCATCGCTCATTTTATACTGATAAACCTGCTGATCGCTTGCTTGTCCTATCGCAGTAAAAGCCTGCAATTTCTCATCACCATTCATAGTAAGTTTAGGAGAATAGAAAACTATCCAATCACCTTTTTTTATTTTTTTTAAGGGTGCTGATTTGCCGTGATTGGCCTGCATAAAACCACCTTCAACACTACGTTGAAGATGATCTTTTGAAACTACTGTTATCCAATACTTTGCGTTATCCATACAACAAAGTAAATAAACGGCAATGACAACCCTATGTCAATAGGAAAATCAAAGAATGAATTTCAGAAAATAATTCTTTAGTCTTCGGTTGCGGTTGTGAGGTTATTTTTTTGAGAAATAGCGGTGCATAATTCAATGATTCTTTCTTTCAGGCCATCAGGGCTAATTACCTCAGCCATATCGCCATACATCATCCACCATCTGGCAAAACCCTCAAGAAAATCTGTTAGGAAGATCATCTCAATCATGCCCCCTATTTCGTATTCGGATACAAAACCGTTATAATATTTTTGTTCGTTAATATAAGGTAAAACCTTTTTTTCGACCCGTATAACAACGGTTTGCAGGTTTTTCTCTTTAGCTGATCTTGCAATATAGTCCTTTAAATTAGGGTGATGGGTTTTAACCAGTTCGTTCATTAAGAAGATATCCGAAATGCGGTCGAGCCTGAAATCACGGTAATCATTACGTAATCGGCACCATGCGATCAGGTGCCAGTAATTATCCTGGTAAAATACACCTACAGGTTCAATGCAACGCTCACTTTTCTGCTGGTTATGGGCCGCGAAATACTTTATGGCGACTACATTTTTTTGAGCAATCCCTCTTAAAATCAATTGAAGCGGGTTTAAATCAAGCTTGTTACCCGCTATGCGCCGGCTTTTAAACACCTCGATATGGCCGTCTATATTCTCCAGAAAATCCTTTTCGGCCACACGTAACACCGAGCGTATTTTGTACATGGCCGATTTATAGTTCTCGTCAGACAAAGGATCTGTCAGATTTTCCATCAGTTTTTCGGCTGTTAAAAAGGCTACCGCTTCATCCCGGGTAAACATTACCGGCGGCAGGCGATAACCTTCCATAATAGAATAACCCACCCCTGCTTCCCCAATCAGTGGGATACCGGCTTCCTCCAGCGTCTTTATGTCCCGGTAAACGGTACGCAAACTGATGTTAAAACGCTCTGCAATATCGCCGGCCCTAACCACCCTGCGCGATTGCAGCTGAATTAATATAGCGGATATCCGGTCGATTCGATTCATAATTATTCAAATTAACCAAAACAAATTCTCATTTTTGAATAAGAATTCAATTAACGTCAGCCTATTTTTAAACATCAATAATTTAATGCAAAAGGAAGAAGAGATAATAACATTCGAAACTTATTACGACCCCATGCTGGCGCAGATCATCCGCACTAAATTAGAAGCAAATGGTATCCCTTGTTTTGTAACTGATGAAAGCCTTGGCATCTTATATCCCGTATATAACCAGGGAGGTGGTGGCATTAAAATAAAAGTGTTTGCCCGCGACCTTGAAAAATGCAGGGAGTTAATCGCAGAGGATTCTGAATTGCCGCCAGACTTTGAAACACCTCATGGAGCAGACAATGTTGTTATTTGCCCTTATTGCGGATCAACAAATGTACTGCACGTGCCACCTGCCGAAAACAAAACCAGTTGGTTGGATGATGTTGTTTCTGTTATCGAAGCTATAAATCCTTTCCATAACGAGAAAGCATGGCATTGTAATAATTGCCGCCAGGATTTTGAGTAAACGTTGCACTTTACTATTGAAAATATTAAAATGAAAAAAATCATCCTTTCAACTATTTTATTAATTGCCTGTCTTGGTTGTTTTGCACAGAATAAAACCAAATCGCAATTCCTGTTTATTATCCGGTTTAAATCTGACTTTAAGCCCTCATCACAGGATGTGGTGCAGGCCAATATAAAGCGCTGGCAGCAGTATATGGGCAACCTGGCGCAATCTGGTAGTTTGGTTGCGGGCTACCGCCCTGCCGATGACGGATTAACCATAAGCGGCACCGGGAAATCGCTTACAAGCACTCCTTATGTAGCAAATAATGAACTGGTAAGCTCGGTATTGATCATTAATGCCATAGATATGGATGATGCAAAAACTATTGCAGATAAATGCCCGGTCTTTGAGTTCGGTGGTAGTATTGAGGTAAGGCCCATGTTGAATACTGCCGGAAAGTAATTCAAAATGTACTGATAGCTACCCAAGCGATTACTTATCAATCCAAACTTTATATATTAGCGAGATGTATAATCGCCGTAAATTTATTAAGCTATCAGCTGCCGGGGCTTCCCTTGCCGCGCTGTCACAGTCTGCCGTGGCGGAGTCTTTATCCAATATTTCTACTACCAATTTACCCATAGTGATCTCTACGTGGGATTTTGGTATTGCCGCCAACCAGGAGGCCTGGAAAACCCTTGAAAAAGGTGGACGTGCGCTGGATGCTGTTGAAGCGGGCGTAAAAATACCTGAAGCCGATATGAACAATCATACTGTTGGTCGCGCCGGTTACCCAGATCGCGATGGCCACGTAACCCTTGATGCTTGTATCATGGACGAATTTGGGAACTGTGGTTCAGTGGCTGCTATGGAAGATATTGCCCACCCTATATCTGTTGCGCGTTTAGTGATGGAAAAAACACCGCATGTAATGCTGGTTGGCAACGGGGCAACACAGTTTGCTGTAGAACAAGGCTTTAAGAGAGAAAAACTTTTGACACCCGAATCTGAAAAAGCATGGAAGGAATGGCTTAAAACTGCTAAATACAGCCCTGCAATAAATATTGAAAATGAACAGCATGTACCCGGTGGTAAATACAATCATGATACTATTGGTATGTTGGCTATTGATGCTAAAGGCAATATATCCGGCGCATGCACTACCAGTGGCATGGCTTTTAAACTGCACGGCCGCGTTGGCGACAGTCCCATTATTGGTGCAGGTTTGTATGTGGATAACGAAGTGGGCGGCGCCACCTCAACTGGTGTGGGCGAAGAGGTAATACGCAACGTTGGCAGCTTTTTGGTGGTTGAGCTGATGCGGCAAGGCATGTCGCCAGAGAATGCTTGCAAAGAAGCGGTAAAAAGGATCATCAAAAAGAAACCTGATACTGCTAAAAATATACAGGTTGGTTTCCTTGCGATCAATAAAAAGGGAGAATATGGTGCTTATGCAATTCAAAGTGGATTTTCATTCGCAGTTTGCAATGCCGATAAACAAGATATGTTGATTAAAGGTAAAAGCATTTATTAATCATTGGTTTATATATTAATGTTTTTATTATATTTATATCTTAAAAGCATATCTGCTATCTAACTATTTACATGATAAAGCTTGAAGTTTGTGCTAATTCACTTGCTTCTGCCTTGGCTGCGCAGGAAGGTGGCGCCATACGTGTTGAATTATGTGAAAATCTGAATGAAGGAGGCACAACCCCCTCACACGGCCAAATCGCAATGGCCCGCAAACTACTTAAAATAAAATTATACGTTTTAATACGTCCACGTGAAGGCGATTTCCTGTATACCGATCTTGAGTTTGAAATAATGAAAGCTGATATCAACTATTGCATTGAAACCGGCTGCGATGGTATAGTAACAGGCATTTTAAACATAGACGGAAGTGTTGATAAGAAGCGATGTTCTGAATTGGTACAGATGGCAAAAACAAAGGGGCTGGGCGTTACTTTTCACCGGGCATTTGATATGTGTGCAGATATGAACAAAGCCCTTGAAGATATTATTGAGTTGGGCTGCGAACGTATTTTAACTTCAGGTGGCAAAAGTACTGCAATTGAGGGCGTACACGTAATAACACACCTGATGGAAAAAGCAGCCGGCAGGATCACTATTATGCCTGGAAGCGGTGTTAACGAAACTACCGTAGCCAACCTGATCCATTTTACCAAAGCCACCGAGATCCACTCATCAGCAAAAGGTACCGTGAAAAGTAAAATGCAGTATCAGAATGATAGTATTATTATGGGCGGCAGCTATATCGACGAGTTTAGTATCCAGGTAACTGATGCACAAAAGGTAAAAGATATTATTAGATTGGCCAATGGCTAAGGTTAACTAGTGAATTGATAAGATTTTCAATTAAGTTGTATATTTATAAAGCCTATTCAATTATCAGTCATTAAAAAAACGTTACCGGCAAAACGATCTCAAAACGATTGCGCCCGTTCCCACCAAAAACATCCTGGTCCTGCAAATAGCTATACCTGAAACCGAACGAAATAGGCACTTGGTTAAACCATTGCGTATCGAAAAATAATTCTGCTCCTGTTGATCTGAAATTCTTATAGGGGCTGCCGTCACTGAAACTGTCAGCGCCGCGTGTATAATCATAAAATACATTCCCTCTCAACCTTAAAATATAAACAGTGCTGGCTATACCCGCATCCGGATAAGCCACAGGAAAATGATAGTTAGCACCAATCTTATTCATACTATGCAGGTTCTCGGCAATATATCCGCGGGAAAAGGGAAAATCATTTGAAAAATCTATCGCGCTGTTTGCTCCTTTTTGCTGATGTGCCGCATTGATCACCAGGTTATGATTTATCATTAAACCCGGGAAAAAGAAATCACCATCGGCAAGAAACTGGTTGGCGCTTAACCCGCTTATCGCCGATTTGTAATCCAGGCTGATACTTTGCCCGAGGCGTGGATAAATGTTTTGTTTGGCCTGCTGTATATGATTGGTAAAGTTGATATAGTTGTTCAGATAAGTGTAATGCCTGGGGCTAAATAACGTGTTATAAGGTGATTGGAAATCAGTTTGG
>JAQBOK010000329.1 GCA_028288085.1 Mucilaginibacter sp.
TATAGCGTTGATACCAACAGATTTACCCTGCCCTGTAGCACCTGCCACCAGCAAGTGGGGCATCTTGGCCAAATCAGCAATAAATACTTCGTTAGATATGGTTTTGCCGAGGGCGATAGGCAGGTCCATTGTGGTATTCTGGAACTTCTCGGTAGCCAGGATAGATCGCATAGAAACCATTTCGGGGTTTTGATTAGGTACCTCGATACCAATAGTACCCTTGCCCGGCATAGGGGCAATGATACGAATACCCAAAGCAGCTAATGAAAGCGCGATATCATCCTCTAAATTCTTGATCTTAGAGATACGCACACCCGGCGCAGGAATAATCTCGTACAACGTAACCGTTGGCCCAATAGTGGCCTTTATCTTATCTATCTCGATATTATAATGGTTCAGCGTCTCAACTATCTTATTTTTGTTGGCTTCCAGTTCTTCGGAGTTAACCGTTATTTTGTTGGAACCGTAATTTTCCAGCAGGTCAAGCGGAGGGTATTTGTAGGACGCCAGCTCCAGTTTA
Organism: Mucilaginibacter sp.; assembly: GCA_028288085.1. GTDB lineage: Bacteria > Bacteroidota > Bacteroidia > Sphingobacteriales > Sphingobacteriaceae > Mucilaginibacter. Next base: position 521 of record JAQBOK010000329.1, read on the forward strand.
TGATCATAGGTGCCAAACTGTTCAACTAAACTCTTTGCTTTATCATCATCCTCTTTTTCCACGCTTAAAACATTGGTCGGCCTGGCTGTATCAATAGTAAGTGGTATTTCGTCTTCAGATTCCGGCTCATGACTTGCGCTTGGATCAGGTATTAATACCATTGGCTCATGAAAAACAGAGTTTTGTACCAGCATTTCGCCCTTGGCTGTATCTCCCTTTACCTTATTGCCATTTTTTGGCCACTCTATAGGTTTAGATGGGTATTCTTCTTCAATCTCAACAGCCTCCGGAACCACATTGCCAACCACATCAGCGTTTAAAGTTTTGGCAACGCGGGGTATTTTAAAATCAATGTTATAAGCGATGATAAGCGCTGTAAGCGCGGCAAATATCAATAGCCCTGCAGTGCCGGCCTGGCCTATTTGCACATCAAGCAACCTATTGCTCCAAAAGCCAAATTCGCCCTCAACATAATGCGGGTAATCGGTAACAAATCCATGAAAAAAGCCTATTGTGATGGATATAAATACGACAAGGAAGAAGGAATATCCTAATGTCTTGCTTACGGGATATAACCTTACTTTAAATAACAGGCGATAACCGACAATAAAAAACACGAAAACAAACAGGAACGAAGCGATACCAAACCACTCGAAAATTAACTGGTTGGATAGCAGAGCGCCAAATTTGCCAAGCCAATTATCTACCACAGGGTTTTTTACGCCATTGTCAATAAGTTCCTGCGTGGTTTTAAACAGGTTGTGCCAGCCGCCATTTGCAGGCGATACATAGCTCTGGTCTTCCTGCCAGGTAAACAGGTAGGAAGTAAAAGCGATGAGAAAAAACACCGACAGCACCAGGAAAAACAAGCCCATGATCTTAACCAGGCGCCCATCCATCAGGTTGAACGTTGGCAGCTTAATGGCCTTTTGTTTTTCAGGCTTTTCCTTTTCGCCTTTTGACGAAGGTTGACGGGGTTTATTTTCGTCCCTTATATTATTTGATTTGAACTGGTTCCCTTTTATCGGCATCCTTACATTACAGCGTTGAAACGCAAATATAAAGTTAATAGATTAAAGAAATATTAGGGATGATTTTTAATTTTTTCTTTCCGCTTACCCGGTCGGCCCACCCGGTCATCACTTCGCCGATAGAGGTGGGTTCAACTTTATTCACATTTATGAATTTATTAACCACCTATGCATATCGATTTATTTTTTTAGTAATATTGAAGTATGAGTGTTGAAAAACTGGAAGAATACATCGCAGCTGCTGACCTGGTTAATTTAAATGACTTATTGGTACAAAGCCCGGCGCTTGCAACTACGCCAACTTCTCAGCATGTTTCGCCGCTTATGCTATCCTGCTATTACAAAAAACCCGAGGTTACCGACCTCTTGCTTAAATATGTTGATGAGATAAGCCTGTTTGAGGCTTCGGCAGTAGGCAAGTTTGATGTGGTGGCCCATTTGGTTTACTCACATCCCGATGCAGTGAATGATTATGCCGATGATGGCTTTACACCTCTGGGACTGGCCTGCTATTTCGGACAGTTTGAAGTGGCTCGCTATTTAGTTTTGAAGGGGGCCGATGTTAACCTCCCATCAAACAATGGCTTCCATGTATTCCCCATTCACTCCGCAGCGGCAGGTAACTATAATAATATTGCCCGTATACTAATTGAGAATGGTGCCCAGGTAAATGTAAAACAACAGGCTGGTGCTACACCGCTGCACACGGCTGCCCAAAATGGCAACCTCGAATTGCTGATACTACTCCTGGAAAACGGCGCCGAAACCAATGTGCGCATGGAAGGCGGCAAACTACCTGCCGACTTGGCAAGGGAAAAAGGATTTGATGAAATAGCAGAGATCCTTGAATGATTTCTGCTTTAGTTTAAATTTTTAATCGTCTACAAACAAACACTTATCTAAACCACCATAAAATGACAAGGAAAACATTAGTGCTATTTTTCTTTTTAATAGCAACAAGTTATGCTTCCATAGCACAAAACCTGAATAAGCCCAAACTCGATAGCTTGTTTGCCTCGCTGGAAAGTCATAATAGGGCGATGGGTAGCCTGGCAGTTTCAAGTAATGGAGTGGTGGTTTATCAAAAAGCAATAGGCTACCTTTCGGTAAACGGCAGTGATAAAATAGCACCGAACGTTCATACCAAATACAGGATCGGCTCCATCAGTAAAATGTTTACTGCCACTATGGTATTTCAACTAATAGAGGAGGGTAGGTTGAGCCTGACTGCTCCGCTTTCAACCTGGTATCCTCAGTTGCCTAATGCGTCAAAGATCACCATCAGCAATATGCTCGACCACAGGAGCGGGCTGCATAACTTTACCAACGCCTCTGGATACTTCGCATCGATGACAAAACCACATACGGAAGAAGAGATGCTGGCCACTTTTGAAAAGCAGACGCCAGATTTTGAACCGGATACAAAAGCGGAATACAGTAATACCAATTTTGTTTTGCTGGGCTATATTATCGAGAAGATCACTAAAAAATCCTATCCTGAAGAATTAAAGGCACGTATTGTTTCAAAACTGGGGTTAAAGGATACCTACTATGGCGCCAAAACTGATGTGAAGAATAATGAGGCTTATTCTTACGCCTTCGTTGATAGCTGGATACAGAGGCCCGAAACAGATATGAGTATTCCCGGTGGTGCAGGTGCCATTTTATCAACGTCGACTGACCTGGTAAAGTTTGCCGAGGCCCTGTTTGCCGGTAAACTGATTAGCCAGGAGCATTTAAACCTGATGAAAACACAGAAGGATAATTATGGGATGGCCATGTTTGCGCTCAATTTTGATGATAAAACGGGGTTTGGGCACAATGGTGCTATTGATGGGTTTACTTCGGTGCTCACCTATTTCCCAGGGGAAAAACTGGCTATAGCTTATTGCTCAAATGGAGGACAGTATGGGGTTAATAAGGTAAAAAATGATGTGCTTAGTATTTACTTCAATAAGCCTTTTACCATTCCAGATTTTAAACCGGGCATTGCGGGCATTGAAAAAACAGGGGACCTGGATAAATATCTTGGGGTTTATTCAAGCACGCAGTTACCTTTAAAAATTACCATCACCAAAGATAATATCACATTGAAGGCGCAAGCCACCGGACAAGGGCAGTTCAATTTGAATGCGATAGCGCCGGACAAGTTCGGTTTTGACCCGGCCGGTATTGTAATGGAATTTGAGCCTGCAAAAAACCAATTCACTTTAAAACAGGGCGGAGGTACGTTCATATTTACAAAGGATAAATAAGGTATTCTTGTTTCACGTATTTCATGCATTTCAGTTTTAAATTTTTGAAACAGGTGAAATGGAGTGAAACAAACTTTACCATCACAACTCCCACCATGTCATTGCGAGGAACGAAGCAATCGCGAACCATGCACAACCGATATGCAAAGTTCGCGATTGCCACGCTATCGCTCGCAATGACAATTCGGGATATTCCTTGTTTCATCCGTTTCACGTATTTCAGTTTTTAATTGTTGAAACAGGTGAAATGGGATGAAACAACTTGAGGATAACAAGTAGTAGATATTTTACTAATATTGCGTAATTTTATTATAAATAGTAAGATAAATGACAGGCGACGATATTGTTGTTTTGGGCGATAACCATGTAGGCGAACCTTATCTTTTAGGCGCTTTAGTACATAAGGACGATGCCCATTACAAAGGCCCATGGGATTGCGCAGAATTTGTATCGTGGCTTTACTATCAAACTTTCGGCATATTGTATGGTGGTGATACGGTTGATAGTTACAGCGCCTATTGGAACCGGGATGCGAATAACCTCGGACAGATCATCACTATTGAAGAAGCCAAATCAACACCCGGTGCAGCAATACTGCGCCTGGCGGGAAATGGCGAAGTAGGGCATATTGTAATTTCTGATGGCAACGGCGGAACAGTTGAAGCCCACAGCAAGGACGATGGCATTATCAACTCGGTGGTTGATGGGCGGCGCTGGGACATGGGTGTATTGGTGCCCGGGGTAACCTATAAGCCTAACCCGATATTGCCGTTTAGGCCGCCAACTATAATTATATACAGACTCACTACGCCCAATATGGTATCGCCTGAAATAGGGAAGATACAAACCGCTTTAAACAAACGTGGCTTTGGTACCGAAGGCGTTGATAATATTTATGGCGAGCATACCTTTAATGCAGTTAAACAATTTCAATATTCGGTAGGCTTAAACCCAGATGGCGAAGTTAGCGCGCTTACGGCTGCTGAATTAGATGTGACGTAGTTTCGGATTTTTTCAATTATTGTTCATTTCGAACGATAGAGAGAAACTTTCTCTTGAGCGGGTTAAGTTTAGGCTGCGGGAGCGAAAAATCTTATAAAACTTGCAAAGTAAACTGTGCAGATCGTACAAGATTTCTCGCTTACACGTCCTTGGGCTCAATCCTGCTCAAAAGATAGTTTCTCTTCGCGCCCCTTCCCTGGCAGCCCTGCTCATCGATGACATTTTGATTTAATATCTATTACTATTGATCTAATCCTCCACGTCTTATTGGTTTAACCGGTTCCGGCCATTTAGTTGGTTCGCCGGTTTTTGCATTGGGTGGCAATACGCTTTTATCCCGTGATGTAGTTGTAGGGTCCTCGCTTGCTTCGTACGCTAATATGGCGGCTAAAATAGCATTGCTGCGTACATCATCAAACACGATCTTATCGTACGTATCGCGGTTTGTGTGCCAGGTATAGGCACCGTAAGACCAATTGATTGAACTTAACGAAAATGCCGGTGCACCCGCTGCTACAAATGATGCAAAATCAGAACCACCCCTGCCGGGTGCCCCCGGAAAATTGGATTTGATCTGGTCTTTAATATCAGCAGGGACTTTAGCCAGCCAACGGGTTAAATACTCATAAGAGTTTAAAAAACCCTGTCCAGACAAGTCAACAATCCTGCCAGTTCCGTTATCCTGGTTAAATACTACCTGTATGTTTTTTACTATTTCGGGGTGATCTTCCACAAATGCCCTCGAGCCATTTAGTCCCTCTTCTTCGCTTCCCCAATGTCCTACTAAAATGGTACGCTTTGGATGAGGATAAACCTTTTTCAGTATCCGCATGGCTTCCATCATGGTTAATGTGCCTGTGCCATTGTCTGTTGCACCTGTACCACCATCCCATGAATCAAAATGGGCAGAAAGTATTACGTACTCATCCGGTTTTTCAGTTCCCTTTATCTCGGCAATGGTATTAAAAGTAGGTACCACACCTAATTCTTTTGATTCAGTGTGCACGCTGATCTGCGGCTTATCGCCAGATTCGGTTAGTCTGTATAGTACGCCATAATCTTCCAGCGCTATATCAATAGTAGGAACTTTTTTGGTATAGCCGCCAAATATCTTATCCACCCCAAAACCATTAGACCAGTTGCAGGTAACAATACCTGCGGCACCCGCTTTTTCAAGCGCCACGGGCAACGTTTTAGTAGTATAGCCTGTTTTGATAATGCGGTTGCGCCACGCCTCTGTTTGCGCTGCACGGCCTTTTTTCATTTTATCGAATGATTCCTTAGTGGCAAATTCCTGCCAGTTATAATCAGGCCGGCCGGTTGGCTGGTTCATGGATATCATTACAAATTTACCCTTCACCGCAGGTAGCCAGGCTTTAAAAGCGTTGGAATCAGCAAGGTCTGGCAGTATCACTAAATCAGATGTAATTGTCTTTTTTCCCATACCCGGAGTCCAGGCCAGTTGCGTACCTTCCAATGATTTAACACGGGGATAAACCATATCTATATGCGAAACGCCGCGCTCCCATCCGCGCCATTCGCCCCATTTTTCAATATGCGCCGATATTCCCCAGCCGGTATATTTAGCCACGGCCCAATCACCGGCTTTTTGCATTTGAGGCGAGCCTACCAATCGTGGCCCTATGCCATCAAAAAGTTCATGCGCCAGCTTTTCCAGCTGCGAGTTTTCATTTTCTTCCTTAACAATCTGGTCTACTACAGATGTTTGGGCAAAGCCTGTGCTGTTGCAAAGCATTAGGCCCGTTAAACAGCATAATGCGATAGATTTGGTAATGATCTTCATGCCACTAATTTAAAAATTATGCTGAAGAATAATTAGTCGTATTAGTTTTGTTACTTAGGCATCCCAATGCTAAAGCAGTACGTTTAAGAAGGTTTATCGGGCTTATAATTCCTGCTTATTTTCCTCTTTTACAGGTTCTTCGTCTCTTTCTACTGTGATAGTACATTCAGTTACTAAAGCAGCAAGTGCACCTACAGCAGCCAGCATAGGCAATATCAATGCACCAACCACACCAACGGTTAAGGGAAAGCTTGCCAGTTCTTTACCTGATTTATCTGTAATGGTTATCTTTCTTACATTACCTTCTGCTATTAGTTCTTTAACCTTTTTTAGCAGGTTTTCTCCATGAAGTGAAAATGATTCTTTACTCATAACAGTATTTTTAATTAAGATTAAAGTTTAACATTCTTGTTACAAAAAATGAAGGAAATCCCATGCGTTGTCTATTATAAATACCCCTGTTTTTTTAAATAAGCCACCCATATATCATAGGCTTCGGGTTTAAGGTGCAGGCCTTCGTAAGTATACCGGCTGTCCAATCGCTGATTGGCATCCACAAACAAATGGAAAATATCTACAAAAGTATAATTGCCAGTTGTAGCATTGGCCTTTAATAACTTATTTAAAGCCAGTATATGCTCCTCCTTATCATAATGTTGCGGAAAGCGGGGTAAAGTAGAATTTACTGGCAATACGCTTTGTACATAAATTTTAGTATCGGGGCATTTGGAGTGTATCTCCCTTACTATTTTAAGGTAATTATCCGCTATTACTACCTCGGGGATATCCTTGCCGATATCATTTATTCCCAATAAAATAAATACTTTGGATGGGTGCCGGTCTGTTATATCTTTCAATCGTTTTAGTACGCCATAAGTAATATCGCCACCAATGCCACGATTAATTACGGTGGTATCATTTAGTACCTTTTTCCAGTTGCCCATTTCAGTAATGCTGTTGCCAAGAAAAATAATCCTGCCGGGCACGATAGGCTCTTTGGCAAATTGCGCCAAACGTGGTGCTGTATGTTCCGGTATAAAAGGAATGGTATCAAACAAATTTTGATTGGTAACACTCTGGGCCTGTACAGCCAAAGGAAAAAGCAGAAAGATGAGCAAGTATTTCATGAGCTAAAATTATTAAAAATTTTTCTTGTGTGATCTGCCTGCCAGTAAAAAAGCGATGCCGCTAAAACCAAATGCCTCAAATACGCTTGTCCACTCGTTGCCATTTCCGCTATGCGGATCTGCAATTGCACGGGGCATGTGCAGCATAATGAACCATAAAAGTATCATCAGCCCTAATAAGCCTGCAGCCAGTCGCCTTTTAATATTAAGTATAATGGCAAGTCCGGCCAGTATAAGCGCTGCCCCTGCAAAGTAAGTCCAGAAGAGATGGCCCGGTATCCAATTAGGCACAAGGGTGGATACAAAAGCAGGGTAAACAAAATGCATGTAACCAAAAATCACCATGGTAATGGCCAAAAAGTATTTTCCTGATGGGATGAGCTTCTCTAAAAATTTGATAAGGCCCGGAGGATTGTTTTCCCGCGGAAGTGATCCCGCAACAATAAAAGCGCCGCCGCTAAACGTAAGCTCTTTAAACGCGTCTGTCCATGAGCCTATGTGCGATGGGTATGGCTGCCCCGGAATTTGAAAACCCAACACCAGTAAAATCAATACACCTGCCAATATAAGTGATACAGACCTGGCCCTGATCTCAAAAATGATAACTGCACATGCTGTTATAAGTGCAATGCTAAATATCCATACCCAAACTAAACGATGTGTAAGCCATACTGGATATCCAGGGAGCATTATTACCGGCCTGAAATCAGCACATATTATTTGCTGTACGGCAATGCAAATCAGCATAATTGCAAAGAATGAGCGCCATAGTCTGTTGTAATTTTCCATGAAGAGGTTTTAATTGGTGGTTTAAAGATAATGCAATCATACTAACGAAATATCCAAAGCGACGAGTGGTAGCGTGGGGAAGATCAGAACAGATTATCACGTTCCATAGAAACATGGTGTTCATGTTATAAATGCAAACCGCATTTTAATGTTTTGAACATAGCAAGTTTCAAACCCACAGCCATTTATTCAGCACTACCCGCCTTTGTTCTCCGTTCCATTACTTCCCGCCAGGTAGTAAGGATATAACCGTTCTTTTTAAGGAATTCCCGCAAACGCGGATCCAGCATGGCCATCAGATCGCCTTTACGCTTCTGCCCCTCGTTGCAAATGTATTTGAATGCAGGTGACGGATCAGTGCAATGCATGATCACCATGGTTAAACCCGGACTTAGACGCCCTATGCTTTCAATATAATGGTCTGTATACCATTTTTGGATTTCCTTATCGGTTTTATGCTCAATATCGGGCATTTGCCAGTCATAGCTGGAGTTGTGCAGGTCATCCAGTACGGGTAAACCGTTTTTCCATAACATTTCACCT
>JAQBOK010000327.1 GCA_028288085.1 Mucilaginibacter sp.
CAGGAGGATTATTTTACTGCGCAGATAGTGAAAATGGTTCCTTCAAAGTTTTATCGCTCCTTTCTGAAATATTTTGTTGCCTGGTTTAACCGCGATCTTTCCAAAAATGTAACGGAAGAGTATAAGGAGGAGATATATGGCATATCCCAATCAGCGTCGGATAAATACCAATATATAGGTTCAATCTATCAGCGGATCATAAATTAACATGGCGCACAACATATAGGGCATGCTATACAGGTTATGGCATAGGTAGGCTGCACATCATTCCGTACCTGGGGTGCACAGTAACATGATAGCACCATGATCATTGGCCGTAATTTTGATTTTTATGTTAACGATGATTTTGCCAGTAATAAGATTGTAGCTTTTTACAACCCTGCACAAGGATATAAATTTATGACAGTTACATGGGGAGGGTTTATTGGGGCAGTTTCTGGTATGAATGAACAGGGTTTAAGCATAACAATCAATGCCGCAAAAAGCACTTTACCAACAGGTGCCGCTACACCTGTATCATTAGTTGCCCGCGAAATTTTACAGTATGCTAAAAACATCAACGAAGCTCTCCAGATCGCAAAAAAAAGAAAAATGTTTGTTTCTGAATCGTTGCTCATAGGATCGGCCAATGATAAAAAAGCTGTTGTTATTGAAAAAACGCCCGTAACTTATGATGTTTATGATCCGAATAGTAATTATATAGTTTGTACCAATCATTTCCAGGGCAATTCGTTAGTTCATACAAAAGAGAATATTGAACAAATGAATAATAGTGCATCATTTTACCGGTATAATCATTTAATGGACCTGTTGAAAAACAATGGTAAAAACACCATTCAAAAAACTGTTGATATATTAAGAGATACCAAAGGATTAAACAACGCTAATATTGGCATTGGTAATGAGAAATCAATTAACCAGTTTGTAGCCCACCATTCTATTGTTTTTGAACCTCAGAAATTGAAGGTATGGGTTTCAACATCACCATGGCAGCTTGGAGAATTTGTATGTTACGACCTAAAAAAGGTTTTCGCTCTGAAGGGAATGAAAAAAGACCAGGAAATCATAGACAGTAATCTTACCATTCTTCCTGATACTTTTTTAAATACACGGATCTATAAAAACTTTGTGGCTTACCGGAGTATTTTAAAGCGTATAAATGACGATAAAAATGCAGACCCAGATAGCTTAATTATTAACAATCCTGAATATTACAACGCCTATATAGAGGCCGGTGATTACTCATTTAAACTGAAGCAATTTAATAAAGCGCTCGGTTACTATCAACGTGCTTTAACCAAAGTAATTGCCACAAAAGAGGAGGAGGCGTCTGTGAGAGAAAAAATTATAAAATGCCATAAAAAATTGGGTATATGATATTAATAGATAAAAGCTGATACCTAAATTTTGATCCGACACTCTATGAACTCTAACATTTGGAATCATGCATTACAACAGTTGCATCTTCCTTTAACTAACCCGGTACTTATTTTCACACTCATCCTTTTTATAATCTTGCTTTCACCAATTTTGATGGCGAAGATCAAAGTACCTGATATAGTTGGGTTTGTTATTGCTGGAACTATCATCGGACCTTACGGATTAAATTTGCTTACCAAAAACCTGGGAGTTGAGCTTTTTGCTACCATAGGGCTTTTATATATTATGTTTATTGCCGGTATTGAACTTAATCTTGCCGAATTTAAAAGGCAAAAGCACAAAAGTCTAATATTTGGCTTTTTAACTTTTTCAATTCCTATTATAATCGGTTTCCCGGTTTGCTATTATTTGCTTGGCTACCCCTTGCTTACCTCCCTGCTTACAGCAAGCATGTTTGCTACTCACACATTAGTAGCTTACCCAATTGTAAGTAAATACAAGCTGTCTGAAAACGAAGCGGTAGCAGTAACCATTGGAGGCACCATATTAACTGATACTACCGTTCTTATTATACTCGCAATAATTATTGGTGCAAAGAATGGAGGCTTAAATTTTGCTTTCTTGTTGCAGCTAATAACCTCTCTTACTGCATTTTTTCTGATCGTTTTTTTTGTTATCCCGGTTGTAGCAAAGTGGTTTCTGAGCAAACCAGAAATCAGCAAAACATCACATTTTGTTTTTATACTAACGGGTATGTTCTTTTCCGCATTTTTAGCACAAATGGGTGGTCTTGATCCTATTATAGGTGCATTTATTGCCGCGCTGGCCCTTAACCGGTTAATTCCAAGGCCATCAAAATTATTCAGCAATATTGAGTTTATAGGTAACGCGATATTTATCCCCTTCTTTTTAATCAGCGTAGGGATGGTGGTTAACTTCCATGTATTTTTTGCTGGCCCGGGAGCTTTAATTATAGCCTTTAGCCTCACTATAGTAGCCCTTGCGGGGAAATGGGTGTCAGCATTTTTGACCCAGAAAATATTGTGCTATTCAAATACCCAGCGCAAACTTATGTTTGGTTTAAGCAGTTCGCACGCCGCGGCAACACTGGCAATTATTTTAATTGGCTATAAAAGTAAAATTATTGATGATAACATCCTGAATGGTACCGTTGTGCTAATATTAGTTACCTGCATAGTGGCTTCTGTTGCCACCGAAAATGCTGCTAAAAAGTTGGCCTTAATACCACGTCCTGAACCTGCCGAAGTTTAAACGGTAAACGACCAGGGCCTTCTGCAGAAATTTATATAAGTTTGATTTAAACAGATTAATTATGATAGCTGGTTTAGGTATTGATATAGTTGAAGTGGAGCGCATTGCAGAAAAGATAGAGAAGGATAATGGCTTCCGCGAATTGGTATTTTCGGCAAATGAAATAGCCTATTGTGAAAACAAGACCCACAAACACGAGCATTACGCCGCTCGCTTTGCTGCAAAGGAGGCATTTTTTAAAGCGCTGGGAACAGGCTGGCTTAATGGTACAGCCTTTAACGAAGTTGAAATTATAAATAATGAACAGGGCAAACCAGAAATTGTACTGCTGGGCTTAACTAATAATACCGTTAACGCTCTGGGTAATTTTAATATGTTGGTCTCTTTAACCCATATTAAATCGACCGCATCAGCAGTAGTAATTATAGAAAAAAATATTGTGGGATTTTAACTATTCTACTTTTCAACGAATCTTGATAAAAAGGGTCCTTTGCATTTATGATAATTGAAAATCAGTGGCAAAAGTGATAATACCTATCACAGACAGAAATACATCATATGATCTCTGGTTTTTAACTCATTAGATAGTGGTTTACTCTCATAGCCCTCATTTATAATGACCTAACTATTTTATTTAAACAGCCGTTAAAAACTAATCAATTGATGACGTAAGGGCCTTAGCTTGAAAAACATCATTATAAGATAATATATGTTTTTATTCAACTAAACTTTGATTAAAATAGAATAGAAATGTATAGATTAG
>JAQBOK010000331.1 GCA_028288085.1 Mucilaginibacter sp.
ATACCTATGTAGACCGCACAGTAATTAATAACTCGAATAATAACCGCATGAGTTACAATGGCCAGGGTGGTGTTACCGCGAGGCCACGTCCTGAAGAGGAACAGGCCATGCATGAGCAGCATGCTCAACCCACCGGCGACCAATTAGCACACCAACAAACTGCACACGCCGACCGTAGTCAGTTTGCAAAAGCTAATAATGGGCAGCCCCGTACAGCTGCCATGACCAAAGTGAACGGGGACCATTTTACGCAAAGAGGAGCTGGTAATAATGGCCGTGCAAATGTACCAGAGACTAAGAACCCTCAGGACAACCGGCCTGCAAACAACCCCACTTCACAGCCACAAGAGCAGCGTGCGCAGCCGCAACAAAATGCGCAACCTCAGGAGCAACATGTACAACCACAACAAAACGCGCAGCCACAAGAGCAGCGTGTGCAGCCACAACAAAATGCGCAGCCACAGGAACAGCATGTACAACCGCAACAAAATGCACAGCCGCAGGAACAGCATGTACAGCCACAGCCAAATGTGCAACAGCAACATGCACAGCCGCAACCAAATGCCCAGCCGCAACACAAGCAGCAGCAGCGCAGGCAGCCCCAACATGTAAAGCCGCGTGCTAATCCGCGTCCTGCTCAGCCTCAGCGCGAAAAGCAAAACTAAATACTACTACTAAAAGCCCTGCCGGGATATCGGGCAGGGCTTTTGTCTGATATAACTATTCTTTTGCTACAAGTCCTATACAGATTACGGCATATTTCTTTTGCTGGTCTGATTCACTCTCCAATTCTTTTACCATATAAACTTTCAAACTTATTTGCCTTCCTACTTGTAGTAATAGCATATTCTACCAATTATGAAAAAAATAGCGAAAATAGGACTCCTTATTGCGGCCATGTTATTGGCCGTTCCTAAAATATATGCACAGGTAAGTGTTGGCGTAAGCATATCGGCCCGTATTGCGCCGCCTCCAATACCCGTATACGATCAGCCCCTTTGCCCGGTTGATGGTTATTTATGGCAGCCGGGTTATTGGGCTTATGATACCAATGCCGGCGACTATTACTGGGTTCCTGGTGTTTGGGTAGCCCCGCCAAGTGTTGGCTTGTTATGGACGCCTTCTTACTGGGGATACACGGGCGGAGTTTATGGATTTTACCCGGGTTACTGGGGGCCGCATGTTGGCTTTTATGGAGGAATAAACTATGGTTATGGCTACTTTGGCAGTGGCTTTGCCGGCGGGGGATGGCAGGGTAGCCGTTTCAGATATAATACCGCTGTTGTACATGTTAATACCAGGGTGATCCATAATACTTATGTTGACCGAACAGTAATTAATAACAGAAGTAACAACCGTGTAAGTTATAATGGCCCTGGCGGTGTGAATGCAAAACCACGCCCTGAAGAAGAACGGGCAATGCGCGAACGTCATGTGCAACCAACCCATGCACAGGTAACTCACCAGCAGGCAGCCAGCAAGAACCGCAGCCAGTTTAATGCCGCCAACCATGGGCGACCTGCTACGCCCGCCGTAAATAGGGTAAATGCCAACCATTCAAGACCAGCAAGCCAGGCAACTAATGGACATGCCACCGGCACAGCTAGGCCTCAAAATAACAGGCAACCGAACAGTCCAGCGCATACAGTAACCCCAGGAAATAATGCTTCAAGGCAGCAGCAGCATGTACAGCGTGCACAACTGCAACAGCATGCACAGCCGCAACAGCACTCGCAACCACAACTACATGCACAGCCGCAACAACATGCACAGCCACAGCAACATGCACAACCGCAACAACATGCACAGCCACAGCAACGTGCACAGCCGCAACAACATGCACAACCACAACAACATCCACAACCGCAACAACATGCACAACCGCGGTCTGCTGAGCCCCACGAAAGACACTAATAAAATATAGCTTAAAATAGAAGCCCCGCCTGAATATTTTCAGACGGGGCTTTCTAATATATTAATAAATGTGAATGTTAATTCATTCTGTAAGGAGCAACCAGGTAAAACTCCGGGATCTGCACATCAAAAACAGCGTTATCAATCATGCGGGCCATTTGGTATTGCCCTTTCATGCTCCCCATATCTGTTTTAAGGTTACAGCCTGATACATATTCATGCGTAGTACCTGGTTCAATTATAGGCTGTTGCCCCACCACACCTTCTCCTTCCACTTCTCTTTTGGCACCGTTAGAATCAAAAATTTCCCAGTGCCTGCGTAAAAGCTGTACTGAACTATTCCCTACATTCTCGATGCTTATTTTGTAAGCGAACATATAGTGGTCATTCGCCGGGTTTGAATATTCCGGTTGATAAATAGTTTCTACAGAAACCTTTACGCCGTCGGTTATAGTAGTGATCATGAGTGTGAGGTCAAATTATCCAAATATATTATTTATCAAAACAAATATTAAGCCATTTCTGTGCTGTAATTCTCACAAACTTCAAATAAAATTTCATTTATTTCTTCAAAGCTCCCCGCAGTTACCAACTTCATCCTATATTCTTTAAAATGATCGATGCCTTTGAAGTAATTTGAGTAATGCCGGCGCATCTCAAAAATGCCCGTTTTAGGCCCTTTCCACTCAATTGACTTTGTTAAATGGGTTCTGCAAACTTCCACACGCTCGGCAATTGTCGGCTTGTCAAGGTATTCGCCAGTCTTAAAATAATGTTTTATTTCGCGGAAAATCCAGGGATATCCAATGGCTGCACGACCTATCATCATACCGTCAACTTCGTATTCCATTCTCCACTCAGCAGCCTTCTGTGGCGAATCGATGTCGCCATTACCGAAAATGGGGATTTTTATTCTCGGATTTTTTTTGATCTGGTGTATAAGTGACCAATCCGCAACACCCTTATACATCTGCGACCGAGTGCGGCCATGGATAGTAAGCGCCTGAATACCTACGTCCTGTAATCGTTCAGCAACTTCATAAACATTCCTTGTATTATCATCCCAACCCAGCCTTGTTTTCACGGTTACCGGCAAATGGGTGGCTTCTACAACAGCCTTGGTCATGGCCACCATTTTATCAATATCCTGAAGTAAACTGGCGCCAGCACCCCGGCAGGCCACCTGTTTTACAGGGCAACCATAATTAATATCCATCAGGTCGGGGTTTACCGCAGTGGCAATTTCAGTGGCTTCGCGCATGTGATCAATATCACTGCCGAATATTTGTATTCCTATAGGACGTTCGTATTCAAAAATATCCAGTTTCTGGCGACTTTTTGCTGCATCGCGTATCAATCCCTCCGAAGAGATAAATTCCGTATACATCAAATCCGCGCCGTTCTGTTTGCACACATAACGGAAGGGAGGATCACTCACATCTTCCATCGGTGCCAGCAGCAGCGGAAATTCTCCCAGATCAATATTTCCAATTTGTACAGACATGGCTTATCTTTAAGCGCTTCAAAAATACGAATTTAATAGCATATTATGACAGACAGGCCTTATAACCCCATACCCCATAAGCAGATACACCCCGCGTTACAGTTCCTGATCTTTATGGGAATGTCTGTGGGCGTGCTTATTATTGGCAGCTTTATAGGGATAGCTATCATTTTAGCGGTATTTGGGATGCACACGGTAAATGATATAATGACTTTAAACGTCACATCCCACCAGGCGCAAAATGCTTTATGGATATTACAGCTCATAGGCACTACATTACCTATTTTGCTTACGCCAGTGTTTTTTGCTTACGTAATAGTGCGCGAGCCCGAAGACTATCTTAAAACAACATTTCATTTCTCCTGGCTGCTTATTGTGATCGTGTTTTTAACGATGATACTCTCAAACCCACTAATAGAGTTTTTAGGAAATATTAATGAGAAAATGGTGCTTCCCAAATTTTTAAAGGGCGTAGAAGACTGGATGCGTGACAGTGAAAACTCCGCTAAAAAACTATCAGACAGCATGATGGAGATGAAAACCTTTGCAAGCATGCTTTTTGATCTCATCTTTATTGGTTTGGTAACAGCAATTGCCGAGGAGTTTATGTTCAGGGGATGCTTGCAAACTATATTTATACGATGGATGAAGAATAAACATGTAGCTGTGTGGATCACCGCCATACTATTCAGCGCCTTCCACATGGAGTTTTTCGGTTTTTTACCACGATTATTGCTTGGGGTACTTTTTGGTTATTTTACCGTATGGAGCGGCAGCGTGTGGCCGGCCGTTTGGGCCCATTTTATCAACAACGGAACGGTGGTAGTGGTCACATACTTGTTTCAGCATAAATTAATTACTTTAAATCCTGATGAGTCACAATCTTTTAGTTATGCAGGCTATATCATAAGCTTTATAATTACGTTATTTTTGCTGTTTATTTACCGGTATATTTCAAATAAAAGACAAATAGCGGACATTAATGGAGAAGAACTGGATTAAAATTTTTTCGTCCACCAATTACTACCAGGCCGAAATAGTAAAGCAAATGCTCATTGAGCACCATATTGATGCCGTTTTATTAAACAAGCAGGATTCGTCCCATCGCACATTTGGAAATATCGAAGTATACATTCACCAAAAGGATTTCAGCAATGCCATTGAGGCCATGATCCTGAACCAGATCAATTTATGAAAATACGCGCCATTACAGGCTTCTTCTTTATCATTGTTATGCTTGCCTCAGTACTTTTGGGGCACTATACCTTCGGAATTTTTTACCTTGTGTTAAGCTCATTTTGCCTATGGGAGTTTTATGGACTGATCAGGCAAAGTGGCATTAAGCCTAATCAATTTACCGGAATATTATATGGTATTTTAGTTTATGTGGTATTTGCTTTAATCACTTATAAAGATGTGCCTTCCAATCACAGGCTCATTTTCTTACTTATGCTCACATTCGGTTCTATATTTTTTCAGGAACTATTTAAAAAGTCAGAAGCACCTTTTACTAATATTGCTTACACCTTTACCGGCATTATTTATGCTATGGTACCCTTTATTTTTTTCCATGCGCTGGCATACCTCGGTAATGATTTTAACTTTCATATCCCGCTTGCGTTTTTGATCATGCTTTGGGCCAATGATACGGGGGCCTATTTAAGCGGCTATTTTTTCGGACGAACCAAACTATTTGAACGTCATTCACCAAAAAAAACCTGGGAGGGTTTTATAGGCGGCGTAATAATAAGTGCGGTGGCTGGCTTTATTATCAGTCAGTATTATGCCGATCTGCCGTGGGTGCAATGGATATCAATGGCTATCCTCATTTCCTGCTTCGGCACGCTCGGCGATCTGGTAGAATCCATGTTCAAGCGCAGCATCAACATTAAAGATTCAGGAGGCATACTGCCGGGCCACGGTGGTCTGCTCGACCGCTTTGATGGCTTGCTTTTATCAGCTCCAATTGTATATGCCTACCTTTACTTAATTACAAATTATTAGTTTTGCATTAAAATTACTAAAAGATGACCATCCATAAAGAAGGATATACTTCCATTGCCCTGTGTGTACTGCTGATATTTGTATCCAATGCACTGATACAATTTTATTATCCCGATGCACATACTTTAAGGTGGATCGTATATATTTTATCTGCCTTACTATTCCTGATCATTCTGCAGTTTTTCCGCAGTCCGCATTTTCACATCAGCGCAGATGAAAGACAAGTACTTTGCCCGGCTGATGGCAAAGTGGTGGTAATAGAAGAAACCGATGAAACTGAATTTTTAAAAGACAGGCGCATCCAGATATCCGTGTTCATGTCGCCAATAAACGTGCATGTTAATCGTAACCCCATTACAGGCATTGTAAAATATTTCAGGTATCACCCAGGCAAATACCTGGTTGCCTGGCACCCAAAATCATCTACAGAAAATGAGCGCACAACCATCGTAATAGAAAATAGCGCAGGCATACCTGTATTATTCAGACAAATAGCCGGTGCCATGGCCCGCCGTATTGTTTGGTATGTAAAGGAAGGCGACAAGGTTGAGCAGGGCCAGCAATTTGGTTTTATAAAATTTGGTTCAAGGGTAGATGTTTTTTTACCGCTGGGAACAAAAATTAACGTTGCGCTTGGCGAAGTGGTAAAAGGAGGACGCACAGTGCTTGCCGAACTTTCAGAGCCCATTGTAACGGTTAAAGAACCGGTAGCTACTAAAACAGTCGCTACTCCAAAAGTAAAAGCGGTAAAGAAGACCGCTTAAAAATAATTGAAATTGTTATTTCTCACCTGTAGTAGGCCTGTGCCCAAGAACAGGTGAGAAATCTATACATGAGGCAAAGGTCATGCGTTTTGTATAAGATTCTCTCTATCACCCGCTTGTTTCAGGCAGGTTCTCAATGACTACTATTAGTATAATATAGTACAAGAGTAATAAGCGCAAAAAAGCCTTCCAGAAATTTCCTGAAAGGCTTTTAATATTTAAAACACCCCATTCAGGGGTAGGATAATTAAACTCTCTTTGATTTGATACGAGCTGCTTTACCAGTCAATTCGCGCAGGTAGAACAATTTAGCACGACGTACTTTACCATGGCTGTTTACCTCAACCTTATCAATATTAGGGGAATTGATAGGGAATATACGCTCAACACCGATACCGTTTGATACCTTACGTACGGTGAAAGTTTCGTTGTTGCCTACACTGTTACGCTGGATAACAACACCCTGGTAAACCTGTATACGTTCTTTGTTTCCTTCTCTGATCTTATAGTATACGCTAACAGTATCACCTGCCTTAAATGAAGGAAGTTGCTTTTTTTCTACTGATTGCTCTTCAACAAATTTTACTAAATCCATGATTTTAAGCTATTAAAGCGATTTTTAGCCCGTAAAAATCGGATTGCAATTATAGGGATTTTATTTTAAAATTAAAAGTGTATTTAAAAAATTTCCACAATTTATATTCTATCCACATTTTACGTGTCAAATTCATTGCCCGCCGCTTTAGCGCGGGGTTAAAGATTGATATGCCCTAGGCTTTAGCCTAAAAAGGGCTTGAATCATGTACCTTAGGCTAAAGCTATAAAGATT
>JAQBOK010000067.1 GCA_028288085.1 Mucilaginibacter sp.
CCTGCCGAACTTTCGGCAGCGAAGGATTCTCTTCATCCTTTTTTTCTTCATCCGGCTCGTTAAATACCGCACGCCAGCCAGCTGAATTAATAACAGTACCACTGGCAATGAAATTTGTTCCGGATTGTACCGTTATCCTGGTGATCTCCTTAATGCAATCCTGGTGGAAAGCCTCTAACATACGACCAACTACAAGGTCATAAATGGCTTGTTTATCTGCTGAAAGCTGGTAAGGGGTTTCTCCGGTAGGCAAAATAGCATGGTGGTCAGTTACTTTTTTGGCATTCACACTCCGCTTATTTAGTTTTGCGCCTGATAAAACTGTTGCCTGTTTACCAAAGTCTGCATGGTCTTTAAACTTTTCTATCAATTGCGGCACCCCGGCAAACACATCATCCCCGATGTACCGGCTTCCTGTACGCGGGTAAGTTACCAGTTTGCTCTCGTACAGATTTTGCAGCAGGGTGAGCGTCTGATCTGCGGTAAAGCCGTTACGTTTGTTGGCTTCCTGCTGCAGGCTGCTCAAGTCATGTAATAAAGGTGGCGGTTCTTTACGTGCCTTTGCTTCCACGCTCAAGACATGTCCTCCATTTGGAAAACCGTTTGCCACATCCTCTACCTTTTCAATAATAATCTGGGCGGCTTCCTTCGTTTTAAAGTTTGCATCGGATACGGCCCGGAAAACCTGTCCATCCTTATCTACCCGGATGCTGACCTGGTAATATACCTGGGGCAAAAAACTTTTATTTTCAAGATAGCGTGCGCAGATCATAGCAAGCGTAGGTGTTTGTACCCTGCCCAACGAAAGTACCGCCCTGGTACCTGAAGACAAGCTAAGCGCCTGAGTCGCGTTCATTCCCACCAACCAGTCAGACTGTGATCTGCAATGTGCAGAGTTAAATAAGGTGTCGTAATCTGCACCTGGTTTTAAGTTGCGGAAGCCCTCTTTTATGGCCTCATCGGTCTGTGACGATATCCAAAGCCGTTTGAAAGGTTTCTTACATTTTAAATAGTAGTAAATATACCGGAAAATGAGTTCACCCTCACGCCCGGCATCAGTTGCAACAATGATCTCTGTAGCTTCATCAAATAATGTTTTGATAGTATCCAGTTGCTTTTTAACCGCAGGATCATCGATAAGGCCCTCTTTAGTTTTAACCTTGCGTATAGAAAGCTTAAATTTTTGCGGCAGCATGGGTAGGTTTTGTACATTCCATCCATAAAAACCATACTCCTGTGGCGGTGCCAATTGCAGTAAATGTCCAAAAGCCCAGGTAAAAGTGTATCCTTTACCTTCTATATAACCATCCTTTTTTATAGTTGCACCGAAAACTTTGGCGATCTCGCGAGCAACGGATGGCTTTTCGGCGATGATAACTTTCATATATCCGCCGAAAGTAGCCAAATAGCCATGGTGCTACAACTATTGTGGAAAAACCATAAATTAAAACCGAAACAAAACAGATCAGTCCGAAAATTAGTGAGAAAACGAATAAGCATAAATCGCACGCACAACGCCGACCACGAGGTTAATGATTAAAACTATTTAGGTTTAATCATTTTGACAAATCGATCACATCAGCCCTGCGCGAGGCAGGTGTAACTACCAAATGCGTGAGCTTGCCATTCGTTATCCTACCCTGAACAGTGGTATTATACGGCGCGTTCAATTTAAACTCCGCATTGCCCCACTCTTTCGGCCAGGCCGGCAGCAGAATGATCTTTTTACCGTCTACTTGCATTAGCATTTCCTGAAAGCCGTTTTCGCCATTACCACCATTGTCTTCATCCGGTGCATAATCATGTCCGGTTGCCCAAAATGCGGGAAACTTAAGGTTAGGTTCCCGGCGGGCTAAATTGAAAGTTACATAAGTCCTGGCAACATCTGTCAAACCAAGCATGGCAGCCTGTATCGGGTCCTGTACCCAGCAACCCTTTTCTTTAAATATGCGCGCATTAAAAGTATTAATAGCTAATTGCAGGCCGGGCTTGCCCAGTCCGTATAATCTGAACGGGTAAACCGCGTACAATTCCGGATTCTCCAGGTTATGCCCCTTAACAGTTTGGGGACCGGTATATGGCAACAATACCTGTTTGCCGTCTTTCTCACCGACCGGCATATCGGGAAGTTCACTATAAAACCGTTTCCAGTTTGCCCGTGATTTTTCATCGGTTAAATCGGGCGGCAGTGCCATTAACCGGGCCAAAACTGCATGTAAACCGGCAACATCGGGCGCCGGATCATGCGTTTTCCAGAACATCTCGATGGAATTGTCGGGATCAAGCAATAATTTCCCCCGGGCATCCCTGCCAAAATGCTTATCAAAAAATTCCACCCCTGCTGATGTCATTGGCAAAAGCGTTTCCCTGGCAAATTTTCTGTCGCCGGTATACTCATAGTAATCCAGCATCATCATGCTTAACTCCAATATCGGGGTAAAGTAGTGGGCGGTCCAGTTTTCCTTTACCTCCGGCCCCATGTAAGGCAAACCGCCCCAAAAAGGCGACGTTTCCTGAAAATAGCAGCCATCATGATGGTAATAACTCTCTACCTGCGCTTTATTACCCGGTAACATATCAAGGTACATTTTAAACAGGGGCTGCATTTCGTCAAAATCACCTGCCATAAGGCGTGGCCAATACATCGCGCGCGTATTTTGCATCCAATATTGCCCACCCCATTCGCGGTAATCCGCATCTATCGCTATCGCCGGGGCTCTTTCGTTCGCCTTAAATTGCGAATTGTCCACTACGAAAATGGAGCCGTTAAATTTAACAGGATAAGCTCCCCTACCGGCGCAAGCAGTAACATAGCGTTGCAGAATATATCCCTGTGTAGTTGTTTTGGCAACATCGTCACCATTTACAAATATCCAGCTCCGAAGCCAGAATTTACTCCACCATTGCTGATGGGCCAGCCGTTCCTGTTCAAGGGGCTGCGCGTCTATTACTGTAATTTCGCCATTCAACTTGACGCTCCATTGGTCGGGAGTCAGGTTTTTTGTAGTTAAAGGATAAACCGAGACTAAAAGATCATTAACAGCTTTAATTGTTTCCAGAGTAGTATCATTCTTGGTCGTCAGCCCTTTTCCCTTAATAATTCCGCCAAAAACAATGCCACGCAAGTGCTGGTCGGCATAATCCGGATTTTGATGATACCATATAATTTTATTGGCTTGTTTCGGTAAAATAGTATCCCCCCTGCCAGCCCGCCAGTTATCCAGTGTGACTTTTACTGAAACCGGCTTTACACTTTTTGATTCGACCCTTATCACCGGGTGGTTAGCATCTACCCAAACTCTCAATTGAACAGCATTGGCACCAGTACCTTCCTTAACCAATATCTCGCTATTATGCAGTTTTAGTACTTGCCGAAAGTGGCTTCCCTGCTGTGCCATCGGATTTGGGCTAACAGATATCCGTATTTTTCCAAGTTTCATTAACACGCCACCCTCTCTTATCCAGTTGTTCTTTTCTGTAGCTGCTGCTGCCCCCCAGGCATCGGTTTTCGCTATAAAAAAGCAAAGGTCGCCGTTGGGTTCAACCCATAAGTTGAGGCCAATATCGCCATTGCCGGTTGGCATTGATTGCATGGATGTTGGTCCAGGCGTGTCCCAATTTACATTATATGCGTTCAAAAAAGGAACAATATTAAATTCCTTTTTTTTTAGCTGTGCGTTGGCCGTTACCTGTAGCAACATGCCTGCCAACAAGGCGAATAGGGCATTTAAAAATTTATTATTCATTTTATTACAACTATTTCAAGCGATATTACCGATAGCTCATTAATAAACTATTAATTATGGCTTAATTGATATAAACAGTCACAAATAAATGAGGTTTGAATAGAATATAACAGGGAGCGGCTTATTCAATCAGCTTTAATAATGAAGATGCCCGGATTGAGAATCAAGGGCAAAAATTTTGGAGTTAGCGATTACATCAATTAAACGACTGTCTAAATTCCAAAGGCGAAAAGTTTGTTTTTGTCTTGAACAACTTACTGAATGACTGAGGGTGTTCGAATCCCAATTTATAAGCAATTTCGCTTACAGATAGACCTGTGGTAGATAATTGTTCTTTTGCTTTTTCTATCAGTCTATTGTGTATATGCTGTTGTGCATTTTGCCCGGTGAGGGAACGCAACATGTCACTTAAATAACTTGGAGTTATATTCAGCTTTTCCGAAAGGTATTGAACTGTGGGAATTCCCTGGCTTAAAGATCTTTCGTTATTGAAATATTCGTCTAAAACATCCTCTAACTTTTGTAATAAATCATTGCTTACTGCTTTGCGGGTAATGAATTGACGCTTGTAAAAACGGTTAGCGTAATTCAATAACAATTCGATCTGAGAGATCATGACATCCTGGCTAAAATCATCTATTCTGCTATTCAATTCCTCTTCCATGATCTTAAAAATAGAAATGATCGTCGCTTTTTCACTTTCTGAAAGGTGCAAGGCTTCATTGGCCGAATAAGAAAAGAAGCCATAAGTTTTGATCTTTTTTGCCAAAGGATAGTTCCACAAAAAATCCGGGTGGATCAGCAATGTGTATATGGAGCATTCCCTGGTTTCAATCCCACTATTGCTGCCGATTATTTGGTTAGGAGCAGCAAACAGCAAGCCGCCTTCGTCAAAATCATAATAATCCTGCCCGTATTTTAATTTTCCGCTGAGCTTTGGCTTGTACGATATTTTATAAAAGTTCAGCACATGGGCCTGGGGGTGCCTATTAAATTCTACCGGGGTATTTGCACTGTTGATCAGACTGATCAAAGGATGCACGGGCTTAGTTAAGCCAAAGGCCCGATGTGCGTCTGATAAAGAATCAAATCTATGAGGGCTGTTTTCTTCTTTTTTCATTTTGACAATTTAAACAATGATAACCGATAATAAATTTAATTACCGGTTATCATTGATTCTTTACCAATGGATTACTTTAATTGGCCTTGAGCTGAGTTAGAGACGGACTCCCAAGCCTCCCAGGTTGCCAACCGCTCGGCATATGCCGCACGTATCCAAGGCAAATTGTGGCTGCCGAGATTAAATCGCAATGGCGGGTGTTCGGCATCCACAATTTTGAAGATGGCCTCAGGTGTTGCATTCGGATCGCCTCTTTCCATGTCTCTTAAACTTTCGAAAAAGTGTGTTTTAAAGTCTGCGTAAATGTCGAGACCGGCTGCAAATTTCAAAGAATCCTGGCTCCCAAATTCGGTAGCATAGGCACCAGGCTCTATGATCGTAACTTTGATACCGAAAGGTTTAACCTCTGCGGCCAGGCTTTCATGGATCGCCTCGAACGCCCATTTTGACGAACAGTAATAGCCGATCACCGGCATGGTCACATGGCCAAGGCCACTCGATGTACCGAGAATGTGCCCATAGCCTTGTTGCCGCAGTAACGGTAAGGCGGCTTGAATGACAGCCAGCGGGCCGAAAATGTTTGTCTCATACAGCGCCCGGACATCATCCGCGCTGGCTTCCTCAATTGTACCAACAAGTGAATAGCCTGCATTATTGAGCACAATATCAAGCCTGCCGAAGTACGCATGTGCTTGCGCCACCGCTGCCTTTGCTTGATCGGGGTTGGTCACGTCGAGCTCTAAAGTCAGGACGTTTGCTCCATACTTTTCTTTGAGATCGGCAATACTTGCCAACGTACGCGCTGTAGCTGCAACCTTATCGCCACGCTTAAGCGCGGCATCGGCCCAAACGCGTCCAAAACCCCGGGAAGCACCTGTAATAAACCAAACTTTATTTACCGTTGAATTTTCATTTTGATGTGTCATGATTTCATGTCTTAAATAAATAACACAACAAAGGTCAGCAGACGTCAATTGCTACTTGTTGCCTAATTGAGGATTTTCGTAGGCAAAATGAGAAAGTCGGTAACCTTCAGAGGATTCGAATCCCCCGCTGTTCTCCATTATGCACAGTCTACATGGTCCAATTTGTTTCATCTTTTACCATCTTGTACAAAAAAGGCGGGATATGACGTCCTATAAGTTTTGTATCAACTATCCTAAATCCATAGTGTAAAATGAATACTATTTTGAAAATTTATTATTTTATTTTTAGGAAAATCAAAAACTAAAAGCAATCAAATGAGAAATCTAGTCTACGCAATCAACACCACCTTAGATGGCTGCATTGACCACACCAAATTCTATCCCGATGAAGAAACGTTTGCGTATGTTACGCAGCTCACGTGGGATGCTGGCACATTCCTCTACGGGCGTATAAAATATTTTTACCGGCGGTGTGACCCTTGCCTCAACTTGCAGAGCTTGGACTGATTGATGAATATCATTTTGTGGTTCACCCGATAGTTGTGGGAGAAGGGAGACGGTTGTTTAATGGCATCAACCTGCAAGAGAAATTACAATTAAAACTGGTTGAGTCGACGGTTTTTAAGTCGGGGGCTGTTGCGCTTCGGTATGTGAAACAATGAGCGGAAAATCTGCGACAGAAGCTATATTTCCAGCCCCCGCGCTGTTCATATTCTGAAGACTACCTGCATAATAGTTCGTAGTTACAACTTCAGACAGCGGTTGACTCTGCGAAGACGGTGAAATAGATTTATTGCTTGCTGCGTGCCATAGCGTCAAGATCACCTTTTGATATCTTATCAAAATCGGGCGCTATACCAAAGGTGCCTGCAGGAGCCTTTTGATCAGTAACTCCACTTATTGTATTATCAGCGCTTACCCATGCACCATCTGGTCCTTTCTGGAATGATGTATATTGTATAGGAACGCCTCCAATAGAGGCATAATACTTCTCTATAACAGCAGAGGGCAATGATATGTCATTGGTTATCCAGATATCATAAGTTTTTTGAGTCTTAGTATCTGTTGCCACTACTTTTTTGCAGTTAAAACCAGATATCTGTTTCGTTTCGGTTGATGGAGCAAATGTAAATGTAGGGAAACCGTTTAAAATCTGGTTAATTTCATCAGGTGTATAAATCGCAGCTTTTTTTATCTTGAAAGCAGATGCGTCAGCTACTACAGCAAAAAATTTGTAGTTAGCATCTGCTAAAAGCTTAATATTTGCCGGGCCGGCAGAAAAGGTTGTAGCAGTGGAATCACTTCTGAAGTATTCCTTCATTTCAATAGCCTAGCCGCCTGCACTTGTTTTGATGGTTACCAGGCCTTCTGTATAGCTTTTTTGTGCCCTGGCGCTCAAAATGGTTGCTGATAAGGCAATGCCAAGAGCAACACTCAAAAATTTGCGTTTCATAATTTGGTTTTTATGTTGATACCATTTAGAGATTAATTGATATAGGGTAAAATGCAAACTGCTAACTGCCAACTGGAACCGGCACGTATTTATTGAGTACTTTTCCATGTTTGTAAGCGATTGAGCTTTTCAGTTCCAGCACCTTTCTTTCTTTAAAAATTGAAAGGCCGCTCCCGATAGCAATGGGGTTGACGATAAGGTAATATTCATCGATCAGGTTGAGGCTGACGAGCGAGCTGACAAAATTGGCGCCGCCATAAACGAGGATACCCTTGCCCGCTTGTTCTTTCAGCGCCTGTACTACAGTAGCCAGGTCGCCGTTTTCCACCTCGAGGTTGCGGCCGGGGAGCGCTGTTTCGCTGCGACTAAAGGCAATCTTGCGATGATTGGTTATCAACTGCGCCAGAGGTTGCCAAGGGTTGTCGGGCTGGTTGTCGGCCACGTTTTCCCAGTGCTTGCAGAATTCAGCGGCAGCCAGTTTACGGCCCAGCAGAAAGGTATCGCAGCTGGCAGCAAGATCGACGCCGAACCTGATAACCTTTTGTAAACCCTCCTGATCTTGTTTGCCAGGTAGGAACACCCAGTCGTTCTCACCGTTCGGGCCGGCTACGAAGCCGTCGAGGGTGATTTGCATTTGTAGCTTTAATTTTCGCATAGCAATCGTTTTTAAAATTGATTATGTTTTTTTCTATCACAGCAGGACTTTGATTAATAAAACAAACACTGCAAACTATCCCAGCAACTCTTCCAACTGGTTGAGTCCCATGGTAAAGCCGCCTTCGAAACCCATTTCAACCATCATTTTCATGGTTGCTTCATCATCAAAACTAATATCTACTACCACTTTGGTTTTATCGCCCACGGCTACAAATTTGTTGTCCCAGTGCCCTACCGACGCATCGGATGCTACGGTACCATTCTCGTCAGAGAATACAGTATCAGCCGCGAAACGGCTGCCATTTTCAATAGCGGTAAACTTTACATGGCTCCAGTGCTTCTGGCCTTCAGGGCCCACCATGTAATACAGCCAGATACCACCTACAATAAAATCCATCGACTTGGTTTTGGCTACCCAGGGTTTCGGTCCCCACCATTTTTCAAGCAGGTCTGGATCTGTCCAGGCTTTCCATACTTTTTCAATCGGCGCGTTAAACTCGCGTATTACGTGAATTTTTTTAGCAGAAAGATCTTTTTCGAATACAAAATTTTTTGTCATGATTGTTTAGTTTTATAAGTAATTTATTGGACTATTCCTAAGCCAGTAATTCATCCAGTTGGTTAAGGGTTATTGTAGTGCCTTCTTTAAAGCCCCCTTCGACGAACATTTTTATGGTGGATTCTTCTTCAAAGGTAATCACCATATCAACCTTCGTTTTATTACCGTCAATGGATGAGAATTTAGTATCACGGTATGATTTTGGCCCAGCCGTAACCGGGTTACCGTCGTCATCACAAAACATACCTGTTGTTGAAAAAGCGCTGCCATTTTCTATTGCAGTAAATTTAGCATAGACCCAGTGTTTCTGGCCTTCAGGGCTAACCATGGCATAAAGCGATATTCCGCCAACGGTAAAATCCCATATTTTGGTTTCGGCTGTCCATGGTTTCGGCGCTATCCATTTTTCAAGCACGTCAGGGTCTGTAAAAGCTCTCCATACTTTTTCAATTGGCGCGTTAAATTCGCGTACTACGTGGATCTTTTTAGTGGCAAGGTCTGTTTCGAAAACAAAATTGTTTGTCATGATTGTTTGGTTTATAAGTCTTTCAATATGTTATCTAACTGATCAAAACGGGTTTCCCACAACTTGCGGAAGGCTTCCATCCAATGGTCTATCTCTTTCATTTTATCAATATTTAGCTGGTAATAAATTTCGCGCCCGCGCTGGTCCTGGTCAATAGCACCGCATTCGGCCAGTATCTGTATGTGTTTTGATACCGCCTGCCTACTGCTGCCAAAATGCCCGGCAATGGTATTGGGCGTCATGGCGCCTATGGTAAGCAGTGTGAGTATGGCCCTACGGGTAGGATCGGCTATGGCCTGGTAAATATCGCGTCTCATGTCAATTTGCAACTGTTTGATTGCAAATATATATGCAATCGGTCAGTTGCGCAAATTTTTTTGAAAATATTTTAAAAAACCCCGACTCCTGGGTTTGAAGAATATCCAAATAAATAGAAAGTTAGTTGACAAATGACCTTTGGTGGGCGGAGTGGCAGGATTAGCTGCGCTGACCATAGGATGGGGAGTTACAAACAAATTAAATCCTTGCGTTGGTTTTTTTATCTTTCCGATATAGATAGATTAGCTTGCGTTGATCCTGGAATGTGCGTTACACCTGCAAATAGAAAGCTCCGCACTGCGTGCTTTTGGCTTTTTACTTCTGCACTTAGGCAAATGAATTTGCCAGGTTCCGAAAACAAAAAAGCCCTGACTTTCGCCAGAGCTCTTGATTGGTATCGTCGGGATGGCAGGACGAGAACCAATTCCCGTATCTATCTGAATTACAATATCTAAATCGAAGCTCCTCAATACAGGTGGTCGGATTGGCATCGTCCCTCCTTTTGAGTTCAATCAAAGGTACGAAATCCAACAAAAACTAGCAAATTTAATGGGATGAAAATTAAACCCTAACCAGAGGTGCTTCGACTAAATTTATAAACTTCGGTACTGCCGAAAAGCTTGTGTAACAGATCAATTATTAAGTGCAAAATTTGCCTTATAAATAGCAATATTATAATGGCAATTGAAATAATCACCAAAGACGACCTAGAACAATTTAGGGTAAAACTCTTAGAAGATCTCAGGGAGATGATAGGCACGAAGCCTGAAGAATCAAAAAAATGGCTCAAAAGTTATCAAGTAAAAAATATGCTCAAGATATCACCAGGCACTCTTCAGAATCTTCGGGTTAATGGAACGCTTAGTTATTCTAAGATAGGAGGAATAATTTACTATAAATACGAGG
>JAQBOK010000091.1 GCA_028288085.1 Mucilaginibacter sp.
GATACTTCGGCATATTCCATTTTATATTTATCCAGTATACGGCAATATTCATCAAATTGTCCACGAACGATAAATGCCTCGAACAATGTACCGCCAAAATAAACCGGTATTCCTGCTTCGCGATATATCTTTAGTTTTTCATCCAGATTTGGCGTAACAAATGAAGTTGCCCATCCCAGTTTAACCAGGTCGGTGTACAAGCCGCCCACTTCTATAAAGTCTTCCGCCTGCCTTAAGCTCAGCCCTTTATCCATCACCATGGTGATGCCGCTGTTACGGGGTTTTATGCTGCGTTCAGGAAGATTGCTCAGGGGATAGTTCATGGTAGTGTATTTGGTTATAGACTATAACAAAAAGTTCTAATGGCGCAAAGGTCAAAAAAAATGTGCGGATGTGCAAGTATGCAGATATGCGAATTAGGGATAGAAACTAATTTTTTACAAAGGCAAAGATGCGCAGATTAAATAGGCAGATGTTCAAATCATTAACAATTTGAACATCCGCATATTAATCCATCATTTACTATACCGGTTTATAATATCCAGTATAACTTTATTCTTTTGAAGCTGCGGTAAATAGTCAAATAAGATGTAATGTTTTTCGGGATCTGACGACAATGCCAGTTCCAAAAAGTTTAGCGCTTCTTTATACTCACCGTGAGCAAATAAATAAGCAACCATTCTATAGTATAGTTCGGCCGCTTCGGGGTTATTTTTAATAGCCTGCGACATTACCTCTATGGCATCAACCAACCTGGTTTGTTCATATAATATCGACGAATAGTCCAGCCAGGCATCTACATCAATGGGATTTAGCTCCACTACTTTTTCGTAAGCTTGTTCCGCTTCGGGCAGGTGACCGAGCTTATATTCCGCGTCGGCAATAGCAAACCAATAATCTGCATTAGCAATATCCAGGTCCAGCGCCTTTTTATAAAAGTGCAACGCCTCAAAATAACGCTCTTCAAAATCCAACGTTACCCCAATTCCGAACCAGCCATCAGCCAGTTTGGAATCCATTTTTACCGCCTTTTTGTAAAACGCGCGGGCATCATCCATTTGCTCAAGCTTCTCATAGCACTCTCCTATAGCGCAGTAAGTGTCGGCATTGGGTTGTTCGTATTCAAAAGTCTGACGATATACTTCAATGGCTTCAGCATATTTTTCAAGGTTAACCAAAGCATTACCTTTATTAAAATAAGCTGATGCAAAACTGTCTTTTATCAGAATAGCATAATCATAAGCATCTATGGCTTTTTCAAACAGGCTAAGTTTGGTAAAAGCATTACCTAAATTGTACCAGGCTGCATAACTGTAAGGCTCACTATCAATATACTGTTGATAAAACTGTACGCTTTCTTCCTGGTTGTCCATCACATCATAACAGAAAGCCAGTTCATACAAAGCATCCTGATTTTCCATGTTTTGTTTCAGACAAAGCTTCAGATAAGTGATTGCCGTATCATAATCGCCCATGTTTTGATACACGTAGGATATGTGCAGCAATATCTCATCCGTTTCTTCGGCAAGTTCCATCGCCTTCTCATAGTTCTCCAATGCCTCGGCATAGCGTTCCATGTTTTCATAGAGGTTGCCACGGATGATATAGATATCCGGATCAGACGCTTCCAGCATCGCCGCTTTTTCAAGTGACAGGAAAGCGTCGCTGACGCGGTTTGTGACGACCATAAGCTGGGCTTGCTTGATTAAAAATACGGCGGCAAATGGATGTTGATTACATGCATATTCCACCACCTGAAGGGCTTTCGCCGGATCATTCTTTTCGATGTAGTAGTCGATAATGTTCTCAAACGCCTGCGCATCAAAAAAATACTGATCATGATTACGAATCATTTCTTCGTAACGTTCAACTGAAAACTTGGGATCTTCAGTGAAACCAAATTCAAATTCTTCTTCCATTCAATATATTTTTCAGAACGCGAGCTGCTATTTTCCCCAATGTTATCGGGGCTTTTTAGCTTTTGCTGTGATTAAATTACAACAAGTAAGTTTCCATAATGGAATTTAGTTTTCAACATTCAAACATTTTTAACACGGAATTTTACAACTACCTGATAATAAATGAAAAGCATTTCAGGATTTTGGCCGGGCAAAGATGAGTTGATAATAAATTGCCTTAAAGATTTTACCTTTGGCAAAAATACAAATTATGATTCCTAATATCTCAGAGATTCTAAACCATTTACATATAAACGACATTAACGAGGCCTTTAGTACCGGGAGTGAATGGGGAAGCAGCGCAGATTCACAGGTAAAAGTTATTATTTCGCCTGTTGATGGTAAAAAAATAGCATCAGTAAAACTAGCTACAGAAACTGATTATAATAAGGTAATTGAAAAGGCAGGTGAGGCATTTAAAAAATGGCGAACAGTACCTGCGCCAAAGCGTGGTGAGATAGTGCGCCAGATAGGCGAGGCATTGCGTAATAAAAAAGAGGAACTGGGCACCCTCGTGTCCTACGAGATGGGCAAGAGTTTGCAGGAAGGTTTCGGCGAGGTGCAGGAGATGATCGATATCTGCGATTTTGCGGTAGGTTTAAGCAGGCAGTTATATGGCCTGACTATGCATTCAGAAAGACCGGAACACCGTATGTATGAGCAATATCACCCCTTAGGTATAGTAGGTGTTATTTCGGCATTTAATTTCCCGGTAGCCGTTTGGAGCTGGAATGCAATGCTGGCTTGGATATGCGGCGATGTATGCGTGTGGAAACCATCAGAAAAAACACCACTGACCGCTATAGCCTGTCAGCATATCGCTCAGGAAGTTTTTAAAAAGAATGATGTGCCCGAAGGGGTATCATGCCTGGTGATTGGCGACAGGAATGTAGGGGAGCTAATGTCTAATGACAAGCGTGTCCCTTTGATCTCTGCCACAGG
Source organism: Mucilaginibacter sp. (assembly GCA_028288085.1). Classification (GTDB taxonomy): domain Bacteria; phylum Bacteroidota; class Bacteroidia; order Sphingobacteriales; family Sphingobacteriaceae; genus Mucilaginibacter. The sequence continues at coordinate 2,901 of JAQBOK010000091.1, forward strand.
TTCAACCCGTATGGGTAAAGCGGTAGGTGCGGCAGTGGGCGCGCGTTTAGGGCGTAGTTTATTAGAACTGGGCGGAAATAACTCCATTATCGTAAGCCAATATGCTGATTTAGATACCGTATTAGTAGGTGCTGTATTTGGGGCTGTTGGTACCGCCGGTCAGCGTTGCACCTCAACACGCAGGCTTATTATTCACGAAAGTATTTATGATCAATTCAAACAGAAAATAGTAAAAGCTTACGGGCAGATCCGCATTGGCAATCCATTGGATGAGCACAACCACATGGGGCCGCTTATTGATCAGGACGCGGTAAAGTTATACCTTGAATCTATAGAAAAATGTAAGGCCGAAGGGGGCAACTTTGTAGTAGAAGGCAGCAAGCTGGAAGGTGATAATTATTCGTCGGGCTGCTATGTAAAACCATGTATAGCCGAAGTGAAGAATAGTTACCAGATTGTACAGCATGAAACTTTTGCGCCTATTCTTTATTTAATAAAATACAGCACACTGGCTGAAGCTATTGAACTACAAAATGGTGTTCCGCAGGGGCTTTCGTCAGCCATTATGACGAATAATTTAAGAGAGGCCGAACAATTTTTATCCTATGCTGGTTCTGATTGTGGAATTGCCAATGTAAACATAGGTACATCAGGAGCTGAGATAGGAGGAGCCTTTGGTGGAGAGAAGGAAACCGGCGGAGGTCGCGAGTCGGGTTCTGATGCCTGGAAGGTTTATATGAGACGCCAAACCAATACCATTAACTATTCAACTAAATTACCATTGGCACAAGGGATCAAATTCGACCTGTAGCTTATATTTAACTTATATCAATGTACATATTCCGTAAATACTTTATAAGCTGCCTTATTACCGGGGCCTTACTGTTGAGCCTTAATACTTTTGCCCAGGTATTGCCCCCGCCCCAACCTGATCCGCCTAAAAACTGGCATGCACTCGACTTACAAACAGATGGTTATTTCGGGATAAGCTTAGCCCAGGCTTACCAGTTCGTAAGCGGCCTGAAAAGCAAGCCTGTGGTGGTAGCCATTATTGATAGTGGTATTGATACACTGCAAAAGGATCTGCAAGGAGTACTATGGGTAAACCCAAAAGAAAAACCAGGAAACGGCAAAGACGATGACCATAACGGCTATATTGATGATATACATGGATGGGACTTTTTGGGCGGCCCGGGTGGTAAAAGCGATTATAGCGAAACCGAGGAAGAAGTAAGGGAATACCATAAACTAAAAGGGAAATATTTAAATGCTCCTGATACATCCGCAGGCAATAAAAAAGAATATGCTTATTGGCTGCAGGTAAAAGCCGAGTATGATTCTACTGTGACTAAAGCTCGTATGGAGATCACCCAGCTATCGCCCATAATGACTGCGATGGTTGAAACCAGTGGATATATCAGGCATGCTTTAAATTTAAAAGCTAACCAGACCTTTACTAAAGCTGATGTAGAGAATTTAAAAACGAACAACGATACACTTTCGGAAGTTAGAAATTTATGGCTCGTTGCATTTAGCGAGGATGTTTCTACCAGCACCAACGTTAAAGTTTTAAAGGAACTGAGTGAGTACATGGCTAAGATCAATAATAGTATTAATCCGGATCTGGAGGCCCGCAAACGGATTGTTGGTGATGACCCGGATATTCTGAAAGATAAGCACTATGGCAATAATGTATTAAAATTTAGTGATGCTTCACATGGAACCGATGTGGCAGGCTTGATAGGCGCTATCCGCAATAATGGTTATGGTATTGATGGCATAGCCGACAACGTAAAACTAATGGTCATTAAGGCTGTACCAATAGGCGACGAATATGATAAGGATGAAGTAAATGCGATTCACTATGCCGTGGATAATGGTGCAAAGATCATCAATATGAGCTTCGGGAAAAAAATATCGCCGCATAAGGAATGGGTTGACGAAGCGTTTAAATACGCCGCGGCGCATGATGTTCTTTTGGTACAGGCAGCGGGAAATGATAATGAGGATATGGATAAAAAACCCGATTATCCGAATGATATTTTTGCAGATGGTTCCGGTACCGATGCGGATAACGTGATCGATGTTGGCGCATCAGGATTAAAGCCGGATACCAACCTTGCGGCAACCTTTACCAATTACGGTAAAAAGAACGTGGATGTGTTTGCTCCGGGAGTTAAAATTACTTCGATAGATATGGACGCCGAATTAATTACAGATGATGGCACCAGCTTTTCGGCCCCAATTGTTACTGGTATTGCGGCCCTGATACTTGAATATTATCCCAGCCTGAGCGCAAAGCAACTTAAACAAGCCATTATGGGATCGGCTACGCCATTACTAGGAACAATGGTTTACAAACCAGGTACTAAAGAAAAAGTTGATTTCACAACTTTATGCAAAACAGGGGGTATTGTAAATGCCCGTAGGGCGCTGGAAATAGCTTCGAAGATGAATGGGGAAAGGAAAAACTAAGCAGCTTACCTACCGGCATCCATTTTTTAGGGCGTTACATTTTTCAAAATGTAACGCCTGTAACACTTAGGTAGCACCTAATAGTTAAAAGTATTAACCTAAATTTAAGGCACTATATATCTCCTCACATATCCTCTTTATTCTTTCAAGTTCCAACACGTCAATTTGATCTTTAGGTCGGTTGACAGCCTTTTTATTAGTTATAAGCATCATCCCAAATATCCATATGTTATTTATGATGAATAACAGCTTTTTTTAACAGTGCATTTGTACGCAGCATTTCAGTAAACAACCGCAGCTTTTCCATATCAGATCTATAGATGTCCCTTTTTAATCGTTCGGTTTCGTTTACAGGGGTTAAGTTTTCTGGTTCAAGTCTGATTTTTCCCGCCTTTACCATATTGGATCAATATACAAAATTATAACAATATATGTTTTTTCGCCCATCACGAGATTTAATTATGAAAATATGCTTCCGCTGTCCTCTCTGAGAAACCCTGCGTACAACAATGCTATGAAGATCCATTATATATAGCTGATAGAATTTGTGCAACACGGGGTTCTCTTTGAGAAACACTGTGGGGACAGAGGGCGTTTTATGGATGAAAATTTCATTCTGGGATAAGGTTTTACTGATACAGTATAGAAAATTTAACTATCACAATGTAAAAAACTTATACTCATAGGCCTGTCAATTGCTTTTCACACATTAGTGATTATATTTGCCTTCGCAAAAAAGTTCATTTTTAGAAAGTAATGAGAGAAATACAATTCAGAGAAGCGCTTCGGGAAGCTATGAACGAAGAGATGCGTAAGGACGATAAAATATACCTGATGGGCGAAGAGGTGGCTGAATATAATGGCGCCTACAAAGTAAGTCAGGGTATGCTGGATGAGTTTGGAGCCAAACGTGTTATTGACACTCCTATCTCTGAATTAGGCTTTGCCGGTATAGGCATTGGCTCGGCAATGAATGGCCTTCGACCGATCATTGAGTTTATGACCTTCAATTTTTCGTTGGTGGCTATTGACCAGATCATTAACGGTGCTGCCAAGATCATGTCAATGAGTGGCGGACAGTTTTCTGTTCCTATTGTGTTCCGCGGCCCTACCGGCAATGCAGGTATGTTAAGTTCGCAGCACAGTCAATGCTTTGAGAACTGGTATGCAAATTGCCCGGGCTTAAAGGTGGTTGTACCATCAAATCCTGCTGATGCAAAAGGCTTATTAAAATCAGCCATTATTGATCCGGATCCCGTAATTTTTATGGAGTCGGAGTTAATGTATGGCGACAAAGGGGAAGTGCCCGAAGAAACCTATTATATACCGCTTGGCAAGGCAAATGTGACCAAACAAGGTACTGATGTGACCCTGGTGGGTTTCGGCAAGATCATGAAAGTGGTAAACGCTGCTGCTGCCGAACTGGAAAAAGAGGGCATACATGCCGAGGTGATAGACCTGCGCACTGTGCGCCCTATTGATTATGAAACAGTGATCAACTCGGTTAAAAAAACAAACCGTTTAGTAATTGTTGAAGAAAGCTGGCCTTTAGGCTCTATAGCTACTGAGGTTGCCTTTAAAGTACAAAAGGACGCCTTTGATTACCTGGATGCTCCTATCCTGCGCATTATGGGTGGTGATGTGCCATTACCTTATGCACCAACTTTGATACAGGAGTACCTGCCCAACCCAGAAAGGGTGATCAAAGCGGTTAAAGAAGTAATGTACGTGAGTAAATAAAGCCCCTTCTAAATCTCCCCCAATAGGGGAGACTTTATAAAATTTTATTGGCCCTGATAAATCGGGGCTTTTATATTTAATAAAATACCAATTATGGAAGCAATAATCGTAAAAGACAGCAATGGTAACCTGTTAAATGATGGTGATTCGGTAATACTCATCAAAAGTTTGAAGGTAAAAGGTGGAGGAACCACCTTAAAACAAGGAACGTTGATCAAAAAGATCCGCTTGACTGATAACGAAGAAGAAGTGGATTGTAAGGTTGATGGAATGAGTATTGTGCTTAAAGCCTGTTTTTTGAAAAAGAAATAGAAGTTAAACCATACAGAACAAAAAATGTCGCTAATTCAGCGACATTTTTATTTTAATATCTCATTAAAATTAGTTCTCTGTAGTAGCGCTCCAGCCATCGCTCCAGCCATTGCCGCCGGTATTTTTTGTGCTTTTTACAAGTTTATCATATTTAACTGCCTGAGTTGGAGTTAATACCGCTTTGATCTTTTTGATGGTGGCTGTACGAAGAGGGCCTATTGAAACTAACATTTTATTAGTATTGCCCTGATCCTTCGCTTTTATTTTCTCAAACTTTTGAGCCGACTCTTCGTAAATAGAAGCTACTTTTACTGTTTGTTTATCAGTAAGCTTTAATTCCTTCTGTAGTTTTTTAGCTTTTTCTGTAGGATCAGTAGTGCCCGGGTGATTGGCTTGAGCCAGCCCTGCCGTTGTTAAACTAATGAACAAACCGCATATTAACAAAATTTTCTTCATCGTATTAAAGTTTTTGATCGTTTAAATATGAGTTAAATGTAACTTATATTTTACAGAAACAAAAGAAACGGCCGTTTGATTTTTTGATTTATAATGTCTGGTAATCATCTACTTATTTAAACTGGTTGTCATTGGCATACACATGGGGATACCGCCTTTGGTTTTGTAATTAAGCTTGGCCAAACGAATAACCTCTGGATGGCCATCGCCCTCTGTAATGTGTAAGAATTGGTTGGGACTAATATTTTTAAACCGCTGAACCGTTTGGCTACCGGCCCATTTTATCTCAATTTCGTCGATAATCCTGGCTTGACCAATCCCAATTTCCTGCCGCAAGGGTGATGATCCAAAGCTGCCGCCTGAATTTACATCCTTATAAACACTGCGCTTAACACCCTTTTCAGTAAAAGTTACCTTAATACGACTGCCTATTGCTGCTTTATTTGCTTTTTCGCCCTCCAATTTTAATCCTATCCAATTATTACTTCCCTGGCCGGGATTCACATAAAGTGAACTGGTATAAGAGTCACCTTTGTAAGCGCCGCCCATTTCCACAAAAATATCCTGGATGCCTGTATTTCTAAGATCGGCAAAAGCTACGCCATGTCCTTTTTGTAAATTACCTGTGCGCGAGGATGTGGTAACATCTGCAAATCTTTTTCCATCTATATTTTTAAATAATTTATTTGGTATCAAAGATCTAAAATCCGGGTTGCCGGTACCAAAATACATATCCGGATAGCCATCGTTATCAATATCGCCAAAATTGGCCCCCATGCCATAAACTACTTTATCCAGCCCCACCTCTTTGGTTACATTGGTAAATGTGCCATCATGATTGTTTTTGTAGAGGAACACGTTGCCTGCATTTGGTACAGGTTTGCCCAATGCTCCCGCAGCAGCATAGTATGCTAAACTTTTATTAAATTGATAATCAGCTACCATTATATCTGGCCAGCCATCATTATTATAGTCATAAAACCAGGTGGCAAATGTACCGTCATGATTATTATCGATGCCTGATTTTTCGGTAACATCATCAAAATCTACTGCCAGTCCCCCTTTGCGCGCGTTTTGTAACAAAAACTTTTTACCATCCAATGTAGATATAAATATATCCGGCCAGCCGTCATTATTAAAATCACCAGCTGTTACCCCTTTTACATAGGAGGTAAGGGCACAGCTGGTACTTTGTGCTACATTAGTAAAGGTGCCATCGTGGTTGTTGATATACAATGCGCAGGTATGTACCCCACCTGCATCCAGATTGTTTGAATTTTCGGCGCCAATAAATACATCAAGCCAACCATCATTATTAAAATCGGCCCATACGGCCGCTTGCGTAGGCTGAAAAAAGAGCAGCCCGCTTGTCGTGGTAACGTCTGTAAAGGTACCATCCCCATTATTTCGCAACAGCGAACTTGGCTGGTTGCCAAACCCATGAGTGTTCCAGGCGCCCCTTAAAACAAAAATGTCTGTGTTGCCATCGTTATTGTAATCCGTTTGCTGAATATTTAGGCCGCCGGTTATCCCCTTTAATCCACTCTGTTCTGTCAGATCGCTAAATGTACCGTCTTTATTATTCTGAAAATAATGCATAGGGTCACTCAACTCCCAACCCGATGTAACAATATCAAGGTACCCGTCATTATTGAAATCATCAATAATAACACCACCCGCTCTGCCATTTATATTCAAGCCTAAACCAGCGGCCATATCGGTAAAAGGTTTCACTTTGAAAGCCGTATCTGCATCCAGGTTGGGTATCAAAAACTCGTGCGGTACGCTTTTGGGATAACCGCCAAGCGTCATAAATGCAATGTTGAGCAACCATTTTGATTCCAGGTCATCCGGGTGGCTTTTCAAAATGGTTTCATAAACCTCAATGGCATTTTTTGAACCGGTTTTAATCTTATGAATGCCTTCGTCCTTTATAGGGAATATGCATGACGAGCCTGTATGATTAAGCATGCAATTACTTCGTTCGCCCTGCCGCATATAGGCGATGCCAATCTCAGGCAACATCCTATCCAGTGACATTACATCCATTCGCCTAATTAAATCCTGGTAAAGTTGTACCGATTGGTCTTCATTGCCAACTTTGAGCTCAAGGGCTGCTTTCATAGAAAGCAGGCCAATATTATTGTCATTAGCTTTAAGTTTAAGCAGCGAATCGCAGTAAGCCACTTTGGCTTCTGGATTAAATGGATTTTCGAAAGTAAAATTTCTTTTCCTCAGGTCCTGAAGTATCCTGATCATTTCCTGATGGGATGATTTTTTGTTGGAAATTATAAAACTAAATGTAAGCAGCAATACAATTGCGCCTGCAATAATTCCTATATTCTTTTTTTTAAGTTTCATTATTTAAAATTATGATGGCATCTGTTTGCACACCCTTGTGCGATAAAAAATGTTTGAATGCATGCTTGCAATAAAGAATTTGCAGGCGTAGCCGGAAACAACACAGATAGCCGTTATAAATAAATTGGTTTTGTAAATTTTTACGATGTCCCATTATTTATATGCTTCAGTAATGCCCGTTAAGCAGGTTTAAAACATAATAATTAATAGATGCAGTTCAGACAGGCTTCTGATAGGCATAAAACTTATCACAATAGCCGGCATACTTTATTGTATGGCGATACTTACAATCTGATCAGCGAAAAATTAACTTAAGAAAGGGTATTCAGCACGTCAGGCGGCTGGCCGGGATTGGCAATAAAGGATTTAATAATGTTTGAATGAGGGTAGTTAACCCTCTTTTTTAATATTGCAATGGGAGCCAAAAAACGGTATTGTACTACTTGATAATTGTACATACCCAGGGTATTTATTTTGCCAAAGGGTACACGCTCTTTTTTATTGACAGGGATATCAGCAATCTTTCTGGCATCAATAATATTCTTGTTATATGGTCTTGTTTTTTCGTAATTAGGTATACACATCAGGTAAATGGTATCCCTTGTCATTTTAATCTTTACATAATTGTAGCAATTGTTCTTGAATTGTACTTCTCCGCTTATAAATGAATATTCCTTCCAATCCTGAATGGTAGGCATATTCACAGGAACCTTCACTGCAACAAGGTCATCGATCTTGTACTTATTTTGGCTGATCTGCTCATTAAATAACCGGTTGGATTGAAAAACGCAATACACATATAGCGCCATGTAGCCATAAAGACTAAACAGGTGAAAAGAAAGAAGTGTTATTGCGATTATTTTTTTCATTTAATAACGGCCAGGCAGAAATTTGGACGCTCGTTTTTTAAAGATACAATGTAATATCAATAAATACGAAATATTAATAATGCTATAAAAAATAATATCCCGGCACCAAAGGCAACCGGGATATTAGCAATTATCTTTAAATGATAACTTATCTTCTTCTGCCAAAAATACGCAGCATAAAAAGAAACAAATTAATAAAATCAAGGTAAAGGGTTAGACCGCCCATCAGTGCCATCTTTTTAGATGACGCGTCTCCATATTCTAAACCGGCGCCTATTCTTTTTAATTTTTGAACATCATAAGCAGTAAGGCCTACAAAAACAGCGACACCGATATAGCTAATGATCATATCTAACCCAGCACTATGCATAAAATAGTTTACTACACTGGCTATAATTATTCCTACTAATAGCATCATCATGATCGATCCAAATTTAGTAAGATCTGTTTTGGTGGTATATCCGGCTACTGCCATAACACCAAAAACCAGTGAAGATGTCAGGAAAACTCCTACAACTGAAGATGTAGCATAAGCCCATAATATAAAACTCAGACTAATACCTGTTGCTGCAGAATAGGCGACAAATAATACAGAAAGGCCCACATAAGATATCTTGTTTATGCCAAAACTCATTATTAGTACAAATGCTAAAGGGGAAAGCATAGCTATGAAAGCCAAACCTGTTGTTTGCCCTGTAGCAGGATTAATTAATAAATCCTTTAGTGCCTGGTCGTTGGCAAATGTATAGGCTAACGCTGATGATATGCCCAAAGCTACGAACATCCATAGGAATACGTTTGCCAAAAATTTACGTGACGAGTCAACCTCGTCTATCTGGATTACATTGGTGTAATCCGGGAGTTGATTTTCCATTTTTTAAAATTGATATTTTTTTTAATTATACGAATTTACGGAATTAATGCACAGTTTTCAAATATGCCATGTACGGATATGCACATTTCAGATGCGTATACGTGCAAATCGGTTCAAACTAATCACTTAATTATTTTAAGTATTAAAGTAGTGAGCGCACTTGAGATCTGCATATCAATTCAGTCGCTTCACCATCTGCTCTTCAACCTTTTTAAATACCTGTATTGGTTTTAGGTTGCGCCAGATCATGTCATCCAGTTCGCCGCCGAAATTGATATAGTAATCTATGTTGTTCCTCTTAAATTCATCTATCACATGCTCCTTGAAGTTTATCCCGGCTATCCACCCATCTTCCACGTCCTGAAACCATTCCTCATAATAGCAATCATCAGATGAATGAAAGTTTAACACGTTCTCGCCTATTAGCAAAAACTTATTGATCCCGTTATCGACCATCAGCTCAAGAATTTCTCGCTTCATCAGCATAATATCATTGTTGATAGCATCGTTCCATTCACCTATCAGTTCTATAATGGCATACCCGCGCTCATAATCGGCAAATAATACTTTCAGATATAAGGTGTTTGACCCGAACGAATCCCACTGCGGATGAAGCAAATAATTGTATATCTGCTTATCAAACTCAAACTCACTATATTCAGTTGCATAAAAAGGCGAGTATTCGTCCTCAGATGCAATGTAGTCATCTCTCCACTTATAATATGGCTCTATCTCGTGCATAGCACCCTCCAACCTCCCTTGCATCATCCGGCTTTCAGCAACCTTCTCCAGGGTGAGAAGGAAAGCGGAATAGTCGTTTGCTTGGTGAGGCTTTTTTATTTTAAAATCTGTTATTCAATTCGTACATCTGCATATAATCACATTTGCACATTATTTAGCCTGCATGTATACCTCAACTGCCTTTCGTACACTTCCATATTTTAATAAAAGATCTTCTGCATCCTGCTCAATAAGGCCTGTATAGTTCATCACCATGCGTGTGCCCCTGTCTACCAACTTATTGTTGGTTAACTGCATATCCACCATCTTATTGCCTTTTATCCTACCCAGTTGTATCATTACGGTGGTAGTGAGCATATTCAATACCAATTTTTGGGCTGTGCCCGCTTTCATCCGGGTTGAGCCTGTCACAAACTC